>DATGJM010000071.1:0-15168 GCA_035295205.1 Solirubrobacteraceae bacterium | reverse complement strand
CCCGGGCGCGGTGTTCGTGGACCTCGAGCGCGAGCTCTCGGCTCCGCCGGGCGCGGGCGGGCGTCACCCGCTACCGGACCCGGGAGCGTTCGCCGGGGCCATGCGGTCCAAGGGCGTGTCGAGCGAGCGTCCGGTGGTGGTCTACGACGCCGGTGGCGCTCTGTCGGCGGCGCGAGCCTGGTGGCTGCTGCGCTACCACGGCCATCCCCGGGTTGCCGTCCTCGACGGCGGACTTGCCGCCTGGCGGGCCGCCGGCGAGCCGCTGAGCACCGAGGTCCCGATCCCGGCACCCGGCGAGTTCGAAGCTCGGCCCGGAGGGATGGCGCTGCTCGACGCCGCCGCGGCCGCGCGCCTGGCGCATGAAGGCGTCCTGCTCGACGCCCGCGCGGCGGAGCGCTACCGCGGCGAGTCCGAGCCGATCGACCCGGTCGCCGGGCACATTCCGGGCGCCCGCAACCTTCCCGCCACCGGCAACCTCGCCCCCGACGGGCGCTTCCGGGAGCCCGAGGCGATCAAACGCGCCCTCGCCGAGATCGGCGTCGAGCCGGGCGCCGATCTCGGCGCCTACTGCGGCTCGGGCGTGGTCGCCGCGCAGCTGGTGCTGGCGCTCGAGCTCGCCGGATACCGGGCCGCGCTGTACGCCGGCTCATGGAGCGAGTGGATCACGGATCCCGCGCGCGGTGTGGCCACAGGCTTCGCCGCCGGCGGCGGATCCTGACATGATGGTCCTCTCACATTCCCGATCTGGAGGACTGTTCATGAAGGTGATCGGTGCCGGGCTTCCGCGGACCGGAACGCTTTCGCAGAAGGTCGCGCTGGAGATGCTTGGACTCGGCCCCTGTTACCACATGGTCAATGTCCTGGCCGAGATGGACCAGGCGGCCACCTGGGCGGCGGCGCTCGCGGGCGCGGCTGACTTCCGCGAGGTGTTCGCCGACTTCGAGTCCTCGGTGGACTGGCCAGGATCGTTCTTCTACCGGGAGCTGATGGAGGTCTTCCCCGATGCCAAGGTGCTGCTGAGCGTGCGCCCGGCCGAGGACTGGGAGCTCAGCATGCGCGAGACGATCTGGGCGATCTTCTACGGCGACCACCTCCTGAACGACCTGTCCCGCGCGCGCGGCCGCGTCGACCCCGCATGGAGGAGCTACATCGACATGATGGAGGGGATGTGGGAGCAGAGCGGGCTCCTCGGCAGCGGGGCCACGGCCAATCCGGGTGAGCTGGCGCGTGCCTTCGACGCCTACAACCAACAGGTGATCGCGACCGTGCCGGCCGACCGACTGCTCGTGTGGTCGGCCGCTGACGGCTGGGATCCGCTGTGCGAGTTCCTCGGCGTCCAGCCGCCCGACGTGCCGTTCCCGCGCCTGAACGACAGCCGCGAGTTCATCGAGCGGATCCTCGACGGCTCCCTGCTCGAGCTGCAGCGGTGGCGCAACGACGACGGCGTGGACTCGATCGAGGCCGCGACCGCCGCGCGCTAGCCGCCGAACACCACGCGCACACCACGGCGTGGGGCCTGCGTGATCGCACGCAGCTGCACCCGCTCGAGCTTCGGGTCGGCCGCGCGCAGCCTTGTTCCGGCGCGCTCGAGCACGCGCGCGAGGACGATCCGCATCTCCATGAGCGCGAAGCTCGCTCCCAGGCAGCGGCGGGTGCCACCTCCGAACGGAAGCCACGTGTACGTGTCCGGAGCGTCAGGTCCCATGAACCGCTCGGGGCGGAACCGCGACGGCTCTGGATACAGGTCGCCGCGGCGGTGGATCGTGCGGATCGAGGGGTTGATCTCGATGCCCACCGGCACCGAGTACGCGCCAAGCGCGAACGGCTCGCCTCGCACGACCCGCCCGACGCCCGGGATCACCGGGCGGATGCGAAGCGCCTCCTTGGCCACGGCATCGAGGTAGGGCTCCTCCAGCCCGAGTGCCCGCTCCATGACCGTCGGGGTGTGCAGGAGCAGGTCGAACGCCCAGGCGAGCCCCGTCGCGGTCGTCTCGTGGCCGGCGAGGAGCATCGTCATGAGCTCGTCGCGGACCTCCCTGTCCGAGAGACCCGAGCCGTCCTCGTCACGCCCCAGCAGCAGGGCCGAGAAGACGTCGTCGCGGCGCTCGAGATCAGGATCGGATCGCCTGCGGGCGATCTCGGCGTAGAGCAGCTCGTCGACCGCGCGCCTGCGGCTCTCGAACTGGCTCTCCAGGGGCGGCCGGCCACGCAGGCGGCTGAGCAGGGTCGCCACCATCAGCCCGCGCGGACGTGCCAGCGGCTCGATCATCGTCCGCAGCCGCCGGCTGAGCTCCTCGGCCTCCGGCCCGGGGAGATAGCCGAACACCGCCCGCACGATCACCCGCAGCGTCAGGCGCTGCATCGACTCGAGCAGCGTGAACTCCTGCCCGACCGGCCAGGCATCGACCTCGAGGTCGGTGGACTCGCGTACCACGTCCGCGTAGGCCCGCATCCGCTCGCCGTGGAACGGCGGCAGCAACAGCCGCCGGTGGCGCAGGTGCTCGGCGCCGTCGAGCAGCAGAACCGAGCGAGGCCCGAGGATCGGACCCAGCAGAGCGTTGGCCTCGCCGGCGTTCAGCTGCTCGTGGGGGCCCTGGAAGAGCTGCTTGACGAGGTCGGGGTCGAACAGCATCACGAACCCCCGGTCGAACACCGTGCGCATGTACACCGCGCCGCCGTAGCGCCGCCGGCAGGCATCGAGGAACCGCGGGCCCCCGACCATGAACCCCGCGGTCTGGATCAAGGGGTGCAGGCGCGGGCCGGGTGGAAGGCCGGGCGCGGCGAGCGCGGTCACGCCCGCCCCCCGGTGTGGGCCTGCGACGCTGCGGCGCGCGGGTCGAGCTCGGCCAGCGTGAGCTGATGGACGGGGGCGATGTCGAGCGCCTCGGTGATCGTGCAGCGCAGGTCGCCGTCGACGTGCAGCAGCTCTCCGCTCGCAAGTGCCCGCCAGCCGGGGTCCTCGTCCATGGGCTCGCTGGCGACGACGACCGCAGGCCGGTTCGCCAGCTCGCCCGAGCGCACGCGAACGGACCCCCGGGCGCTGGCGTGATCGAGGTGGCGGCCTCCGGCCGGCCCGCCGGCCTGGCGCTCGAGCACGTACAGCTCGTGCACATCGGGATAGCGCAGGGCCCACAGCTCGTCGGGAGTGATGAGGACGCAGTTCAGCGCGAACACGGGCAGGTGCTCGGCCACCCAGCGGGCGGCGCTGAGGAGACCCTCCGCGATGTCCCCGCAGCGCTCGATCTCCCGGGTGATCAGCGCGAAGAAGCGCTCCGAGTCGGTCTCCCCGCGGACCAGCGCCATCTCCTCGCCGAGCTCGCGCTCGAGCGCCGCGAGGTCGCCGATCACCCCGTTATGAGCGAAGAGTCGTCCGACCTGCTCGAAGGGATGGGTGTTCTGGGGTGCGACCGCACCGGTCGAGGCGTACCGGATGTGGGCGACGAACGTCCTCGCGCGGACCTCGCGCGCCTCGCAGGCGAACTG
The DNA here is from genome assembly GCA_035295205.1 of Solirubrobacteraceae bacterium. Taxonomy (GTDB): domain Bacteria; phylum Actinomycetota; class Thermoleophilia; order Solirubrobacterales; family Solirubrobacteraceae; genus Palsa-465. The sequence goes on along the minus strand of DATGJM010000071.1, from coordinate 11,685 downwards.
CTGGTCCTCGTAGGCGGCCAGCGGCTGCTTCTCGACCACCGGCAGCGCGTCGGCGCCGAAGAAGCCAAGCCCCGTGCCGTCGGGCTCGCGCCGGCTCTGCTGAGCCAGGGAGTCGGGGGCCTCGAGGAGCCAGAAGGTCGCGGTCACGGGCTCGCGGCCGCCACTCATGCCAAAGAGCCGGCACATCCTGGATTGAAAGCTATAAGGTCGCCGAATGCTGGGGGAGCGGTTGGTACGGCGCACGGCAATCGAGGCGCGCTCGGCGGTGGAGCTCCGGCGTGCCGGGCTGCTGGCGCCGATGCCTCCGCGCGAGGCGCTGCAGGTCGCGCGCGCTTTCCGCGAGCGCGGCCAGCTCGGGGCGGCGATCACCGCCGCGGCGCTCCGACACGGCGAGCGCCCGGCGATCCAGGACGAGCTCGGCAGCCTCACCTTCGCCGAGCTCGACCGGCGCTCGGACGCGCTCGCCAGCGCCCTGTTCGAGCGCGGCCTGCGCGGCGACGGCACCGTCGGCCTGCTGTGCCGGAACCACCGAGGCCTGCTCGACGGGGTGTTCGCCGCGGCCAAGCTGCGGGCCCGGCTGCTCTTGCTGAACACCGACTTCGCCGGGCCCCAGCTGCGTGATGTGTGCGCCCGCGAGGGAGTTTCCGTGCTCATCCACGATCGGGAATACGAGCAGCTGGTGGGGGAGATCGAAGGCGGCCGGCTCACGGAGGACATGGTCGAAGAGCTGATCGCCGCCAATCTCGGGCGCCGGCCACCGGTTCAGCGCGGAAACGGCGCGGTCATCCTGCTCACGAGCGGAACTACCGGAACCCCGAAGGGCGCACCCCGCGGCACAGCGCCCACGCTGCACCCGCTCGGCGCGCTGCTATCGAAGGTTCCTTACCGGGCCGGCGAATCGACGTACGTGGCCGCGCCGATGTTCCACGGCCTTGGCTTCACCCAGGCCGCGCTGGCCGTGATGCTCGGCTCGACGATCGTCACCCATCGGCGGTTCGTCCCCGAGCGGGTGCTGGACAGGATCGACTCCGATCGCCCGACCGGGCTCGTGCTCGTGCCCGTGATGCTCCAGCGCATCGTGAGCCTGCTCGAGGCCAACCCCGGCCGGTGGTCGACCGACTCACTGCGGGTCGTGTTCCTCTCCGGCGCCCAGCTCGAGGCCGAGCTCGTGCGCCGCGCCCACCGCGCGATCGGGGAGAAGCTCTACAACTTCTACGGCTCGACGGAGGTAGCCTGGGCGACCTTCGCCACCCCGGAGGATCTGCGCGAAGCGCCCGGGACGGCCGGCCGGCCGCCGTTCGGCACCCTCGTGCGCCTGTACGACTCCGACGGGCGCCCGGCGCACGACGGTCCCGGCCGCATCTTCGTCGGCAATGGCTTCCAGTTCGAGGGCTATACCGGCGGCGGGGGCAAGGAGATGATCGACGGCCTGATGAGCACCGGCGACGTTGGACACTTCGACGGCTCGGGGCGGCTGTTCATCGACGGCCGCGACGACGACATGATCATCTCCGGGGGCGAGAACGTCTTCCCGGCCGAGGTCGAGGAGCTGCTGCTCACCCACGAGGCGGTGGAGGAGGCGTCCGTGATCGGTGTCGCGGACGCGGACTTCGGCCAGCGCTTGAAGGCGTTCGTGGTGCTGCGAGACGGGCACTCGCCGACCGAGCCGGAGATCCAGGAGTTCATCAAGGCCAACCTCGCCCGATACAAGGTCCCGCGAGAGGTCGTGTTCCTGCCCGAACTGCCGCGCAATCCGACCGGGAAGGTGCTGAAACGGGAGCTGCGCGCGCTGTAGTACAGGCGTCGAAAAGCGCCCTGCAAGCGGGCGCGTCCCAGCCGCGTTGCCAATCCAGCGCGTGATCATCGTCCGCCGCGCCTGGGGGGTGGGCGGGACGATCCGGCTGTGGGTGTGCCCCGTGGCGACCGGCAGGAACGGCGCGCCGCTCGCCTGCACGGCCAAGCTGTCGCTGCGCTCCAGCCTGCGCGTGGCGGTGCCGGCGACGATGACCGGCAGGCTGCGGCTCGTGGTCGTGGGTGCGCGGCCGCCGCGGCGCCGGCACTAGCTTCGCCCCCTAAGAGCGTCCACGTCTGATTCTTATGTGTGGCAGACACGCGGCACGGTACCCTCCATGCAGGACCGCGCGAGAACGCGATGAAGCTGCTGCGCACGATTTCCACCCGTAGGCTGCTGGCCTCCCTGGCCGGATTGGTCATCGCCGTGGCAGCGGGCACGACGATCGCGATCGCGGCGGTGGGCTCGGGCCCTGTCCCCCCCGCTAAGCCGCTCGCGCGCGCGGTCCGGGACGCGCTGAGCGCCCCGGCGGTGCAGGGCATCTCCGCCCGGATCAGCTTCACGAACCACCTGATCGACAGCACCTACATCCAGGGCCTCGATCCGCTGCTCACCGGCGGCACCGGACGGCTCTGGATCTCACCGGGGCACGGCCTGCGCCTCGAACTGCAGTCCGACAACGGGGACGCCCAGCTGGTCCTCAGCCGGAGCAGGTTCTGGGCCTACGATCCGACCTCGAACACCGCCTACGAGAGCGCCTTGCCGACCTCGGTCCTCGGCGCGCACAAGCCCGATGGGGCGAAGAAGGATCATGGCGCGGCTGGACTGCCGAGCGTCGCCGACATCCAGTCGTTCATCAACCACATCCCCGGCATCGTCTCCGTCTCGGGCGCGATTCCCACCGACATCGCCGGGCGCCCGGCCTATACGGTTCGGGTCTCGCCGAAGGCCGCCGGCGGACTGCTCGGTGCGGTCGAGCTCGGCTGGGACGCCGTGCGCGGTGTGCCGCTGCGCTTCGCGATCTACGCGCGCGGCGACAGCTCGCCGGTGCTCGAGCTCACCGCCACCGACATCTCCTACGGACCCGTGCCCGCCTCGGTGTTCAAGATCAGCCCGCCGCCCGGGGCGACCGTGATGAACCTGCCGCTGGGCGCACTCGGAAGCCTGGCCGCCCATTCGAAGGGCGCCGCGCCCGCCAGGAGCGAGAAGAAGGGCCACCGGGCCCATACGAAGCGGATCACCGGCGTGAGCATGGTGGCCTCCCACCTGAGCTTCCCGCTCGCCGCTCCGGCTGAGCTCGCCAACCAGCCGCGCAGCTCCGTCACCCTCGTCGGCCACGGCTCCGCGCTCGTCAGCTATGGCCTGGGCCTGGGCGGGATCTACGTGCTCGAGCAGCCTGCGGGCAACTCGTCGGCGACCCGGCCGCCGGCCGGCCAGTCTCAGGATCAGCCCGGTCTGCACCTCCCGACCGTCACGATCGGGGGCGCTCCGGCGCTCGAGATCGCGACCCCGCTGGGCACGATCCTGCGCTTCACGCGCGGCGGCGTCAGCTACACGGTGCTCGGTTCGGTCACCCGGGCCACCGCCGAGCAGGCCGCCCGCTCGCTCTGACTCAGTGTCCACGTTCCCAGTGACCGAGGCGCCTCCGGTCGAGGTCCGGGGACTCGAGAAGCTCTACGGCGAGCTGCGCGCGGTCGACGGCGTCGACCTGACGGTCGAGCATGGCGACGTGTACGGCTACCTCGGCCCCAACGGCGCGGGGAAGACGACCTCCCTGCGCATGATGCTCGGCCTGATCCGGCCATCGGCCGGCGAAGTGCGGCTGTTCGGGCGCGACCCGACGGCCACCGTCGAGGCGCTCGAGGGCGTGGCCGGCTTCGTCGAGGCGCCGACCTTCTATCCCTACCTGACCGGCCGGCGCAACCTCGAGCTGCTGGCCGCGTTCGACGGCCACGGCGCCCCCGGCCGCATCGACGCCGCGCTCGACACGGTCGAGCTGACTCCTCGCGCCGGCGACCGGGTCGGCGGTTACTCCCACGGCATGAAGCAGCGCCTGGGAATCGCGGCGGCGCTGCTGCGCGATCCCCACTTGCTGATCCTCGACGAGCCGGCGACCGGACTCGACCCGGCGGGCATGCGCGACATGCGCGAGCTGATCCGACGCCTTGCCGACCAGGGCATGACGGTGCTGCTCTCGAGCCATCTCCTGGCCGAGGTCGAAGAGCTGTGTAACCGCGTGGCGATCGTGCGCAGCGGGCGGATCGTCTACGAGGGCGAGATCGCGCAGCTCAAGCGAAGCGCCGGCACCACGTATCGGCTGCGCACCACGGACAACGAGCGCGCGCTGGCGGTCTGCCAGGCCCAGCCCGGCCTCAATGCCGTGCGCTCGGACAACGGGCACATCTCCTTCGCCGCCGAGGAGCGGGTGGTGGCCGGGCTGTCGGAGGCTCTGGTGCGCGCGGGAGCGCTGATCCTCGCGCTCTCGCCGGAGACGGCCACGCTCGAGCATCTGTTCTTCACGCTGACCGAAGATGCGGAACCCGCCGTCCAGCCGGAAACCGTTGCGGTGCCCCATCCCGTCGCCGCCCCGGAGCTCCAGGCATGAATCCTGGCATCGGCACCGTCTACCGCTGGGAGCTGGCCAAGCTCCGCTACCAGAAGCGCACCTATCTGGGTCTGGGCGCGGCTGCGATCGTGCCGATCCTGTTCGTGGTGGCGATCCACTTCCGCCACCACGACCGCCACGGGGGCGACTTCGCGTTCGCGACATACCTGACCCGCAGCGGGCTGGCCGTGCCACTCGTGATCATGCTCTTCGGCGCCGTCTGGATGTTCCCGCTGATCACGGCGCTCGTGGCCGGCGACATCTTCGCCTCCGAGGACCACAACGGCACGCTGAAGACGATTCTCACGCGCTCGCTCGAGCGCCAGCAGATCTTCGCCGGTAAGGCGCTGGCGGCTCTGAGCTACGCGATCGCCGCGATCCTGCTCGACATCACCGTGGCGGTGATCGCCGGGAGCATCCAGTCCGGCTTCCACTCGCTGGAGTCGCTGTCGGGCACGATCGTCTCGGCGCCCAAGGCGCTCGAGCTCGTGTACGCGAGCATGGCCGTGTACCTGATGCCGATCGCCACGGTGGCGGCCTTTGGGCTGCTGCTGTCGGCGATCACCCGTAACAGCGCGGCCGCGGTCGTGGGCACGCTGATGATCTCGCTCCTGTTCCAGCTGATCGGGATCCTTCCCGGGCTCGGCGGGCTGCAGCCCTACCTGCTGAGCACCCAGTTCAACGCCTGGCAGGGGTTCCTGCGCACCCCGATCGACTGGTCGCCGATCGTGCGCGCCGCCTGGGTGTGCGCGATGTACGGCGTGCCGGCGCTGGTGGCGGCGTTCCTGGTCTTCCTGCGGCGTGACGTTGCCGGTGGGTGACGGCGCCTGCGTTCTCCGGGCGCCCTCAGGACAGGGAGTACTCGAATTCCTCTTCGCCGTCCGCACCGTCGAGCAGCGACTCGACGTCCTCCTCGGGCACCGGCCGGGCGAGCAGGAAGCCCTGGATCAGGTCGCATCCGAGAGCCCGCAGCTCCTCCACCTGCGCGGGGCTCTCGACTCCCTCGGCGACCACGCGCAGGCCGAGGGCATGAGCCAGCTCCACCACGGCGGCGACGACCGGCGTCTCGTCCGGGTCGGTGCCCAGCTCAGCAAGCAGGCTGCCGTGGATCTTGACCGCATCCACCGGCAGCCGGCGCAGGGAGAGCACCGAGGAGTGGCCGAGTCCGAAGTCGTCGATGGCGGTCTGCACACCGAGCTCCTTCAGCGCGCGCAGCACCCGGCGGGCTACGACGGGGTTGCGGGCGACAGCGTTCTCGCTGACCTCCATGCACAGGGCCTCCGGCTCGACGTCGGCGGCTTGCAGCGCGCCGCCGAGCATCGAGACGAGCCCGATGTCCTCGAGCTCGCGCAGCGAGAGGTTGACCGAGATCGTCATATGCGGCCAGCGCGCCCGCCACTGTCCGAGCGCCCGGAGCACCTCCGTCAGCACGTACTGCCCGAGCTCGATCACCAGCCCGCTCTCCTCGGCCAGCGGGATGAACTCCTCGGCGCGGAGCAGGCCCCGCACCGGGTGCTGCCAGCGCAGCAGCGCCTCGAGCGAGACCACCGCATCGCCGGCGGCCAGGGAGAAGCTCCGCTGGTAGTGAACGCACAGCTGTCGCTCATCGAGCGCCCGGCGGAGCTCGACCTCGAGCTCGAGGCGCTCGAGCGCGCGCTCCCTCGTGCTGTCGTCGAACAGCTCGTAGCGCCCCCCGCCGCGTTCCTTGGAGCGGTACATGGCGGCGTCGGCCTGGCGGATCAGAGTCTCAGCCGGCGTGCGCGGGTCAGTCACCAGCGCGATGCCCATGCTCACCGTCACCGTCGCCTCGCCGGGCTCGAGCTGGATCGGCGCGCGGCAGGCGCGGGCGATTCGCTCGGCGATCAGCACGACCTCGCGCTCGTCGGCCAGGTCCTCGAACAGAAACGTGAACTCATCGCCGCCGAAGCGGGCGACCGTGTCCATCGGGCGCAGCATTGCGCGCAGGCGCTCGGCGAGCTCGACCAGCAGCCGATCGCCGGCCAGGTGGCCGCGGGTGTCGTTGACGACCTTGAAGTTGTCGACGTCGAGGAACAGCACTGCGACCAGCGCGCCGGAGCGCCGCGCGCGGTCCAGGGCGACGCTGAGGCGATCCTCGAACAGCGCGCGGTTCGGCAGCGCGGTGAGCGAGTCGTGCAGGGCCCGGTGGGCGAGCTGCACCTCGGCCCGCTTGCGCTCGATGGCGTTCTGGAGCGCCCGGCGCAGCTGGGCCGAGCTGAGGTGAGAGCGATCCAGGCAGTCCTGGGCGCCACCGCGCAGGGCGATGAGCGCCGACTCCTCGTCCTCGCTCTCCACCAGCACGAGGACCGGCACGTCGGCGGCGGCGGCGCCCAGCTGGGCGATCGATGCGGCCCAATCAGGGTCGCCCGGGGTCACATCCAGCACGACGCAGTCGGCGGTCGAGCTCGCCAGATCGGCGACGGCGTCGCCGAGCCGCTCGGCGTGAGCGATCACCAGCGGCCCAGGCCAGCTGACGCGGAGCATCTCGCCGACCCAGACGGCGATTCTGGGATCGGACTCGATCAGCAGCACCCGCAGCGGCGCTCGTGCCTCCATGCCGTCCGCCCTACGATCCCCCCGGTCCTCGAGCAAAACTCACTTTCCTTGATTAATGATGCCCAGAGTGGATGATTATGCATGTTCTTGCCAAATCGGGCCAGCGGTGGTTAGCGCTGACACGATGATGTCCACCCGGCTTGGCTACGACTCGTTTCCGGCGCTGGGGAGCACCGCCGTCCTCGCCGTCACCGACCCGGACGGGCTCGACGCCGCTCGTGCCGCCGTGCGCGAAGTCATCGAGGAGATCGATCTGGCCTGCTCGCGCTTCCGTGAGGACTCGGAGATCACCGCGCTGACCCGTGCCGGTGGTTCGGCGGTGAGAGTGAGCCCGCTGCTGTTCGAGGCCGTGCGTGCCGCCGTGCGCGCGGCGGAGCTGACCGATGGCGACGTCGATCCCACGCTCGGCTCGGCGCTGCGGGCGCTCGGCTACGACCGCGATTTCGAGGAGGTCCGCCGTGGCGGTCCCGCACGCGTGCGGGTGAGCACGGTGCCAGGCTGGCGGGCGCTGGCGCTCGAGGAGCGCACCATGACGATCCAGGTACCCGACGGCGTCGAACTCGACCTGGGCGCGACCGCCAAGGCGCTGGCGGCCGACCGCGCCGCCGCCCACGCGCACGCCGCCACCGGCGCCGGGGTGCTGGTCTCGCTCGGCGGCGACATGGCGTTCGGTGGCGAGCCTCCGGCCGAAGGCTGGCGCGTGCGCGTGACGGACGATCACAGGGCCGGACCGTCGGCCGCCGGCCAGTGGATATCGCTGCGCACCGGGGGCCTCGCGACCTCCAGCGTTCAGGTGCGCCGCTGGCTGACCGACGAGGGTCCGGTCCACCATCTGCTCGACCCGGCCACCGGCCGGCCGGCCGAGCCGTGCTGGCGCACGGTCAGTGTGTGCGCCGGCACCTGCCTGGATGCCAACATCGCGAGCACGGCTGCGATCGTCCGCGGCGAGCGCGCGGTGCAGTGGCTGTCAGCGCTCGGCCTGCCAAGCCGGCTGGTCACCCTGGCCGGGACGGTGGTCCACGTCGCCGGGTGGCCACCGGCGGGTGAGGAGCTCCCGTCGCGATGACCTTCAGACGCCCGGATGCCGCTCATCACGGACTACCCCGGCTGCTCGCCGGCCTGACCGCAGGTGGCCAGGGCCTTTCGCTGGCCGAGCACGAGAGCGTGCACGGGCCGCTGCCCTCGCTCACGTCCGCCGAGCTGATCGAGGCCGTGCGCCTGAGCGGGCTGCGCGGGCGCGGAGGCGCGGACTTCCCGACCGCCCGAAAGCTCCAGGCCGTGGCCCAGCGCTCCCGCGTCTCGGCCGTGGTCGTGAACGGCTCGGAGACCGAGCCCGCGAGCCAGAAGGACCGGTTGCTGCTCGCGCGGCTGCCCCATCTCGTGCTCGACGGAGCGCTCCTGTGCGCCGAGGCGGTCGGCGCGGGGGAAGTTGTCGTCCGCGTCCCCGAACGCGCGAGCCGGGTCCTGAGCGGTCTCGAACGCGCGCTTGCCGAACGCCGGGAACGGATCCCGGTGTCGATATCCACCGGGCCCGGCAGCTACGTGTCAGGCGAGGAGAGCGCTGTCATCCACCAGCTGAACGGCGGCCGCCCGCTGCCGAGCTTCGTGCCGCCGCGGCCCTTCGAGCGCGGCTTGCGGGGCCGACCGACGCTGGTGCAGAATCCCGAGACGCTCGCCCAGGTCGCGCTCGTCGCGCGCTTCGGCCCCGCGTGGTACCGCGAGCTCGGCACGGCCGCCGACCCCGGTTCGGCGCTGGTCACGATCTCTGGCGCGGTGGGCGCTCCGGGCGTGTACGAGCTGGCGTTCGGGACGCCGATGAGCGACCTGATCGAGGCCGCAGGCGGTGCGTCCGAGCCGCTGCAGGCGCTGCTCGTCGGTGGCTATTTCGGGACGTGGGTCAGGGCCGAGGCGGCGCTCGGGCTAGCGCTGGCCCGCGAGGACCTGCGGTCCGTCGGCTGCGCGCTCGGCTCGGGTGTGGTGATCGCGCTCGGGCGGCGGGCGTGCGGACTGGCTGAGAGCTCACGCGTGATCGAATTCCTGGCCGCCCAGTCGGCCCATCAGTGCGGGCCGTGCACGTACGGCCTGCGCGCGGTGGCCGACGGCTTCGCCGCGCTGCACGCCGGACGGGCCGGCCGCGCCCTGCTGGCCGACCTGCAGCGCTGGACGGTGGAGATCAACGGGCGTGGTGCCTGCCATCACCCGAACGGCGCGGTGCGGTTCGCCCAGAGCGCCCTGGCCGCGTTCGGCGACGACATCGAGAGCCATCGCCGTGGCCCCTGCCACGGATTGGCGGCCGGGTTGCCGCTGGGGCCGCCGCTCGAGCTGGCCGGGCGGAGGGGCCGGTGAGGTCGGGGTTTCGCCTGCGGGTGAACCCGATCGCCTGCGAGGCGCACGGGCTGTGCGCCGAGCTGCTCCCCGAGCTGATCCGCCTCGACGACTGGGGCTATCCGATCATCGACGTCCCCGACGTCCCCGAGCAGCTGCTCGATCTCGCCTGGCGGGCCGTGGATGCCTGCCCGACGCTTGCGCTGCTGCTCGAGGAAGGCGACGGCGTTCCCTGAGGGTTGTGCGCGTGGCGGGCCCGCGCGTTGGCACGATCGTGGCCGGCGCCGGTTGATCGGGACTACCTGCCGGGCCTGAACACCGACTCGATGTTGTTCCCATCGGGGTCGAACACGAACGCGGCGTAGTAGCCGGGGATGTACTGCGGGCGCTCACCGGGCTCGCCGTTGCTCTCGTACCCGGCCTGCATCGCCGCCGCATGGAAGTCATGCACGGTCTGGCGGTCAGGGGCCGGAAAGGCCATGTGCAGGTTCTCGGTGACCGGCCGGCCGTCGTCGATCAGCGCGAACGTCGCCCAGGCGCCCCACAGCTGGCGTCCCTGAGGCCAGACGTTGCCGGGGCGCAGCCCGGTGTGGTGGCGGATCTGAAGGTAGAAGGCGTGCGCGGCTTCGAGGTCTCGGACCCGGATCCACAGGTGGTCGATGCATCCGCCGCGCCGGCAGTCCCCGTGGTGCACGGCCTCGGCGCTGTTCCCGTCGGGGTCGAGCAGGAACGAGCCGTAGTAGTCGGGCTTGTACTGGGGACGTTCCCCGGGTGCTCCGTCGTCGCGGTAGCCGGCCTCGAGGCCCGCGCGATGGAAGGCGTCCACATGCTCGCGGGTCGGAGCGACGAAGCCGATGTGGACGTTCCGCGTCGGCGGTCGCTCGGGGGTGGCCTCGAGGATGGCGAAGTCGTCCCAGACGACCATGTCGCTGCGCTCGTGCGTGGGCTCGTAGCCGAGGGTGCCGAGCGTCGTTCTGTAGAAGCGCTCGGAGGCGGCGCGGTCCCGCACCCGCAGGGCGACGTGGGCGAGCACGCCCCTACGGTAACCGCAGCAGGCGCCGGAGCGTGGCCCCGGGGGCGGCGATCGCCAGGCGATAGCTCCCGTGGCCGTGGTCGCGCAGCGACAGGGTGCGGCGGCGTGCGCCCAGGCGCGCGATGCGCAGTCTGGAGATGAGGCGCCCGTGCTCGCGCAGGGTCACGACGAGGTGGCGCAGGGTTCCGCCCGTCGTCCACAGCTGGATCCGGAGGTGGTGGTGGCGCTCGCCCAGGTAGCGGAAGTGCAGCCGGGGGCGCTGCTTGGGCTTCGGCTTGGGTGCGGGTGGTGTCGTCGTTGACGGCGGCGGGGGCGGGACCGGGACTGGGGCGAGCGAGTTGCCGGGGTCGATCGAGCTGCAGCCGTTCTGGGTGGGCAGCCCCGCGAGGCGCTCGGTCAGGAACGTGAACGCCGCCTGCTCGAAGGGGATCGCGGCCTCGGTGTGGTCATCGCCGTTGTACTGGCCGAACTGGACCGAGACCCCGCGCCGGCAATAGGTGTAGGCCAGGGCCTGGACGTCCTTGGCCACCATCACGCCGTCGCCTGTGCCGTCGGCATTGCCGACCCCGAGCAGCAGCGGGCCCTTCGGGGTGCCGGTGTCGCTCATGATCAGGTGGTCAAGCGTGGTGACCAGCGGCCGGATGGAGTAGATGTCCTGGTACTGGGGCGCCAGCAGCTGCTGGTAGGTGAGGCCGGGCCAGCTGCCGAGGAAGTTGTTGATGCACCCCGTCTCGACCTGGCTTTCGATGCTGGCGCCGTACGGCGAGAGGTACGGGCCGATGTCGATGTCGAAGGCGCGCCCGAGGCCCACGAGCACGGCCGGGATCACGCCCGACCAGCTGGGGCTGCCGTTGATGTAGGCCAGGTTGTGCCAGAAGTCGACCGGCACGCCGCCGGCGGCCGTGCCGACGAGGTCGAGCTCGGGCGCATAGGTCGGCGCGAGCTCGCTCGCGAACTCGGTGGCGATCGAGCCTCCGGAGTAGCCGACGATCCCGACCGGGGTCGTGTGCGGGTCGGCGCCCGTGAGCGTCTCGGCGGCGCGGATCCCGTCGAGGGTGCCGTAGCCCGACTCCTGGCCCGCGCCCCAGTCGAGCTGCTCGCCCTCGTAGTCGGGGACGACGACCGTGTAGCCCGCGGCGAGGTAGCCGAGGATGATCTGCTCCTCGTCCTGGGCGGTGCTGTAGCTCGAGTTCCCGCCCTGGAGCGTGTAGGAGGGATCGCATTCGGAGCCGAGCGCGTCGTAGGCGGTCTGGTAGGAGACGATCCGCGTCGGCACCGGCAGGACGGGTTTGAGGACCGTGGCCACGGTGGCCGTCGGCTGGCCGAGCTCGCCGGTCGTGCGGTACAGGACCTGGG
>DATGJM010000070.1:0-7144 GCA_035295205.1 Solirubrobacteraceae bacterium | reverse complement strand
GATCGGCCGGTAGATCACTGAGATGATCACGAACATCACCGACCACAACAGGTCGATCCGCTTGGCCGAGCCTTCGCCGAGGACGTGGCTGGCGATCGAGAAGTAGCCGAACGTCAGCAGCCCGGTCGAGGCGATCCCGATCGAGAGGATGCGGGCGCCGCTGCCGTATGAGCGCTTCGGGCGGGCGGGGGAGACCCTAGAGGCGGACAAGCAACATCGTCCAGGGGAACGGCGAGCGCACCTCGACGACCTCGCCGTGGCGCGAGAGCAGCGCGACGAAGGAGCGTCGCGACCAGTGGTTGAGATGCCCGGGCGTGTTGCCGAGCGCCGGCCAGTAGGCGCCGCGAGCCATGTTCAGCATCCGCCACAGCGGCTCTCGCGGCACCGAGACGAGCAGGTGTCGCGCGGCGCAGCGGGCCATCTCCGCGAGCGTGTGCTCGGGGTCGGGAACGTGCTCGAGCACCTCGATCGCGCTCGCCAGGTCGAACTCGTCGTCCGCGTAGGGCAGCCGCTCGGCGACGTCGACGGCGGCGAAGCTCAGGTTCTGGCGGCGCCGGCCCGCCCACTCCTCCTTGAGCTTCGGGTCGTCGAGGTCGATCCCCAGGACCGGCCTGTCGCCCAGCGCTCGGGCCCAGCGCTCGGTGAGCACGCCTTCGCCGCACCCCACGTCGAGCACCGACGTCGGCGCGGCGCGCGTGAACAGATCCTGCAGCGTGCCCTCGAAGCCCGACATCAGCCGGCGCACGACGGGGTTTCGCGAGCCGTACTTGTCGAACGTGTTGCCGGTGGGGACGGCGGTCGTCATACCTCGAGGTGGTGGTGGGTCTCGATGTCCTGGGACGGGGGCGGCGCCCCGGGCTCGTAGTGCGAGGGCTGCACGCCCAGCTGGAGCTCGATCCGCCGCACGCGCTCGAACGTCCGCTGCGAGAGCGTGCGCTGCGCCTCGAGGAGGTCGCCGATCACGCCCAGGGCCCCGAGCAGCATCGCCCCGAAGAAGAACACCGCGCTGAGGATCAGGGACTGCACGTGTCCGGCGTGCCCGCCATGGGTGATGAAGGGGATCAGGAAGCGCAGGAACAGGGCGATCGCCGGCACCGCGGTCAGGATCGCGGCGCCCCAGAACAGCTTCAGCGGCTCGTACTGGGCCCAGACCCGGAAGATCGAGAGAGCGTTCCGGCGCACGTAGGCCCCGGTGGAGGGGAACAGCCGCGACTCGCGGGTCTTCGGGTTGGTGCGGACGGGAACGTGGTCGACCGCCACCAGCAGCTTGCCCGCCTGGATGATCGTCTCCAGCGTGTAGGTGAACTTCGAGACCACCTGCATCTGCAGGGCGGCCTCGCGGTTATAGGCGCGAAAGCCCGAGGTCGTGTCGGGCACTTCGGTCGAGGAGGCCTGGCGCACGACCCAGGAACCCAGCCGCTGCAGTCGCTTCTTGACGGGCGAGAAGTGCTCGATCGTCTGCACGCGCCGGTCGCCCACGACCATGTCGGCGTGTCCGGCGACGATCGGCTCGACCAGCCTGGGGATGTCGCCGCCGTGGTATTGGTTGTCGGCGTCGGTGTTGACGATCACGTCCGCGCCCAGCTTCAGCCCGGCGTCGAGGCCGGCCTGGAAGGCGGCGGCCAGGCCCTTGTTGTTGGTCAGGCGCACGATGTGGTCGACGCCGTGCCCTCGGGCGACCTCGAGGGTGTGGTCAGTCGAACCGTCGTCGATCACCAGCCACTCGACCACGTCGAAGCCCGGTACCCGGCGGGGCAGGGCGGCGAGCGTGGCGGGTAGCTGGGCTTCCTCGTTGTAACACGGGATCTGGATGATCAGTTTCATGGGGGAGCCCGGCGAGGAACGGTAGCGGGATACTCGCTCCTCGATGGACGCAGCGATCGTGGCAGAGCCGGCGGGCGAACGCATCGCCAAGGCCAGGGCACTGCGCGCGCGGCTCGCCGCCTTTGACCTGCACATACCGGCGTTGGCGTTCGTGCTGGCCGGCACGTTCCTGCTGCGTGTGTGGGGGATCAAGCAGGGGCTCCCCTACAGCTACAACGTCGACGAGGCCACCCACTTCGTGCCGCGCGCGATCGCCTTCTCGGCTCACGACCTGAACCCCCACTACTTCCTGAACCCGCCCGGCTACACGTACCTGCTCTACGTCGTCTTCGAGCTCTGGTTCGGCAGTGCAGACGCGGTCGCACGGGTGTACGCGAGCGATCCGACGTCCGTGTTCGTGGTCGCGCGGGTGGTCGCCGCCGTCCTCGGGACCGCCTCCGTCTGGCTGCTGTACTTCGCGGGCGCGCGGATGTTCGGGCGCACGGTCGGCCTGCTGGCCGCGGCGGTCATGGCCGTGGCGTTCCTGCCCGTCTTCTACAGCCATCTGGCCCTGAACGACGTCCCCGCGCTCGCGCCCGTGGCGCTGTCCCTGTATGGCACCGCCGGCGTGATCCGTTTTGGCCGCAGGCGCGATTACGTGATCGCCGGGGTCGGCGTGGGGCTGGCGGCGGCGACCAAGTACACGGGCGGCATCGTCGTCGTCTGCCTGCTGGTCGCGGCTCTTCAGGACGCGTTCAGCGGGCGGGCCCTGCACAGCGTCCGGAGGCTCATCGGCGCCGGGCTGCTGGCCGTCCTCGCGTTCGTTGTGGCCAACCCGTACGCGCTGCTGCACTTCAGTGAGTTCTGGAGTGGCGTGCAGCAGCAGGCCTCGCTGGCCGCCGGCGCCGATCCGGTGAAGCTGGGCTCCCACGGCAACGGCGTCGCCTACTACCTGTGGACGCTCACCTGGGGATTCGGGTGGGTGCCGGCGCTGGGCGCGCTCGGCGGCGCGCTGCTGCTCCTGGCGCGCCGGCGGATAGGCATGGCGCTCGTGCTGATCCCGGCCCCGATCGCGTTCACGATCTTCATGGGCGGCCAGCAGCGGTTCTTCGGCCGCTGGCTGATGCCGATCTTCCCGATCCTCGCGCTGCTGGCGGCCTATGGGACGGTTGAGCTCATCCGGCGGCTGGCCGGACCGGCGGCGGGGCGATGGCGGCTGGCGGTGGTGGGCGGGCTGGCAGCCGCGGTCCTGCTCGGCCAGAGCGTTGCGGCGGCCGTCCACGACGACGCCGTCCTCTCCCGCCCGGACACCCGCAACCTCCTGCGCGCCTGGATGGTCGATCACGTGCCCGCGGCCTCGAAGGTGGTGCTCGAGCCGCTCGTGAGCGACAACTGGGTGCTCGATGTGGGGCGCTCGCTCCCGTGGACGTCGACCGGCGCACGCTGGTTACGGTGGCCGACCTGGCTGACCGAGCTCGATCCCAGCGGGCAGCTGCTGCCTGACGGCGAACGACGCTACGTCGTCGTCGACGAGTACGAGCGCACGCTGTATCCGGGGCTACTGGATCAGTACGTGGCCTCGGGTTATTGCTGGGTTGTGATCGGCTCGCTGCAGGCCGGCCGGGCGTTCTCCCAGCCGTCGGCCGTGCCGAGCGCGATCGCCTACTACAACTCGCTGGCCCTGCGCGCCCGGGAGGTCTTCCACGTCTCGCCGTTCGCAAGCGGCGCGCAGCCGATCCCGTTCGGATTCGACTGGTCGATCGACTACTACCCGCGCCAGTTCCGCCGGCCCGGTCCCGAGCTCACCGTCTACCGGCTCGGCGGGGGGAAATGCGCGGGCTCGGGGTCCACCACGGGAAGCGCAGCTTCCCGCTGAGGCCGCGCGGCTGCTCGCTGAGGCCGCGCGGTTGCCCGCTGAGGCGTGCTGGGGAGCCGTATCCTCACTGCTGGAGATGGACCTCAGCACTGACAGCGATCGCCGGCATCTGGCCCGCGCGATCGAGCTGGCCGAGCAAGGCCGGGGACACGTAAGTCCGAACCCGCTGGTGGGAGCCGTGATCGCGCGCGGCCCGGAGATGATCGCCGAGGGGTTCCACGCCCGGGCTGGGGAGGCCCACGCCGAGGTGGCGGCGATCGCGGCCGCCGATGGCGAGGACCTGAGCGACGCCACGCTGTACGTCTCGTTGGAGCCCTGCTGCCACCACGGACGCACTCCGCCGTGCACCGACGCGATCCGCGAGGCCGGGATCCGTCGCGTTGTCGTGGCCGCCGACGATCCGAGCTCGCACGCCTCCGGACGAGGCCTCGGCATCCTGCGCGACGAGGGCGTCGAGGTGCTGGTCGACGACAGCGAGCTCTCGACGCGCGCCCGCCTGCAGAACCAGCCATTCCGAAAGCACGCCCGCACCGGCCTCCCGTGGGTCCTGTTCAAGTCGGCGATGACGCTCGACGGAAAGGTGGCCACCCGCAGCGGCGACTCGCAGTGGATCTCCGGCGAGGAGAGCCGCGCGCTGGCTCACCACTGGCGTGCCGAGCTCGACGCGGTCGTGGTCGGGATCGGCACCGCCCTGGCCGATGACCCGCAGCTGACCGCGCGGGTGCCCGGAGTTCTGCGCCAGCCCCGCCGGGTCGTGTTCGATTCCCTGGCCCGCCTGCCGTTGTCGAGTCAGCTCGTCCGCGGTGCCCGCGAGACGCCGTTGACCGTCGTGGTCTCCCGGGCGGCGCCCCGAACGGCCACCGACGCGCTCGAGACCCACGGGGCCGAGGTGCTCGTGGCCACGGGCGAGAACGAGCCGGCGCGCGTGCGCTCGGCGCTCGGCCAGCTCGGCGCGGAGGGCGTGACCTCGATGCTGCTCGAGGGCGGCCCCCATCTCGCGGGCTGCTTCCTGGATGCGGGCGAGGTGGACGAGATGCGCCTGTTCCTGGCTCCGCTCGTCCTCGGCGGCCGGACCGCCCGCGATCCGCTCGAGGGAGAGGGCGTGGAGAAGATCGCCGATGCCGTGCGGGCGCTGACCCTCGACTGCACGCGGATCGGGGAGGACCTGCTGATCGCGGCGCGCATGAAGGAGTGGTGATGTTCACCGGCCTGGTCGCGAGCGTCGGACGGGTGGCGAGCATCGAGCGCTCCGAGCTCGGCGTGATCCTCGAAGTCGACACCCGCCTCGCCACCGAGCTCTCCGAGGGTGACTCGGTCGCAGTCAACGGCGTGTGCCTGACCGCGGTTGCCGTGTCCGACCACGGCTTCCGCGCCGAGGTCATGAACGAGACGCTGCAGCGCTCGTCGCTGGGGTCGCTCGCGGCCGCCGGGAACGTCAACCTCGAGCTGCCGCTGCGGGCCGCCGACCGCCTCGGCGGCCACTTCGTCCAGGGCCACGTCGACGGCATCGGGGATGTGGCCGAGGTGAGCGAGGATGGCTTCTCGCGCCGGGTCAGGATCACCGCCGGACCGGAGCTGATGCGCTACGTGGTCGAGAAGGGCTCGATCACCGTCGACGGGGTGTCGCTGACGGTGGCTGAGCTCGACGACCAAACCTTTACCGTCTCTTTGATTCCCGAGACCCTCGAGCGAACTACGCTGGGATCAGTGACCCCGGGCGTGAACGTGAATCTGGAGGTGGACGTGTTGGCCAAGTACGTGGAGAAGCTGGCGGTGCGCACATGACCTCCGTGAAGTCGCCGTTTGCCACGATCGAGGAGGCGATCGAGGACATGCGCCAGGGCAAGATGATCGTCGTCTGCGACGACGAGAACCGCGAGAACGAGGGTGACCTGACGATGGCCGCCCAGTTCGTGACTCCCGAGGCGATCAACTTCATGCGCAAGGAGGGTGGCGGGCTGATCTGCCTCGCGCTCACCCCCGAGCGCTGCGACGAGCTCGGCCTGGACCTGATGGCGGCCAAGAACGAGTCCGCCTTCGAAACCGCGTTCACCGTGTCGATCGAGGCCCGCACCGGCGTCAGCACCGGCATCTCGGCCGCGGACCGGGCGCGCACGATCCAGGTCGCGATCGACCCGAGCTCGAGCCCTCGCGAGCTCGTCCAGCCCGGCCACGTGTTCCCGCTCAAAGCGCGCTCGGGTGGGGTGCTCGAGCGTGTCGGCCAGACCGAGGCGGCTGTCGACCTCTCCCGGCTGGCGGGCCTGATCCCGGCCGGGGTGATCTGCGAGATCATGAACGAGGACGGCTCGATGGCCCGCGTCGGCGACCTCGAGCCCTACTGCCGGCGCCACGGGCTGAAGATGATCACGGTCGCCGACCTGGTCGCCTACCGCCGGCGCACCGAGAAGCTCGTCGAGCGTGTCGTCTCCACACGGCTGCCCACGGGGTTCGGCGATTTCGTTGCCGTCGGCTACCGCTCGCTGGTCGACAACAAGCACCACGTTGCGCTCGTCAAGGGCGACGTCGCGGGCACCGAGGACGTGCTCGTGCGCGTGCACTCCGAGTGCCTGACCGGTGACGTGTTCCACTCGCTGCGCTGCGACTGCGGCGAGCAGCTCGAGTCGGCGCTCTCGATGATCGAGCGCGAGGGGCGCGGCGTGCTGCTGTATCTGAGCCAGGAGGGCCGCGGGATCGGGCTGCTGAACAAGCTGCGCGCCTACAAGCTCCAGGAGGAGGGGCTCGACACGGTCGAGGCCAACCTCCGCCTCGGCCTGCCCGCCGACCTGCGTGACTACGGCATCGGCGCCCAGATCCTCGTGGATCTCGGCCTCAGCAGCATCCGCATCCTCACGAACAACCCGAAGAAGATCTCCGGCCTGGCCGGCTACGGGCTCTCGGTGACCGACCAGATCCCGATCGAGCACGTGCCGAACCCCCACAACGAGGCCTATCTGCGCGCCAAGCGCGAGCTGATGGGACACACCCTGCATCACCAGGGACTTGCTCTCGACGAGGAGATGCTCCAGGAGGAGCAGCGCCGGGAGCGTGGGGGCCGTGGCTGACGCGCACCGCGTGGCGCTCTGCGTCGCCCGGTTCTACGAGGATCTCGCGGACAAGCTCGAGGCCGGCGCGCGGGACGCCCTGGCCGAGGCGGGAATCTCAGACGTCGACCGCTTCGACGTGCCGGGCTCGTTCGAGCTGCCGCTCATAGCCAAGTACGCCGCCCAGTCCGGCCGCTACGAGGCGGTCGTCTGCCTGGGGGCGGTGATCCGGGGCGAGACCGACCACTACGACTACGTGTGCGCCGAGACGGCGCGCGGAATCCAGGACGTCCAGCTCGAGACCGGCGTGCCGTGCGGGTTCGGCGTGCTCACGGTCGACACCATGGAGCAGGCCTTGGCCCGCGTCCAGGGCGGCTCCAAGCGAGACAGCGGCCGGCACGCCGCCGAGGCTGTGCTGGCGGTG
>DATGJM010000069.1:0-45414 GCA_035295205.1 Solirubrobacteraceae bacterium | reverse complement strand
GGCTACTGCTTCGGGGCGATCGTGGCTCACGAGATGGCCTGCCGGCTGGAATCGCAGGGCGAGCAGGTCAAGCTGCTGGTGGCCTTCAACGGACCCAGCCCGGCCTGGATCAAGCGGTGGCGCTGGTACGGCACCCAGCCGACCTGGCAGGCCAAGTACGGGCGCCCGGAGCGACCCACCGAGGGCCTGCGCGTGCGCCGGCGCAAGGCGTTCCGGCGCCGACTGATCGGCGTGCTCCGCGACCCGCGCAAACTCACGAGCGTGCTTCGCGAACCGCGCAAGTACTACAACCAGCTGAGCTGGTACTTCTGGAAGCCGCAGGTCCGGATCGCGCTTGCCCTCGGCCGGCCGATACCCGAGTCGCTGCGCGAGCACTACTTCCTGGTTCTGCACATGCGGGCCGAGCGCGCCTACCAGGCCGGCAGGTTCGGCGGCGAGATGGTCACCTTCTACGGCCAGGACCTGTACGAGGATCCGGCGATCGGCTGGTCTCCACACGCCAGGTCGATCCGCTCGTTCGCAGTCCCCGGCGAGCACAAGGGCAACCGCGACGCGATGCGCGAACCGGCGGTCGAGTTCGTCGCACGGGACCTGTCCGCCTACCTGGCGGAGGTGGGCTGAGGCATGGCCACAGCCGCGATCAGCCGCAAGACGGCTCTGGACCGGCGGCTGCGCCGGACGGTTCCGCGCCCGGTCTATCAGACGGCCGTCGGCGGCTACTACGGGCTGCGCACGGTGATGGGCATCAACGCCGGGCGCGGCCGGCTGCTCCCCGACTTCGTGATCATCGGCGCGGCGAAAGGCGGCACGACGAGCCTCTACGGCTGGCTCGCGAAGCATCCCTTCGTCGCCCCGGCCTCGACCAAAGAGGTTCACTACTTCGACTACAACAACTTCAAGGGCCTTGACTGGTACCGCCGCCACTTCCCGCTCGCGAGCGAGCGGGCCCGCTTCGAGACCGAGCATGGGCGCCCGTTCCTCACCGGCGAGGCCAGCCCGTCCTACATCTCCCACCAGTGGGCGCCCGAGCGGCTGGCCAAGGCGCTGCCCCAGGCCAAGCTGCTGGTCACGCTGCGCAACCCGATCGACCGCGCCTATTCGCAGTTTCAGATGTCGCGGCGCGAGCAGGAGGAGCCACTGGAGTCGTTCCTCGAGGCCGTCGCGGCCGAGGAGGCGCGCCTGGCGCCGGAGTTCGCCCGCAGCCGCGCGGACCGCCGCTACAACAGCTGGCCCCTCGGCAAGCTCTCCTACCTGTGGCGCAGCCGCTACGCCGAGCAGCTCGAGCGCTGGCTGGAGCTCTTTCCCCGCGAGCAGCTGCACGTGCTGACGCTCGAGCAGCTGGCCGGTGACCCGCAGGGCGCGATGGATGCCGTGCACACGTTCCTGGGCCTGCCCCCACATCGCTACGAGGCCCTCAAGCCGCTGCACACCGCGAGCTATGACGCGATCGCTCCCGAGGAGCGGGCGCGGCTGCGGGACTACTTCGCCCCCCACAACGAGCGGCTCTACCAGCTGCTCGGGGTCGACTTCGGCTGGCAGTGACCGTCGCCTTCGTCACCGGCGCCGCCCGTGGAGTGGGGCGGGCGACGGCGCTGGCCCTCGCGCGCGAGGGCGTGAGCGTCGCGCTCGCCGACATCTGCGCGCCGATCCCGGAGTGCCCGTACCCGATGGCCACGCGCGAGCAGCTCGAGGAGAGCGCCCGCCTCTGCCGCGAGGCCGGCGCGCAGGCGTCCACGCACGTGATGGACGTGCGCGACCAGGCTCAGATCGACGCCGCTGTGAGAGGTTGCGGCGAGCAGCTGGGACCGGTCGACATCCTGGTCAACAACGCCGGGCTCGTCGGGCCGGCGGGCGCGCCGGCGCACCAGCTCGACGAGGAGGAGTGGACGACGATGGTCGACGTCGATCTGAACGGAGTCTGGCGCTGCGCCAAGGCGGTCCTCCCGATGATGATCGCCAAGCGCTCCGGGAGCATCGTCAACGTCTCGTCCACGGCCGGGCTCGTGGCCTTTCCGTTCTTCGCCAACTACGTGGCGGCCAAGCACGGCGTGATCGGGCTCACGAAGGCGCTGGCGCTCGATTACGCGCCGAACGGGATCCGGGTCAACGCGGTTTGCCCGACCTCGATTCGCGACGAGCCCGAGCTCGACTCGGCGATGCTCGGCGGCGTCGCGGAGATGCTCGGCGTGGACCTGGAGGACTACGAGGCGCTGTCGCTGCCGCACCACCCGCAGGGCGCGCTGATCACCGCCGCCGATGTGGCGGCCGCGATCACCTGGCTGGCGTCGCCGGCGGCGGCTCGGGTCACGGGGACCGTGATCCCGGTCGACGCCGGGTTCACCGCCCGCTGATCCCGTGCGCTCAGCGCGCGGCGCGCGCGCCCCTGATCGATGCCACCCGAGCGGGAGTGGCCTCCACGCCGGGCTCATCGAGCGCGAACGACAGCAGGCGCGTCCCCGGCGCCGCCACGACCTGCTCGAGCAGCGCGCGGAAGTCATCGGCGAGACGCTCGATCGTGACCGCGTCGAAGATGTCGCGGTTGTAGTTGAACTCGGCCACGAAGCGGTCATCGAGCAGCTGCAGCTCGAGCGCGAGGTCGAAGCGGGCCAGGCCCAGGTCGACGTCGACCGGCTCGGTCCGCATTCCGGGAAGCGTGAAGGTGGGCAGCTGTCCGACGCGGACGCGGAAGTTGATCTGGAACAGCGGGTTCAGGCCGGGTTCCCTGACGGGTCGCACTGCGTCCACGACAAGCTCGAGCGGGACCTCCTGATGCTCGTAGGAGGCCAGCACGGAGTCCTTGACGCGCTCCAGCAGCTCGCCGAAGGACGGATTGCCCTGGAGCTGGGCGCGCACCACGATGGTGTTGGCGAAGAAGCCGATCAGCGGCTCGATGTCGGCGCGCTGGCGGTTGGCCATCGGGCCGCCGAAGAGGATGTCGTCCTGGCCGGTGCGGCGGTAGAGCAGCGTCGCGAAGGCGCTGAGCAGGAGCATGTAGGGAGTGACGTTCCGTTCGGCGCACAGGGTGCGGACGCCGTCGGCGAGCATCGCATCGAGCTCCACGCGATGCGTGGCGCCGCTGAAGCTCTGCTCGGCCGGGCGCGGCCGGTCCGTCGGCAGCCGCAGCACGGTCGGCGCCCCGGCCAGCTGCCGGCGCCAGAACTCGAGCTCGCGCTCGAGGAAGGGGCCGGCCAGCCGTTCGCGCTGCCAGGCCGCGAAGTCACGGTACTGGGCTGAAAGCGCGGGTAGGGCGGGCGTCCGGCCCCCACGCCGCGCGTCGTAGGCCTCGGCCAGCTCGCGATACAGAACCTCGACCGCCCACGCGTCGAACGCGATGTGATGGGCCCCGAAGAGGATCACGTGATCGTCCGGCGCGAGCCGGAACACCGTCGTGCGCAGCATCAGATCGCGGGAGAGATCGAACGGCTGGAGCGCATGCTCCCGCGCGCGGCGCAGGAGCTCGGGCTCGCGCATGCCCGCTTCGACGCCACTCAGGTCGACCAGCGGGACCTCGGCCGACCAATGCTCGAGGACCGTCTGATGCGCGGTGTCGTCCTGCCAGCTCAGGACCGTGCGCAGCGCCTCGTGCCGCTCGAACACCGTCTGCAGCGCCGCGCGCAGGGCGTCGAGGTCGAGCTCGCCGTGCGTGCGCGTGGCGAGCGCGGCGTTATAGGTGGTGCTGCCCGGTGAGAGCTGGTCGAAGAACAGGAGCTGCTGCTGGGGGAAGGAGAGTGCTGCGCGGGCCGCCCGCGGCTCGGCCGTGGGCTGCATCGGCCCGCCAGGCGCGACAGGCGCGACAGGCGCGACAGGCGCGACAGGCGCGGCGCCCGGGGCTCGCGCGCCGTCGACCTGCGCCGCGAACCCGGCCAGGGTCGGCTCGGCAAACAACGCCCGCACGGAGACGTTGACCTGGCAGCGCTTGCGCACCTGCGTGACCACGCGCGCCGCCAGCAGCGAGTGGCCGCCCAGGTTGAAGAAGTTATCTGTGGCGCCCACCGCCTCGACGCCGAGCACGCTCTGCCAGATCTCAGCGATCGCCAGCTCCGTCTCGCTCTGCGGCTCCGCGACCGCCTCGGCGCGGTCGCCTCGCTGCCAGCTGGGAACGGGTAGGGCTCGCCGGTCGAGCTTGCCGTTCCGCGTCAGCGGGATCCGGTCGAGCACGCTGAGCGCGGCGGGCACCATGTACCCCGGCAGCTGCTGCGCGAGCGCGGCCAGTGCCTCCTCGACGAGCTGCTCTGCGCGCTCGGGTGCCTCGGGGACCAGATAGCCGGCCAGCCGCGTATCGCCCGGGGCCGCCTCGACGGCAACGACGGCGCAGTCGGCCACGCCGGGCACCGCTCTCAGAGCGGTGGCGATCTCGCCGAGCTCGATCCGGAATCCGCGGATCTTGACCTGCTCATCCGCCCGCCCGCGGAAGTCGAGCTCGCCCTCGGGCAGCCACCGGGCCAGGTCCCCGGAGCGGTAAAGGCGGCCGGTGGCGAACGGGTTCTCCAGGAAGCGTTGCGCGGTGAGCTCGGGACGGTTCAGGTAGCCGCGCGCGACTCCTGCGCCGCCGACGAACAGCTCACCGATCACTCCCCGGGGCACCGGGCGCCCTCGCCGGTCCAGCAGGAACACGTCCAGATCGGGGATCGGCACGCCGATCGGGCTGAGCTCGCCGTCCGCATCGGCGAGACGGAGCGGCCGGTACGTGACGTGCACGGTCGTCTCCGTGATCCCGTACATGTTGACCAGGGTGCCGCCGCCCGAGCGGAAGCGCTCGAGCCAGGGCCGCACGGAGCCGGGCCGCAGGGCCTCGCCGCCGAAGACCACGTAGCGCACCGCGAGCTGGTCCGCGCGCGCCAGCAGCTCGTCCTGGACGGCCACGAACAGGCTCGGTGTGGCGTTGAGCACCGTGACCCCCTCGTCGGCCACGAGCTCGGCGAGCGCGCTCGGCGAGCGCGTCGTCCACACCGGAGAGAGCACGAGGCGACCGCCGTAGGCGAGCGCTCCCCACAGCTCCCACACGCTGAAGTCGAAGGCGTAGGAGTGGAGCATGATCCAGGTGTCGCTCGGGCCGAAGCCGAACCAATCGTCGGTCGCGGAAAGCAGCCGGGCGACCTGGCGGTGCTCGACCAGCACGCCCTTCGGCCGGCCGGTGGAGCCCGAGGTGTAGATGACGTAGGCCAGGTTCTCGGGCCCGGCCAGCGCGGGCGGGTTCGTGGCCGGCTGGACGTCCAGCTGGTCGCGATCGCGGTCCAGGCAGACGACGGTGCGCCCGGAGGCGTCGAGCCGGTCGCGTACCGCGGCATGGGTCACGACCACCGCCGGGTCTGCGTCCCCGAGCACGAATTCGATCCGATCGGAGGGGTACTCGGGGTCGAGCGGCAGGTAGGCGCCCCCGGCCTTGAGCACTCCGAGGATCGCCACCACGAGCTCGAGCGACGGGACGAGGAAGAGCGCGACGAGCGAGTCGGGGCCGACGCCGAGCGTGCGAAGGTGGTGGGCGAGTCGGTTGGCCCGGGCGCCGAGCTCGGCGTACGTGAGCGACTCGGCGCCGAGGGTCAGGGCGATGGCCTGCGGGGCGGCCGCGGCGTGGCGCTCGAAGCGCTCGTGCATGCAGGCGACCGGGCAGTCCTCGAGCCGGCGGCGGCCGATGTCCAGCGCGGCGGCCGCCTCCGCCTCCTCGAGCAGCGGGAGGTCGTCGAGCGCATGCTCGGGCATGGCCAGCGCCGCCTCGAGCAGGCGCACGTAGCGGTCGGCCAGCGCCTCGATCGTGTCGCGGTCGAAGAGGTCGGTGCTGCATTCCCACGCGAGCTCGAACGCGTCGTCCGGCTCCTCCTCGAAGAACAACGTGATGTCGAAGCGCGAGGTCCGAGGACGAGCGTCGTACGGGCGCGCGCCGGGAAGCGGCGTCGAGACCAGCGGCACGTGCGCGACGAAGACCTGGAACAGCGGGTGGCGGCTCAGGTCGCGCTCGAGCCCGAGGCGGGCGACGATCTGCTCGAACGGCGCGTGCTGGTGGGCGATGGCCCAGAGCACGGTCTCTCGCACCCGGCCGACGAGCTCCAGGAAGCTCATCTCGCCGTCCAGCTCGCAGCGCAGCGCGACCGTGCTCGCCCACAGCCCGACGCCGTCGTCCTGCTCGGCGCTCTCACGCCCCGAAGTCGTGGCGCCGATCACGATGTCGTCCTGTCCGCTGTGGCGGTACAGCAGCGCGTAATAGGCCGCGAGCAGGGTGGCGAATGGCGTCGCCCGGGCTTCGCGGGCGAACTCGCGCACGGCCGCGGCGGTCGGCTCCGTCAGCCGCCGGCGGTGTGTGGCGCCCTGATATGTCGGCGCCGCCGGCCGCGGATGGTCGGTGGGGAGCTCGAGCGCCTCGGGCGCACCGCGCAGCCGCTCGAGCCACGGCGCCACCTCCCGCGCGAGCGCTTCTTCGTCCAGTGCGGCACGCTCGGCACGGGCGAAGTCGGCGTACTGGGCTCGCGGTGCGGGCAGCGCGGGCTCGCCTCCGGCTGCGTAGCTCTCGTAGAGCTCGCCCAGCTCGCGCATGATCACGACCTGTGAGAAGCCGTCGCAGATGATGTGGTGGAAGACCAGTTCGAGGATGTGCTCGTCATCGCCCACGCGCATGAGTCGCGCTCCCATGAGCGGACCGTGCTCGAGGTCGAAGGACCGGGTGGTGAGCTCGTCGGCCAGCCGCTGCGCCTCGGTCTCGGGAGCGTCGTGAGCCCGGAGGTCGAACGTCTCGAGCTCGGGCGCCATGCCGGCCCCGATCACCTGGACGACGTGCGAGCCCTCGGTGGCGAAGGTCGTGCGCAATGCGTCGTGGCGAGCCACGAGCGTCTCGAGCGCCTGCCGCATCGCCCGGACGTCGAGATCGCCGGTGATGCGCGTGCCGATCGGCATGTTGTAGGCGACTGTCGACCCGCCCACCTGTTCCAGGAACCACAGGCGCTCCTGGGCGAAGCTGCACGGGATCGGCTCGCCCTCCTCGGCGCGGACAGGGACGGCCGAGCGCACCGTGGCGCTCCCCGACGCATCGATCGCAGCCGCGAGCTCGCCGACCGTCGGGCCCTCGAGGAAGTCGGTGAACGCCACCTGGACCCCGAGCGCGTCCTCCACGGCGGCCAGCATCCGCACAGCGGCCAGCGACTCGCCGCCGAGCTCGAAGAAATTGGCGTCCGGGGCCACGGCGTCGAGGCCCAGCACTTCGCTCCAGATGTTCGCCACGACCGTCGCCAACGGCGCGGCCGGAGCGGTGAGACCGCCATCCACGGCGGAGCTCACCCCCAGCTCAAATTCGCCCACGAAAGCCATCGTACCGTGCTGTCGATATTCTGAGAAGGGGGCCGTGCGCCGGGAAGGCCGGGGCTGGTGCCGCAAGGGGCCAAGCGCAAGGAATGAACGTGACTGCTTCAGCCGACGCCACGCGGGCGACGTTGCGCGCGCTGGTCGCCGATGGGCGCTTCGACGAGGCCTGGTCGTTACTCCGGGCCGAGCTGATCGGTGCAGATGGGACGGCCGCGTGGAGCATGGCGCGCAACCTGCTCGTCGCCGGCGCGCGAGCCGGGTGGTCGCCGCCGGCCAAGCGCCAGGCTCGCCTGGCGGTCCTGTGCGGCTACGAGGCGGCGGAGCTCTCAGAGCAGCTTCGCGTCGCCTGTCTTGCCCTGTTTGCGGATGTGACCGTGTACACAGCCCCGTTCGGCCAGCTCGAGCAGGAGCTCTTGAGCCCCGACAGCGGCCTGGCTCGGTTCGAGCCGACGCACGTGCTGCTGGCCCCGAGCGCGGCCGACCTCGGATTCGGAGAGCTGGCCGAGGACCCCGAGGGCGCTGTGGCCGCGGAGCTCCAGCGCTGGCGGGGACTGTGGGAGCGGGCGCGCGGCGCCCACGGCGCGCGCGTGCTCCAGCACGGCTTCGTCGTGCCCGACGAGACGCCGCTCGGTCATCTGTCGCTGCGTCTGGCCGGAAGCCGGATCACGCTCGTGCGCGAGCTCAACCGGCAGCTGGCACAGGCCGCGGGCGACGAGATCCTGCTCGTGGACACCGAGAGGCTGGCGTCGCGTCTGGGCAAGCGCCACTGGCTCGATCCGCGGCTCTGGTACCGCGCTCGCCAGGCGGTGTCGGCCGACGGGCTGGCGATGCTGGCGCGCGAGACCGCCGCCGTCCTCGCGGCGGACCTCGGGCTGGCCGCGCGCTGCCTCGTCACCGATCTCGATAACACGCTCTGGGGCGGCATCGTGGGGGAGGACGGCGTTGACGGAATCGTCGTCGGCGAGGGGCCCGATGGCGAGGCCTACTGCGCCTTCCAGGACTACCTCGCCGCCCTGCATCGGCGGGGCATCGTGCTCGCCGTGGCCTCGAAGAACGACCGCGAGGCCGCGCTGGCCCCGTTCGCGCAGGCCACGGGCATGCGCCTGACCCCCGAGCACTTCGCCGCCTTCGTGGCCGACTGGCGGCGCAAGCCCGAGCAGATCCGCGAGATCGCCGAGACGCTCGGGCTCGGGCTCGACGCGCTGGTGTTCGTCGACGATAACCCGGCCGAATGCGCGGAGGTCGCATCCGCGCTGCCCGAGGTGACGACGATCTGCCTCGACATGCCCGTGTCCGAGCGCGTGCGCAAACTCGCCTCCTGTGTGCGCTTCGAGCTGACCGCGCTCTCGGCCGAGGACGAGCGCCGGCAGCGCTCGTATGCCGCGCGCGCCCAGGCGGCGGAGCTCGAGGCGAGCGCGGGCAGCCTCGAGGACTTCTGGCGCTCGCTGCGGATGCGCGCCCGGGTGCGCCCGCTCGATGAGCGCTCGCTGGAGCGCGCCGCCCAGCTGACGCAGAAGACCAACCAGTTCAACCTCACACTGCGCCGGCACTCGCGCGAGCAGATAGAGCTCCTGGCGGGCGGCCCGCGAGCGATCTGCCGCACGCTCGAGCTCGAGGACCGGTTCGCCAGCCATGGCCTGATCGGGCTTGCCATCGTCGTGCCCGCCGGCGACGACGACACCGCGCTGATCGACACGCTCCTGCTCAGCTGCCGCGTGATCGGACGCACGGCGGAGGTTCACATGCTCTCGCACCTCAGCCGGGCGGCCCTCGACGCCGGGTTCAGCCGCCTGCGGGGCATATACGTTCCCGGGCCACGCAATGCGCTCGTGGCCGACCTCTATCCGCGACTCGGCTTCACTGCAAGTCGTGCGCAGGAGCACTGCTGGGATTACGACCTGCAGTCCGATGGCCCGATCGTGAGCGACTTCATTCACGACGAGGTGGCCGTGTGAGCACCGACGGTTTCGATCAGACCTTCGCCGAGGTGTTCGAGGACATCTTCGGCTGGGGTGTCGAGGTGGGCGACGACGACGGTCCGGCAACCGTCGAGGGCTGGGACTCGCTGGCCCAGATCCGTCTCGTGCACGAGCTCGAGACCCGCTTCGCGGTGCGCCTGCCTGACAGCGCCCTGCTCGAGGAGCAGACCGTCGGATCACTGAAGGCGCTGGTGCGCGCGCATGGAGAGTGAGCCCACGCAGCTCCGGTTCGGGCCGGCGGAGGTGGAGGCCTTCGCGCGGGCCAGCGGCGACCGCAACCCTCTCCATCTCGACCCCGAGTTCGCCGTCGACACCGCGTTCGGAGGCCCGGTCGTGCACGGGGCGCTCGTTGCGATGGCGATGCTCGGCGTCCTGCCGGATGAAGCGCTGACGCGCGTGCAGTCGGTGCGCGTCCTGTTCCCGGCCCCGGTCCGCGTCGGCGAGCGGCTCGAGGTGAGCTCGCTGTCGAGTGACCGGGGATGGGAGGTCCGGGCCACCCTGCGTGGCAAGGTTGCCGTGCGCGTGCTGGCTCGCGCCGAGCCGCAGCCGGCTCGTGAGCATCCGCCGGCTATCGCGGACGCCACGGCCGGGGCACGGCCCGAGCCGGCGGCGCCCGATCCCGCCCGCCTTCGCCCCGGCTTCAGGATCGGGGGCGAGTACGAGCTCAGTCCTGGCCTCGCAACCCTCGCCCAGGGCTACGGCGCCGGCGCGCTGAACCCGGCTCTGCTGGCTGGGCTCGCGTGGTCGAGCTATGTCGTGGGAATGGAGATCCCGGGCCGGCACTCGCTGTTCGCCGGCGTCACGCTGAGCCTCGGAGCGCAGCTCGCGCCCAGTGGCTTCTCCGTCACCGTCCGCGAGCACGACGAGCGCACGGGACAGGTGGTCCTCGCCGGCTCGGTGGCGGCGTGCCAGGCGACGATCGAGTGCTTCGCGCTCCCGGCTACCCGGCGGCCCGAGCCGGCCGCGCTGCTGCCCCGAGAGCCACCGGATCGTTCACGTGGAGAGGTCCTGGTCGTCGGATGCAGCCGCGGTTTCGGTGCCGCGCTGGCGCTGGCGCTGCTGGCCCGAGGCTACGACGTCCACGGCACCTACCGCAGCTCTCCGAGGCGCGCCTCCGCGCTGACCGCGCTCGCGGGCGAGCTGCCCGCGCCGGCGGGCCGCCTCACGCTGACTCGATGCGACGCCGCCGATCCGGCCGCCCTGGCCGCGCTGGCCGAAGGGCGGGAGCGAGACGGCGCCCCGCGCCTGGCCGGCCTCGTGCTGAACGCCGCCCTACCGCCGCTGGGGATGGGGCTGACCGCCGACGCCGGACCGGACCTGGCGCAGTACGTGGCGCAGAGCGTGAGCCTGGCCGCGGTGCCGCTGGGCGCGATGCTCGGCCAGCTCGACGAGCAGGGCGGCTTCGTGCTCGTCTGCTCATCCGCCGCGGTGAGCGCGCCGCCCCGCGAATGGCCCCATTACGTGGCGGCGAAGGCCGCGCTCGAGGGCCTTGGGCGGTGGGTCGCCGCCAGCCGCCCGACGCTGCGCACGGTGATCGTGCGCCTGCCGAAGATGGACACCGCGATGACGGCGACCCCGAGCGGCCGCCTCGGCGCCGCATCAGCCGACGCCGTCGCGGCCTGGACGGCTGAGCAGCTCAGCGGCGCCGAGCTGACGAGCCCGCTGGCGATGCTCGAGCCCAAGCTCGAGGCGGTGCCGGCATGACCGGCTGGCCGTCGCTCGAGGCCTACGGCGACACGTTCACGTGCTATTCGGCCGCGATGGCCACCTGGCTGGCGCACGAGGACGAGTCCTGGCCGGCGGTGCTCAACCCCGGCCTGTGGCTCGTCGTCGCCCCCGACGGCGACCGCCGATTCGCCTTCGCCCACTTCCCGCCGGGCCTGCGGGCCGAGCTCGGGCTGCATCGGGCCGGGGCCGAGGAGCCGCGTGGGGCCCTCGTCGGCGTCCTCTCCGAGCTCGAGCGCTCCGGGCGCGTGATCGTCGCGGGCAATGGCTTTCACCTTCCCTGGCACGTCGCCCACGGCCGCCGCCATGTCCCGCACTGGTTCGTGCTCGGCGGCTCGCCCGAGGCGCCGGTCATCCTCGATCCCTTCGCCGCCACCAACGAGCTCGGAGTGCAGAAGCCGGCCCACCGGCCGGTCGACCCCACCGAGCTCCCGACGCTGCTGCCGGCGCTGCCCCGGGACGACCGCGTCCTCGCGCTGCGCGAGATCCTCGCCTTCGGCGACGTCACGCCGGCCGATGACCGGCCGTGGCAGTGGTTCGTCCGTGACGGGGCGGGCGCAGTGACTGCGCCGGATGGACCGAGCGGGCCCGACGCCGTGCTCGAGCTCGCAGGGCACTTCCGCGCCCACGGGCAGGAGCCCGATGCATACGCCCAGTCCGACGACATCTGGTCGGTCGCCCGGCACCGGGCGTTCCTGGTCCGGCGGGCCACAAGACGGGCCGAGCTCACGGGCGATGCCGAGCTCGGTGAGTGGGCGCGCGAGCACGGCGAACCGCTCGTCAAGCGCTGGGGCCACATGGCGCCGCTGCTCATGCAGGCCCGGCTCAGCCTGTCCGCCGGTCGGGCCGCCTCGGACAGCGTGCCGAACACGCTGGAGGACCTGGCCGCCCGCGAGCGGGCGGCGGCCGCGGCATTCCCAACGCGCCTCGACGCGGGTAGCATCTAGCGGGGCGCCGACGGAACTCAAACGGCGCGTGATGGGGCACCACGTCGACAGGAGATCGTTCTATGCAGGACACCACGCCTGAGACAGTCGGGTTTCGACTGTCGCCGCAGCAGGAGCAGCTGCTGAGCTCGCCCGAGCCGGGCGCGGTATCGCAAAGCGCCGCCTGGCTGGACGGATCGGTCGAGCCCGACCGCCTGCGCGCGGCCCTCGAGCGCGTGGTCGCCCACCACGAGAGCCTGCGGACCACTTTCGCTCAGCCGGCCGGGATGCGGACGCCCCAGCAGGTGATCGCGGACGAGTGCGCTCCAGCGTGGCGAGTGCTCGAGCAGGACACCGCCGACGTGCATGCCCTCCTGGAGGCCGAGCGCAAGCTCGGCTTCGACCTCGCCCAGGGGCCGCTGCTGCGTGCGCTGCTCGTGGTCCGCGACGAGGACCGGGCACTCCTCGTGCTGACCGCCGTCGCCGCCGTCGCCGACGCCGCGTCGCTGCTCGTGGTGCTGCGAGAGCTGCTCGAGATTCACGGCGGTGCCAGCGCAGGCGAGGACCCGATTCAGTACGCGGACTACGCGCAGTGGCGCCACGAGCTGATCAGCGAGGCGGCGGAGGAGGGAGAGGCGGAGCGTGGGCGGGCGTTCTGGCGCGATGACGCGGCCGAACGCCCGCAGCCTCCGCGCATCCTGTTCGAGACCGGGTCCCCGCGCGGGGCGGCTACACAGCCGCTGGTCCTCGACTCGATCGACCTCGAAGCCCTGCACGCCGCCGCCATGGCCAGTGGCGTCACGGCGGCCGTGTTCCTGGAGGCCGCGTGGCATGCGCTGCTGGCTCGGCTGTCCGGCGCCTCCGAGCTGCTCATCGCGAGCTGGCTCGATGGCCGCGGCCAACCCGACCTCGAGCAGGCGGTCGGTCCCTACGCCCAGCCCGTGCCGGTGCGCTCCCAGGTCCAGGAGACGACCACTTTCGCGGAAGTGCTCGATCAGGTTCGCCGGGCGCGGGCTACCGGCGCGCGCTGGCAGGACTGGGCCGGGGCCGAGGAGCTCGCCGCCCTGGTCGCAGACGCCGGCGCTGGATTCGCCGTCACGGCGGCCGGACCCGAAGTCGTGTCGCTCAGCGCGCCGGCCTCGAGCGCCCCGCTCACGCTTGGCATCCTGACCGCCGAGGGGCGGCTCGCGGGCGAGTTGCGCTACGACCAGAGCGCCATCGACGACGCCGAGGCGCACGAACTGGCCGGCCGCTATGCCGTGCTCCTGGGCGCAGCCGTCGCCGACGCGGCGCAGCCCGTCTCGCGGCTGCCGATCCTGCTCGCCGGTGAGCGGGAGCGGCTGACCGCGGGCGCCGGAGCGCCGCGCGCGCACCGCTCCGACCAGGCTGTTCACCACCAGTTCGAGGCGCAGGCGGCACGCAACCCCGATCTGCCGGCGATTGACAGCGCGAACGGGACGCTCAGCTACGCCGAGCTCGATGCCGCAGCCAACCGGCTCGCCCATCATCTGCGCGCGAGCGGGGTCGCCCCGGGAGCGATCGTCGGGCTGGCGCTCGAGCGCACGCCCGCCCTGCTGGTCGCAGTGACGGCGATCCACAAGGCGGGCGCCGCGTACCTGCCGCTGAACTTCGAGCACCCGCCGGCGCGCCTGCGCCACCAGCTTCATCAGAGCGCAGCGGAGGTGCTCGTCACGGAGGAGCACCTGCTCGGTCGGCTGCCGGCCTTCGAGGGCGCCACCGTGTGCATGGACCGCGACCGGGCGCAGATCGATTCGCATCCGTCCGATGGCCTCGGCCACCAGGCCGGACTCGAGGATCTGGCGTACGTGATGTACACCTCCGGCTCGACCGGGCTGCCCAAGGGCGTGGCCGTGACGCACGGCAACCTGGCCAACTACTCGGCCTCGCTCGTCGAGCGGCTCGGCCCCCTCGACGGCCTGCGCTGCGGCGTCGTCTCGGCGATCAGCACCGATCTCGGGAACACGTGCATCTTCCCGCCGCTCACCGCCGGCGGCTGCGTCCAGCTGATCAGCGTTGCCGCCTCGATGGACGCCGACGCGCTGGCGTCCGAGCTCGCCGGCAGGAGGCTCGACGTCGTCAAGCTGACCCCATCGCACCTGCGGGCGCTGCTCGACACCGAAACCCCCGCCGTGCTCCCCCGCCGCTGGCTGGTTCTCGGCGGCGAGGCGCTCCGCTGGGAGCTGGTCGAGCGCGTGCGCGAGCTGTCGCCCGAGTGCCGGATCCTCAACCACTACGGGCCCACTGAGACCACCGTCGGCTGCTGCAGCTACGCGCTGGACGGCCGACGCGCTGATACGCAGACCGTCCCCATCGGCCGGCCGCTGGCCGGCGCCTGGGCCTACGTGCTGGACCAGAACCTCGAGGCGGTGCCCGCGGGCGTGCCGGGCGAGCTCTGCATCGGCGGGGCCGGCGTCGCGCGTGGATATGTCGGCGATCCTGAGGGGGGGACGGAGCGCTTCGTGGCCGACCCTTTCGCGGACGGCTCGCGCATCTACCGCACCGGCGACCGCGCCCGGCAGCTGCGCGACGGCGAGATCGAGTTCCTGGGCCGCCTCGACGAGCAGGTCAAGATCCGCGGGTTCCGGATCGAACCCGGAGAGATCGAGAGCGTGCTCGTGTCCCATCCAGACGTGCGCCAGGCTGCGGTCAGCGCCGAGGACGACGGCCACGGTGGCCTGCGCCTCGTGGCCTACCTGGTGGCCGCGGGATCGCCGACGGTGGAGGAGCTCGAGGCCTTCCTGGCCCAATCGCTGCCCGACTACATGATCCCGGCGGCGTTCGCCACCGTCACGGCGCTCCCGTTCACCCCCAGCGGCAAGGTCGACCGCAAGGCACTCCCCGGCCTTGCCCAGGTCCAGGGGCGGCGCGAGGCCGAGTACGTCGCGCCGCGCGATGAGATCGAGCAGCAGATCGCCGAGATCTGGCGCGAGCTGCTCGGGGTCGAGCGGGTCGGGGTGCTCGACGACTTCTTCGCCCTCGGTGGCCATTCGCTGCTCGCCACCCAGGCGATCATGCGCATCCGTCGGGTACACGGCGACATCCCGCTGCGGGCGCTGCTGGCGGCGCCCACGGTCGCGTCGCTGGCCGAGGTGGTGCGCGCCAACAGCGGCGCCTCGTGACCGACGTAGAGCAGCTCTCGGCGGCCAAGCGCGCGCTGCTCGAGCGAGCGCTGGCGCGGCGTCGGGCGGCGGCCGCCGCGGCCGCGACGGCGATCCCCCGCCGAACCCAGCCCGGGCCTGCACCGCTCTCCTACTCCCAGCAGCGGATGTGGTTCCTGCAGCAGTGGGAGCCCCAGGCGCCGACGTTCAACGGCGCCCGCGCATTCAGGCTGCGCGGAGCGCTCGACCGCGAGGCGCTCGCCCGGGGCCTGCGCACGGTCATCGAGCGCCACGAGAGCCTGCGCACGGTCGTGATCCCGGGACGCGAGCCGCTCCAGACCGCGCCCGAGGACTGGTCGTTCGAGCTGCAGGTGGTGGAACGCGACGGCGCGCTCGATGAACAGTTGCGCGCGCTCTCGCGCCGGCCGTTCGACCTCACAGCCGACCTCATGCTCAGGGCGACGCTGATCGAGCTCGAGCCCGAGGAGCACGTGCTGCTGATCGGGATGCACCACATCGCGGCCGACGCCCACTCTGACCGCGTGCTGTTCACCGAGCTCTCGGAGCTCTACGGCTCGGCGCTCGCCGGCCGCCCGCCGCAGCTTGCGGAGCTCCCGATCCAGTACGCCGACTATGCCGTGTGGCAGCGCCAGCGCCTGCAGGGCACGCTGCTCGAGGAGCTGACCGCGTACTGGGCGGCGCACCTGGAAGGCTCGCCGGCCCTGCTGAAGCTGCCCACTGACCGTCCGCGGCCCGCTGTCCAGCGCCACGAGGGCGCCCATCACCGGATGCGGTTCGAACGCGAACTCGGCGAGCAGCTGCTGGCCGTCGGCCGGGAGGCGGGCGTGACCTTCTACATCACGATGCTGGCCGCCTTCTCGACCTTGCTCTACCTGTTGAGCGGCGAGGAGGACATCGTGATCGGAAGCCCGATCGCGAGTCGCAACCACACCGAGCTCGAGGGTCTGATCGGCTTCTTCACGAACACGCTCGCGTTGCGCACCCGGCTGCGCGGCAACCCCAGCTTCCGTGAGGTGATGGCCCGTGCGCGTGAGTCTGCGCTCGGCGCCTACGCCCACCAGGAGCTGCCGTTCGAGAAGGTCGTCGAGGCGCTGCGTCCGAAGCGGGACCCGAGCTACAACCCGCTCTTCCAGGTGAACTTCCGCGCCCAGGAGGCGCAGCGTCCCCCGCTCGTGCTGCCGGGTCTCGAGATCGAGCCGCTCGCGGTGGACATCGGCTTCTCGCGCTTCGACTTCGCGCTCGAGCTCGAGCTGCGCGCCGACGCGCTGGCCGGCTACTTCGAATACGACCGGGACCTGTTCGACGCGGAGACCGTCGCCGGCTTCGAGGACGACCTCCGCGCTCTGCTTGATCAGATCGTGCGGGACCCCGATGTGCAGGTGCTCGCGATCCAGCTGCCGCACGGGCGGCGTGGCCGGCGCCGGACCACTGGCACGATCGGCCGCCGGATGGCAAAATAGGGGCTGCAGTACTGTTGGGGGCGATGGCGCGAGGACGAGCGTCAAGGCCTATGTGAAGGCGCGTCGCGAGCGCGTCATACGACTCGACGGGGGTAGCGTTGGATACGACGGCAGACAGCTTTCAAGTCTCGCCGCTGCAGGAACAGCTTTGGAGCATGGAGCCCGGCGGGCCTGAGGCCCGCCTGCAGGCAACGGTTTCGATTCAGGGAGCGCTGGACGCCGAAGCCATCCGGAGTGGGTTGCGCGCGGCCGCGCGGCGCCACGAGAGCCTGCGCACCACATTCGCGCGCCAGACCGGCCTGCTTGTCCCGCTGCAGGTGATCAACGAGCGGGTCGAGCCGGTCGTACGGACCGTCTCCGGCGACCAGCGTGACGCCGCAGTCCGCGAAGAGCTCGAGCGTCCCTTCGACCACGCAGCCGGTCCGCTGCTGAGCGCGCTGGTCGATCCCGAGCGCCACGAACTCGTCCTCACCGTGTCCGCGCTGTGCGCCGACCCGGCCTCGCTGGCGCTGCTCGCGGGCGAGATCCTGGGCTCGGCCGAACTCGCCGAGGAGCCGCTCCAGTACGCCGACTTCGCGGCGTGGTCGCGTGAGCTGCTCGAGTCCGAGGAGGACGAGGCACGCTCGGCGGCCGAGTTCTGGAGCAGCGTCGAGCATGCGCGCGCCCCCCAGCTTCCGTTCAGCCGTGAAGCCGCCGGCGCCGTGAAGGCCGACGAGATAGCGGTCGATCTCGGCGCCGAGCTGCCAGCCCGGATCGCCTCCGTGGCCGGCCAGTACGGCGTCTCGGCATCGGCCGTCGCACACGCGGCGTGGCTGGCCGTGCTCGCCCGGTTCACGGCCATCGAGCACCCGGCCGTGGGATATCTGGCGGCGGAGCGCCGCCACGGAGACCTGGACGGAGCGATCGGAGCGTTCGCGCGAGCGGTGCCGGTGAGCGCCGACGCCGGACCGGGCGTGACCTTCGCCGAGCTCCTGCGCGCGGTCGACCAGGCGCGTGAGGATGCGCTCGTCTGGCAGGACTACGCGCCGATCGAGACGACCCCCCTGAGCGTGGGATTCGTCGGGGTACAGGACCGCGCAGGGCTCGAAAGCGTGCTCGTCGCGGGCCCCTTCCGTCTGTGGCTGACGTGCCTGACGGGCGATTCGGGGGCGTTCAGCCTCCGCGTTGGCCTCGACACCCAATCGTATGGCCGCGAGAGCGCCGAACGGCTGGCGCGAGCGCTGGCGCGCGCGCTGGCCGCCGTCAGCGACGACGCCGGCGCCGAGCTGGGATCGATCGAGATGCTCGATCCGCAGGAGCGCGCGCTCGTCACCGACGGCTTCAACCAGACCGCCGCCGATGTACCTGCCACGAGCGTGCACGGGCTCATCGCGGCCGCCGCCGCTCCCGGGCGCACCGCGGTCCAGGACGAGCACGGTGAGATCAGCTACGGCGAGCTCGACACCCGGGCAAACCAGCTGGCCCAGCGCCTGCGGCGCGCCGGCGTGGGCCCGGACGTGGCGGTCGCGCTGTGCGCGGACCGCTCGATCGACATGGTCGTCGGGCTGCTCGGGATCCTCAAGGCGGGGGGCGGCTACGTGCCCCTTCACTACGAGCACCCGAAGGCCCGCCTCGCGAGCCAGCTCGAGACCGCCGGGGTGCGCGCGATCGTGACCCAGGCTCCGCTGCTCGGGCGCCTGCCGGAGTTCGCCGGGGAGGTCATCTGCCTCGACCGCGACCGGGCCGAGCTCGACGCCGAGCCGGCCGACGCGCCCGCGGTGGACGTGTCGGCGGAGAACCTGGCCTACGTGATCTTCACCTCGGGCTCGACCGGCACCCCGAAGGGTGTCGAGGTCACGCACGGCAACGTCGTCAACTACGCCACCGGGATCGCCCGGGTGCTGGGCGCCGACCGCGAGCCGCTCAGCTTCGGCGTCGTCACCTCGATCTCGACCGATCTCGGCAACACCTCCCTGTTCGGGGCGCTCTGCTCGGGCGGGACCCTCGTGCTCGTGCCGCCGGCCGCGGCCGCCGACTCGGGCGCGATGGCCCGGCAGTTGCTGGCCACGCCGGTGGATGTGCTGAAGATCACCCCGTCCCACGTCGGCGCGCTGATCGCGGGCGGCGACGCCGGGGTGCTCCCGCGCCGGACGCTCGTGCTCGGCGGCGAGCGGGCGCCATGGGATCTGATCGACCGCGTCAGGGCGATCTCGAACTGCGCGATCGTCAATCACTACGGTCCCACCGAGACCACGATCGGCTCGTGCACCTTCCCGGTGCCCGACGGCCCGGGCGAGTTCGCTCCGGCCAGCGTGCCGATCGGGCGGCCGATCGCCAACACCGCGTGCTACGTGCTCGACGCGGGCCGCCGGCCGGTGCCGATCGGCGTGCCCGGGCAGCTCTACATCGCCGGCGCCGGTGTCGCGCGTGGCTACGCGGGCGACCCGGCGCTGAGCGCTGAGCGCTTCGTCGAGAATCCGTTCGCTTCAGGGCGCATGTACGACACCGGCGACCTCGTGCGGCGGCTGCCAGACGGGGCCCTCGAGTTCCTGGGCCGCGCCGACGAGCAGGTGAAGATCCGCGGCTACAGGGTCGAGCCCGGCGAGGTCGAGAGCGCTCTGCGCGCACACCCGCAGGTACGCGAGGCGGCGGCGGTGGTCCAGCACCCCGAGGGCCACGAGGCCCGGCTCGTCGCCTACTGCGCGGTCGACGGCGTGATCGGCCAGCAGGACCTGCGCACGCACCTGGCCGACTGGCTGCCGGAGTACATGCTCCCGCACGCGATCGTCGTGCTCGACGCCCTGCCGCGCACCCCGAGCGGGAAGATCGACCGGCTCGAGCTGCCCGACCCGGACACGGTCGGTCACGACGACGGCGAGTACATCGCTCCGAGCACGCCGATGGAGGAAGCCGTGGCCTCGATCTGGGCCCAGGTGCTGGGCATGCCGAGGGTCGGAGTCGAGGACGACTTCTTCTCGCTCGGCGGCCACTCGCTGCTGGCCACTCAGGTGGTGGCCCAGGTGAGAAGCGACTTCGCGGTGGACCTGCCGCTGCACAGCCTGTTCACGTATCCCACCGTGGCGAGCCTCACCGCCGAGATCGTGCGGATGATGGGCGACGTCGACCAGGACGAGACCGCCCGGCTGATGGCCGAGCTCGAGGGGATGAGCGACGAGGAAGCCGAGCGGCTTCTGAGCGAGGAGCTGTAAGGGTCGGCCCGGGCGAGGGCTGCGATGTGCGCCCGGGGCCGGGATCAGATGCGCCCGCGGTCAGGCGGTGTCGCGGTGGGCGATGTCGGCCACCCGCCAGAGGTCGCGCGCGAGCGACGACGGTCCCAGGCCTCCCCGCTCGCGGCGGCCGTAGTCACCGCTCATGACGTTTCGTGCCAGGCTCACGGCCGCGGTCCGGGATGCGGGCCGCTGGCGCCAGAGGTCGATCCGTCGCTGGAGCAGCTCGGCGTAGCGGCGCCACATCACGCCGCGCGCGAGCGCGTCGTTCACCAGACCTGGCTCCACCTCCTCCAGGAGCTCGGCCAGGCCCTGGAGCAGCTGGGCCCGGAATAGTCCGATGTTGACCAGCGGTTCGAGGTCGCGCTCGATCTCCGAGCGCGACAGGCCCGCCGACGCCGTGATCCGCGTGCCCGCCGTCGACGGCGTCAACTTGGCCCCGGCCACCTGACTGCGATGCTGGCGGTAGCGGACGAGGACATCGGGCAGCAGCACGACCTTTCCGAGCGCCGCGGCCAGGCAGATCATCCACGTGTCGTGCCCCGAGAAACGCGCGAATGAGCCCGGCCGCCTGGCGTCGAGCTCATCTCCGAGCTCCAGCACCCGCCGCGAGACGAGGCACGCGTGGCCAGGCGCCACCGGCCATAGCGGCAGCGATGTCGGCGTGTGCACCTCGCGCCGGCGCACGCCGCGGATCACCGGCCGCTCGCGGCCCAGCCGGCCGGTCCGAACCAGGTCTCCGATCTGACAGCTGTGGGCGACCAGCATCACCTCGGGATCGCGCTCGAACTCCGCAGCGCACACCTGGAGCTTCTCCGCCATCCAGAAGTCGTCCTGGTCGCTCCAGGCGATCACGTCGCCGCCCGACAGGCGAGCCGCCTTCATGAAGTTCCCGCCGAAGCCGAGGTTGGTCTCGTTGCGCCGGAGGCGCACCGGGAAGCCGGCTGAGGCGGCAAAGCGCTCCACGACCGCCGCGGTGTCGTCCGCGGAGCAGTCGTCGGTCACCACGAGCTCGGTCGGCGGGCGGCTCTGCGCGGCGATGCTCGCAAGCTGCTCGTCGAGGAACTCGGCGCCGTTATAGGTGGCCATCGCCACCGAGACGGATACCGCGTCCACGGTCCTCAGCGGTCGGGAACCGGCGTCAACTCCAACGCGACCTCGCCGTCGTCGGTGAGCCACGCCGAGCGCGCGAGTGCCATCACCGAGTTGGCGTTATTCGGGAGCACCTCGACGCGGTCGCCGACGGCCAGCGGCGGGCCGGCATACCCCTCGATCACGGCGTGATGGTCGTAGAGCCGGGTGACGAGCGCGCCG
The DNA here is from genome assembly GCA_035295205.1 of Solirubrobacteraceae bacterium. GTDB lineage: Bacteria > Actinomycetota > Thermoleophilia > Solirubrobacterales > Solirubrobacteraceae > Palsa-465. Next base: position 24,374 of record DATGJM010000069.1, on the reverse strand, counting down.
GGCGTGTCGAGCAGCTCGCCGTAGCCCTCGAGCCAGCGCGGGGCGTCGCGGCCCAGAGCCTTGCCACCGGCGTCGAGCACCACTCGATCGCCGTGCCGCGCAACCACCGTGGCGAGCACGGTCAGGGACAGGTTGGAGCGCCCGACGGCGCCCAGGTTGAGCTGCTGACGGTCGCCGAAGATGTAGGTCCCGGGCCGGTACTCGGTGACCGCCCCCGAGCGGGCGAAGCGGATCGTGGGTGTGGAGCCGGCACTGACGTGCCGGGGCTCGAAGCCTGCCCGGGTGAGCTCGGCGGCTGCCAGCGCCAGCGCGGTCTGCTCCTGCTCGGAGGCCTGCTCGGCCTGGCCGGGGAGATAGCCGCTGCCCGGGTAGCTGAACACGCCCACCACGCGAAGGCCGAGGCGCGCTGCCGCACGTGCCACCTCACCGCACTCGGCGGGCTCGATCCCCGTGCGCAGGCACCCGGTCTCGATTTCGATCATGACCTCGGCCTCGAGGTCGGCACCCACGGCCGCACGCAGCAGCTCCGCTGATGCCGAGGACTCGATCGCGAACACGACGCCACCGGCGAGGCAGGCCTCGCGCAACCGGTCCGCGAGCGAAGTGTCCGACTGGAGCAGGCTCGAAACCAGCACCGGGCAGTCGAACTCGTGGCGTACGAAGCTCAGCTGCTGCCCCGTGGCCACAGTGAGGCCGATCGCACCGGCTTCGAGCTGCAGCTCGGCGATCCTCATCGTGCGGTGGGTCTTGAAGTGCGGGCGCAGAGCGGCGCCGACGCCGATGATCTGCTCCTGCAGGGCATCGATGTTCCCGCGCAGGCGTCGCCCGTCGATCAGCGCACACGGCGTGAGCAGCTCGACGACCGGCGTGCGGGTTTCGAGCGGGACGGTGGCCATCAGATCACTCAGAGCTCCGAGGCTTCGATCTCGGCCAGGAGCTCGGAGAGCTCGTCCGCCTCGGTCTCGCCCACCATCCGCTCGGAAACCGCCACCGCCAGCTCCCGGACCGTCGAGTGGTCGAACACGCTGCCGAGGTAGAGGTCGACGCCAAGGTCCTGCTGAACCCGGGCCAGCATCTTCACGGCCAGCAGCGAGTGACCGCCGAGATCGAAGAAGTCGTCGTCGATCCCCACCCGGTCGACCCCCAGCGCCTCGCGCCAGATCGAGACCAGGGTCTCCTCGAGCGGGGTCTGTGGCGGCGTATAGGCGCGCTCCATGTCCGGCCGGTGGCCATCGGGCGCCGGCAGGGCCTTGCGGTCGAGCTTGCGGTTCGGAGTGGTCGGGAATTCCTCGAGCACCACGAACGTCGAGGGCACCATGTAAGGGGCGAGCTTGGTCTTGCACATCCGCCGCAGTGCCTCGACGTCGAGCTCGTGGCCGTCGACCGGCACCGCGTAGGCCACGAGCCGCTGATCGCCGGGCGCGAATTCGCGCACGACCACGGCCGCGCCGGCGACGTCGGGGTGCGTGTCCAGGACGGCCTCGATCTCCTCCAGCTCGATCCGGAAGCCCCGGAGCTTGACCTGCAGGTCGACGCGGCCCAGGTACTCGAGCGTGCTGTCCTCGCGCCAGCGCACCAGGTCGCCCGTGCGGTACAGGCGGGCGCCGGGCTCGGACGAGAACGGGTCGGCGACGAACTTCTCGGCGGTCAGCTCGGGCCGGTTCAGGTACCCGAGAGCGAGACCGTCACCGCCGATATAGAGCTCACCGGCCACGCCGATCGGCAGTGGCTGACCGCCCGCATCGAGCACGTAGAAGGTGGTGTTCCAGAGCGGCCCGCCGATCGGCGGCGAGCCCTCGCCGGGCTGGAGCTCGAGCACCGAGGACCAGACCGTGGTCTCGGTCGGCCCGTAGACGTTCCACAGCGAATCGCAGCGGGAGCGCAGCTCCTCGGCGAGCGCGCGTGGCAGCGCCTCGCCTCCGGCCTCGATCTTGAGCGCCGGGCTGCCCTTCCAGCCGGCGTCGACCAGCAACTGCCAGGTCGTAGCCGTCGCGGCCATGATCGTGGCGCCCGAACGCGCCATCCAGTCGGCCAGGTCGACGCCGTCCATGGTGGCGTCCCGCGGGATCGTCACCAGCCGGGCACCGACCATCAGCGTCAGGTAGAAGTCGGGCACCGGCAGGTCCACGGCCTGCGTGGCGACGTTGGCGATCACGTCGTCCTCGGTCATGCCGGGGGTCTCGCGCATGTATGCCAGGAGGTTGGCCACGCCACGGTGCGGGGTGAGCACGCCCTTGGGGTTGCCGGTCGAGCCTGACGTGTAGATGACGTATGCAGTCGACTCCGGATCGACGGCGATCCCCAGGGGTGTCTGCGGCTGCGCGGCGATGCGCGGCCAGTCGCGATCCACGCAGATCACCCGCGCGCCCTTGGGATCGATCACCCCGAGGAAGCGCTCCTGCGTGATCAGCACCGGGGCCTTCGCGTCGGCGAGCATGAACTCCTGGCGCTGGGGAGGGAAGGTCGGATCGATCGGGACGTAGGCGGCGCCGGTCTGCAGGACGCCCAGCATCGAGACCATCAGGGCCGCCGAGCGATCCATGCAGATCCCGACCAGGCTGCCGGGCTGCACCCCGGCGGCGACGAGCTCATGGGCAAGCTGGTTGGCGCGCGACTGGAGCTCGCCGTAGGTCAGGCGCTCGGTGCTGTCCACGACCGCGATCCGGTCGGGTGTGCGCGCCACCTGGTCGGCCACGAGCTCGTGGATCGGCCGGCAGTCGTACTCGTGGGCGGTGTCGTTCCACTGCACGAGCATCAGCTCGCGCTCGGCGGCCGTGAGCAGCGGCAGCTGCGAGAGCCGCTGGCCGGGATCGCGCAGGACGCCCTCCAGCAGGGTGGTGTAGTGACCGAACATCCGCGCGATCGTCGAGTCATCGAACAGGTCGGTCGCGTATTCGAGCGTGGCTTGGATGTCGCCGCTCGGCAGCTCGCGCAGGAACACGGAGAGATCCAGGCGCGCCCACTCCCAGCCGGGGAGCGGCATCTGCTCGAGCACTCGGCCGGCGATGCGCGGCGACTCGGCCGGCGCGATGTCGTGGCTGAACAGGACCTGGAACAGGGGGGAGTGGCTCTGGACGCGCTCGGGGTTCAGGGCTTCGACGAGCCGCTCGAACGGCAGCTCCTGGTAGATCTGGGCCTCGAGGGTCGTCAGCTTGACGCGGGAGAGCAGCTCCGCGAAGGTCGGGTCGCCCGAGAGGTCGGTGCGCAGCACGAGCCAGTTCGTGAAGAAGCCCAGCAGTCCGGTCGTCTCCTCGTACTGGCGGCCGGACGACGGGCCGCCGAGGACCACATCATCGACGCCGGTATAGCGGTGCACGAGCGCCTTGAACGCAGCCGTCAGGAGCATGAACATGGACACGCCCTGGCTGCGGGCCAGCTCGCGCAGCGGCGCCACCAGCTCGCGGTCGAGCGCGAACTCCTGGAGCTTGCCGCGGTAGCTCTGCGTGCTGGGCCGAGGCCGGTCGAAGGGAAGATCGAGACGCTCGGGCGCGCCCTTCAGGCGCTCGGTCCAGTAGTCGACGAGCTCCTCCAGGTGGCTCCCTGTCAGCTGGTCGCGCTGCCAGGTGGCGTAGTCGGCGTACTGGATCGGCAGCTCGGGCAGCTCCGGCTGGCGGCCGTCGGCGTAGGCGCCGTAGATCGCGTCGAGCTCGCTGAAGAGGATGGCGCTCGAGACGTGGTCGGAGCCGATGTGATGCAGGACGATCAGCAGCCGGTCCTCGTCGTCTGAGAAGTGCAGGAGCGCGACGCGCAGGAGCACATCGGAGCCGAGGTCGAACGGACGCTGGACGATATCGGCCAGCAGGCCGTGGGCACGTGACTCGCGCTCGGCCACAGGCACCTCGCGGACGTCGAGCTCGCTCAGCTCGAAGCGACGGGGCGGCATGACCTCGGCGGCCGGGATGCCGTCGATCAGCCGGATCGCCGAGCGCAGGATCTCCTGGCGCTCGACCACGAGCTCGCACGCCCGGCGCAGCAGCTCAGCGTCGAGGGTGCCGTGGACGCGCACGAGCGTGGGCACGTTATAGGCGCCGAGTCCGGGCAGCAGGCGGTCGAGCAGGAACAGCCGCTCCTGCGGGAACGACAGCGGCCGCGGCCCGTCGCCCGGGCCACGCGGAATCGTGAGCGTCGTTTCGTTCAGCATCAAGCCCCCTTGGCCACCTGAGATATTCACATCCCTTAAAACCCCGTGCCGAGGCTCCACCCCGGCACGAGGATGATACAGCCAACCCCCGTCCCGGCTAGTGCCTAAACACACTTGACATTGGGCGCGACCATGATAAGAATCGCCTCACTTTTCTGGGGTGTTGTTGAGACGGCGTGGGTCCGGATGACCGCGCCGAGGGGTGCATGGCGCGTTGAAGCAGGAGCTGGACTTCGTCATCGTCGGGGCGCAGAAGAGCGGGACGACCTCGCTCTTCGAGTACATGCGCCGCCACCCGGAGCTATGCGTGCCGAACGCCAAGGAGGCCCCGTACTTCTCGACTGACGCCGAGTACCGGCGCATGAGCTGGGAGGCCTACCTGCAGGCGACCTTCCCGGCGGCGGACCCCCGCCGGCGCTGGGGCACGATCACCCCGCAGTACATGATCGGCGGGCTCTCGTTCGCGCAGGAGGGCAGCGAGCAGCAGCGAGGGGACCCGCGCACTGTGCCGGCTCGGATTCACGAGCGCTGCCCCGGCGCCCGGCTGATCGCGATCCTGCGAGACCCTGTGGAGCGGGCCCGCTCGCACCATGCGATGGCTCGGTACAAGCTGGCCCAGCGGGGCGAGCAGGATGAGCGCTCGTTCGCCGAGGTGATCATCGACCTGCTGGAGCCCGAGGCCCTGGCGGCGGCGAGGGCGTGCCCGCGGACGTCCACCGGCTACATCACGTGGGGGGAGTACGGCCGGATCCTCACCGGCTATTACGAGGTTTTCCCGGCCGATCAGATCCTGGTGCTCTACACGAGCGAGCTGAAGTCCGAGCCCGCGGCGGTGATGCGCCGCATGTTCTCGTTCCTGGGTGTGGATGAGGCCTACCTCCCGGACAACCTGGGCACGGTGTACCGCCCGACCAGGGTGGAGCGCCACATCCCATGGCTGAACCTCGACCGGGTCCGCGCCGATCTGGCCGCCCACGGCTCCGCACGGGCGGCGTGGAGCCTGCTTCCAGAGGGCGCGCAGACCGGCATCGAGCACAGCTTCGGCCGCCTGAACCGCTGGGTCGATGTGCATAACCGACGGCACCCGCCGGACGAGTTCCCGCATCTCCCGGCAGCGGAGACCACGGACGCCCCCGTCGACGACGTGCCCGAGCTACGCGCGCACTTCGACGCAGACGGGCGTGTGCTCGCTGAGCTTCTGGGCGGCGTCGCGCCCCCTTGGCTGGGTAGCGCGGTCGCGGCAGCCTGAAACGCCGCGACCGCGCCCCACGAGCTAATACGTCGGCTTCGGGACGCTCAGCGTGCGAGTGAGCGAGTCCCTGCGCCCGTATCCGTCGGCGAAGGAGATCGTCAGCTTGTAGCGCGCGCCGCGGGCCGACGAGCGGATCGGCAGGCTGATCACCGGGCTGCTCTTGCCGATCACCACGACCTTCGAGATCACGTTGTGGCCCTTCCAGCTGAGCGTGATCCGCACCGTCAGGTTGTTCTCGGCCGAGCTCAGCGCGATCCGCAACCAGCGCTTGAGCTTGTGGTGGGACTGCTTGAGGTGGCGAACCTGATCCGAGCTGACCCGCTCCGAAGGCTTGCTGGCGGAAGTCGCCGGGCGGTACTGGAGGAACTGCCAGATCGCCTGACTGGCGTTCAGGTAGCGGTCGGCCCCGGCGTCGGGCGGCCAGGTGTGGGTGCCACCGGTGATCAGATACTCGGCCACGGCCGCGTTGTCGTTGCAGTTGGTCCAGAACCAGTTACTGACCGTGAAATAGGTGCCGGTCGCCGATGGAGCCGGGCTGCACCCGTCCGCGCTCACCCACCTCGCGGCAACCGCCGGCGCGCTGTTGACCGAGTTGCCCTCCAGCGTCCCGCGGATGTTCAGCTCCGATTCGGGCCGCTCGATGTTGCAGGGCTGCCCGGGCTGCATGTTGCCGCCGACGGCGGCGATGCCCGCCACCTGACTCGAGAGCTGGCAGCCGACGTAGAACGTCATCGCCGCGCCGGCCGAGAACCCGGCGGCGTATACCCGCGCCGGATCGATGTTCTGGCTGGCGATCAGCTGGTTGATCGTCGTTTTCACGTAGGCGAGGTTCGTCGACATGTTGCACAGCTGCCAGGAGGAAGCGGTCGGGGTCTGGGTGCCCAGATAGGCCACGACCAGGCCATAGCGGTCCGCGATGTGGTCAAGGCCCGTGTTCTGCTCGAACAGCGCGGGGCTGGAGCTCGAGCCGTGGAAGCCGACGATCAGGGGCACAGGCGCCGATTGACCTGGCGGAGGGAGATTCACGCCGCGATGGACGACCATCGCCTCGCGCGGGCCGCTCGCGCAAGCCGAGTCGGCCATCGCGGTTCCGTTGCTCAGCGCACCGACGGTCAGCATCGCAGCAGCTGCGAGCGCCATCCTCAGCTTCATCGATGTGTTCCTCCTCGTCGCTGTGCGACGCTTCAGTTCCGGTCCGGGCAACTCCGGGGCACGCTTCGCCCACCCTGCCAGGCATGAGCGCCTAAACCCAGCGCGCTACCAGGAGTTGCGGTGTCCCATACTTCCCCAACCTGCCATAATCCAACCATTGGATGACCAATGGGGCAGGTTTGGCCGTTCAGGGGCTGGGCGGGCAAGCGTCCGGGGGTAGCGATGATTCACGCCTCGAGCGAGGTGAGCAGGTGATCAGGGAAGACCAGGGCGGCATCGAGCAGAGGCTCGCGGGCCTCAGCCCGTCTCAGCGCGCGCTGCTGGAACGCCGGCTGATGGAGCGGCGCCTTCAGGCGGCCCGCGAGAACACGATCCCGCCGCGCGAGGGCTCCGGCCCCGCGCCGCTCTCATACGCCCAGGAGCTGCTCTACCTGCTCAGCCAGGTGTTCGACGATGGTGTCGCGTACAACTCACCCGGCGCCTACCAGCTGATCGGCAAGCTCGACTTCGAGCTGCTGCGCAGGGCGCTCGAGGGCCTCACCGAGCGCCACTCGATCCTGCGTACCACCTACACGCTCATCGACGGCACGCCGATGCAGGTGACCGGCCCGGTGCAGCCCGTGGAGCTGAACATGGTCGATCTGCGGGGGCTGCCGCCCGACGAACGGGAGCTGGAGTCCCAGCGCATCCTCAAGGAGGAGTCGCGCTTCCGGTTCGACCTGGCGAACGGCCCGGTGATGCGCCCGACGATCATCCGACTGGCCGACGAGGAATGCATCTTCATGCTGAACATGCACCACATCGCCACCGACGGCTATTCGCGCACGGCGATCTACCGCGACCTGAGCGCGCTTTACGAGGCCTACCGGGACGGGATGCCCTCGCCGCTCGAGCCGCTGCGGATCCAGTACGCAGACTACGCGGTGTGGCAGCGCAAGTGGCTGGATCAGGGAGTTCGAGAGGCCCAGCTCGACTACTGGACGCGCAAGCTGCATCGCGCGCCGTCGCGCCTGGATCTGCCCGCCGACTTCCCGCGCCCGCCGATCCGCTCGTACGTCGGCGCGAACATGAGCGTGATCCTCGACATCGCCAGCCGCGAGGCCCTCAGAGCGGCTTCACGGGCCGGCGATGCAACCCTGTTCGTGGGGCTGCTGGCGACGTTCGGGGTCCTGCTCTCGCGCTACAGCGGCCAGGACGACATCGTGATCGGCTCGCCGTTCGCGGGACGCAACCGGACCGAGCTCGACTCGATGGTCGGGTACTTCATCAACCCGCTCGCCCTGCGTCTGGACCTGTCAGGCGATCCGTCCTTCTCCGAGCTCATCCAGCGCGCGCGCGAGACGACGCTCCAGGCCTTCGCGCACGCCGACGTGCCCTACGAGGACGTCGTGCGGGCGACCAACCCGCAGCGCGACCTCAGCCAGACGCCGGTGTTCCAGGCGATGATGGTCCTTCACAACCCGGCGTGGCAGACGCAGCGGCCGAAGTTCCAGCCGGAGGGCATCCGCTGCGCGGAGATCTCGCACGAGAAGGGCTGGGCGAAGTTCGACGTCCTTCTCGGCATGAGCGAGCGCACGACCGGACTGAACACCACCTGGGAGTACAGCACCGAGCTGTTCAAGCCCGCGACGGTCGAGCGGATGATGGAGCACTTCCGGGCACTGGTGCAGAGCGCCGGGAGCTCGCCCGAGCGCCGCATCTCGCAGCTCTCGATGCTGTCCGAGGGCGAGCGCGCGAAGGTGGTTGTGGGCTGGAACGCGCACACGGAGCGCCTGCCCGAGCGCGAGTCGATCAAGGAGATGTTCGAGGAGCAGGTCGCGCGTACGCCTGACGCGCCGGCGGTGGCCTTCGACGGGCATCAGCTCACCTTTGCGGAGCTGAACCGGCGTGCCAACCGCGTGGCCTGGCTCCTTCGCGAGCGGGGTGTGGGCCCGGGGGCATTTGTCGGGATTCTCATGGAGAAGTCGCTCGACCTGCTGCCCGCTGTGCTCGGCGTGGTCAAGGCCGGCGCGGCCTACATCCCGCTCGATCCGCTCTATCCGGCCGACCGGATCGAGTTCATGGTCGACGACGCCCGCCCGGCGCTGCTTCTGACCCAGGAGAAGCATCTCGGGACGGCCGTGGGCGGCCACGAGAGCCGGGTCGCCCTCGACGCTTCCGGTGCGCTCGAGGGCTACTCGCAGGAGAATCCCCCGACCGTGGCGGGCGGCAACGACCTCGCGTACGTGATCTACACGAGCGGCTCCACGGGCAAGCCGAAGGGCGCGATGATCGCCAATCGCAGCCTGGCCAGCGCCTACTTCGCCTACGAGCGGGCCTACCGCCTGCGCGAGCTGACCGCCCACGCGCAGATGGCCAGCTTCTCCTTCGACGTGTTCACAGGCGACATGATCCGCTCGCTCCTCGCCGGCGCCAAGCTGGTGCTCTGCCCGATCGAGACAGTGGTCGATCCGGCCGCGCTGTACGAGCTGATGCTGAGCGAGGGGATCGACGCCGCCGAGTTCGTTCCGGCGAGCGCCTCGCTGCTGTTCGAGTACCTCGAACGCGAGGGCAGGACGCTCGAGCACATGCGCTTGGTGATCGTCTCCAGCGAGGCTTGGCGGAACGACAAGTACGTCTTCTTCAAGAGCCTGTGTGGCCCGAACACACGGCTGATCAACTCGTACGGGCTGACCGAGGCCACGATCGACAGCACCTGGTTCGCGCCGGCCTCGCTCGACGAGCTCCTGCCCGGGCGCTTCGTGCCGATCGGCGGCCCGCTCGATAACACCGAGGTCTACGTGCTCGATGCAGCGCTCGAGCCGCAGCCGATCGGAATTCCCGGCGAGCTGTGCGTGGGCGGTGTGGCCGTCGCGCGCGGGTACCTCAACCGGCCCGAGCTGAGCGCCGAGAAGTTCGTCCCGAACCCGTTCGCCGCCGAGGCGAGCGAGGACGGCTTCCAGGCGCTGCTATACCGCACCGGTGACCTGGCGCGCTGGCTGCCGGACGGGACGATCGACTTCCTCGGGCGCACCGACCGCCAGATCAAGATCCGCGGCTTCCGGATCGAGCCGGGGGAGATCGAGGCCGTGCTCGAGCGGCGGCAGGAGATCCGAGCCGTGGCGGTGACCGATCGCCAGGACGCCCGAGGCGAGACCCGCCTGGTGGCGTACATCGACGCCGCCGGCGAGGAGCCGGATGCGACGGATCTGCGCGCCTACCTGGCCGAGCACGTCCCCAACTACATGATCCCGAGCGCCTACGTCTACGTCGACGCGCTGCCCTACACGCCGAACGGCAAGGTCGACTTCGCCGCGCTGCCGGATCCCGAGTGGGACCAGGCGAGCGCGGTCGAGGAGTTCATCGCGCCGCGGAGCGACACCGAGCGACGCATCGCCCAGGTGTGGGGCGGTGTGCTGTCGGTGAGCGAGATCGGGATCCGAGACAACTTCTTCGCGCTGGGCGGCCACTCGCTGCTGGCCATGCAGGTCATGTCGCGCCTGCGCGACGAGTTCGGCGTGGCCCTCACGCTGCGGGCTATCTTCGATGCGCCCACTGTGGCCGAGCTCGCCGTGCAGCTCGACCGGGTGCTGAGCGAGCAGCCCAAGATCCCGGAGGCGCCCGCGCTCGTCCGGGTGAGACGCGGCTAGCGGAGGGCGGGGGCGTGCAGAGCGACCCAGTCGAAGTGGGCAGCGCTCAGACGGTGCTGTCGGCGTCCTTCGCCCAGCAGCGCATGTGGTTCCTGGAGCGCTTCGAGGGCGGCGCCCTCTACAACGTCCCGCTCGTCACCCGACTACGGGGTCCGCTCGACGTCTCGGCGCTCGAGGCGGCGTTCGACGCGCTCGTCGAGCGTCACGAGACGCTGCGCACGGTGTTCACGCTCGTCGATGGCGCGCCTCACCAGGTCATCCGGCCGCCCGGACCGTTCACGCTCGAGCAGGTGGACGTCGACGGCTCCGAGGAGCGGGCGCTCTCGCTCGCGGCCGAGCAGGCTCGGCGGCCGTTCGAGCTCTCCTCCGAGGCGCCGATCCGCGCGCTGCTGGTGCGCCTCGACGCCGAGGACCACGTGCTGGCAATCACGCTGCACCACATCGTCACCGACGGCTGGTCGATGGGGGTCCTCTCCCGCGAGTTGACCGAGCTCTACGGACAGGCGCGGGCGGGCACGACGCCAGAGCTGCCCGAGCTCGCGATCCAGTACGCCGATTACGCGGCCTGGCAGCAGGAATGGATGGATTCGGGCGGCCTGGACCACCAGCTCGAGCACTGGAAGCGGAGCCTGGCCGGAGTCCCGCCCCTGCTCGAGCTGCCGACCGACAGGCCGCGACCCTCGCGGCAGAGCTTCCGTGGCGCGACCGAGCGGGTGATGCTGCCGGTTGAGCTGCTCGGCCGTGTGCGGGCGTTCGGCGAGGGCGAGGGCGCGACCACGTTCATGACGCTGCTGGCCGTGTTCGCCGCTCTGCTGTCGCGCTACAGCGGACAGGAGGACGTGGTCGTCGCCTCCCCGGTCGCCAACCGTAACCGAGTCGAGTTCGAGCGGGTGATCGGCCTGTTCGTGAACACGCTGGCGCTGCGGGTGGACGTGAGCTCCGAGCCGTCGTTCCACGAGCTGCTGGCGCGGGTGCGGGAGATGGCGCTGGGCGCCTTCTCCAACCAGGACGTCCCGTTCGAGAAGCTGGTGGCGGAGCTGAGGCCCGAGCGCCACCTGAGCCACGCGCCGCTGGCTCAGGTCATGTTCGTGGTCCTGAACGCGCGCGAGCGACCGGCCCCGATGCTCGGGCTGGAGTCCGAGCGCCTGATGACCGATCGAGGCACGGCCAAGTTCGACCTCACCCTCTTCGCCACCGAGACACCGGACGGGCTGCGCCTGTCGCTCGAGTACTGCACCGATCTGTTCGAGCGCAGCACCGCGCTGCGGATGCTCGAGCACTACCGGGTGCTGCTCGAGGCCGCGCTGAACGAGCCCGACCGGCCGGTGGGAGAGCTGCGACTGCTCGGCGAGGACGAGGAGGAGCTGATCCTGCACCGCTGGAACGAGACCGACGTCGAGGTTCCGGCCGAGCTCGCCCGCCCGGTGCCCGAGCTGATCGCCGCTCAGGTCGCGGCGACGCCCGACGCCCCCGCGGTCGTGTTCGGCGAGCGAACTCTCAGCTACCGCGAGCTCGATGCCCGTGCAAACCAGGTGGCGCGGCATCTGGTCGCGCAGGGCGCCGAGCCCGGCGCGGTCGTGGCGATCTGCGCCGAGCGCTCGATCGAGATGGTGATCGCCGTGCTGGGGGTGCTGAAGGCCGGCTGTGCGTACGCGCCGATCGACCCGGGCTATCCGGAGGACCGGGTCGAGTTCATGCTCTCGGACACCAGCGCTCCGGTGCTCGTCACCCAGAGCCACCTGCTCGAGCGCCTGCCCGCGGGTCTGGGCGCCGCGATCGTCTGTCTGGACAGCGACGCCTCGGCGATCGCCGCCCGCGACTCCGCGCCCGTGGAGCCTGCAGCGACGCTCGACGACCTGGCCTACGTGATCTTCACCAGCGGCTCGACCGGGCGGCCCAAGGGCGTGGCCATGCCCCACCGGACCCTGGCCAATCTGCTGGCCTGGCAGCGCAGCTGCTGGGCGCCCTACAGCGCCGACCCCGATGCGCCGGCGGCCGCGGCCCGAACGCTGCAGTTCGCCTCGCTCAGCTTTGATGTCGCCTTCCAGGAGCTGTTCTGCACCTGGTCGGTGGGCGGGACGCTCGTGCTCGTCGCCGACGAGGTGCGCCGCGATCCCGAGGCGCTGCTGGCCTATCTGGCCGAGCAGCGTGTCCAGCGGCTGTTCCTGCCATTCGTCGCTCTGCACAACCTCTGCGAGGCCGCCGGCTACCTCAGCACCTCGGTGCCCAGCCTGCGCGAGGTGATCACGGCCGGGGAGCAGCTGAAGGCCACCGGCGCCCTGCGCGCGTTCTTCGCCCACCACCCGGGCTGCCGCCTCGTCAACCAGTACGGCCCCACGGAGAGCCACGTGGTGAGCGCCTACACGCTCACCGGCGAGCCCGATCTGTGGCCCCCGCTGCCGCCGATCGGACGCCCGATCTCCGGCTCGCGCCTGTACCTGCTCGACCGCCACCTGCAGCCAGTCCCGGTGGGGGTGCCGGGAGAGCTCTACATCGGCGGCATGACCCTCGCGCGCGGGTACCTCGCCCGGCCGGAGCTGACCGCCGAGCGCTTCATCGCCGATCCCTTCGCCGACGGGCGGCTCTACCGGACCGGGGACCTCGCGCGCTACCTGCCCGATGGGAACATCGAGTACCTCGGCCGCGCCGACCACCAGGTGAAGATCCGCGGCTTCCGTGTGGAGCCGGGCGAGGTCGAGGCAGCCCTGCGCACGCACCCGGCCGTCGGCGAGGCGTTCGTCATGGCCCGCGAGGACGCCGGCGAGCGCCGGCTGGTCGCCTACCTGATCCCGAGCAACGGCGCGATCGACAGCGACGAGCTCCGGGCTCATCTGCGCCGCAGCCTGCCGGAGTACATGGTGCCCTCGGCGGTCATGAATCTCGAGAGCTTCCCGCTGACTCCGAACGGCAAGGTCGACCGGGCGCGCCTGGCGGAGCTGCCGCTCGAGGGCCAGCAGGGCGAGCGGGTGCGCAAGCCGCCGCGGACCGGCACCGAGCACGCGCTGGCGGCGATCTGGAGCCGCGTTCTCGGCGTCGAGGAGCTCGGGGTGACCGACAACTTCTTCGACCTGGGCGGACATTCGCTCATGGCCGTTCGCCTGTTTGCGGAGATCGAGCGCCGGATGTCGGTTCGACTGCCGCTCTCGGCGCTGTTCGAGACGGCCACGATCGAGGGCCTGGCCAAGCTCGTGGATGCCGACCGGCGCGGCGAGGAGGACGTCGAGTGGTCGACGATGGTGAGGATGCGCTCGGGTGACGGCGAGCTGCCGCTGTTCCTGATCGGCTGGGCGGGGGGCGAGGTCCTGCCGTACCGTGACCTGGTCGAGAACCTCGACGCGACCGTGCCGGTGTTCGGGCTGCGAGCCCCGGGCGTCGACCGGATCGGCTCGCCGCAGCACACGGTGGCCGGCCTGGCCTCGCATTACGTCTCGGAGATCCGCAAGGTCCAGTCCCAGGGCCCATACCGGCTCGGCGGGTTCTGCTTCTCCGGGCTCGTCGCCTACGAGATGGCTCGCCAGCTGCAGGCCGAAGGCGAGACCGTCTCGACGCTCGCCCTGATCGACGCCTATCCATACAGGACACCGAGGCGGCGCAGCGCGGCCACGGCCGGCCGCGCCCAGCTCGCAGCCTTCCGGGCCGCCGGCCGGGACGGGCGCAAGCAGTGGCTACGCGATCGCCTCGCGGGCCTGCACGGCCGCGCCCATCGCCTCGTCTACCTGAAAGCCGGCCCCCGCCTGTACGAGCTGCTCGCCCGCCGCGGGCTGGAGCGCCTGATGCCGCGCCGGCCCTGGAACCTCGTGCTCGTGGCCAGCAACCTGGCCCGCCGGCACTACGTTCCCGAGCCCCTCGACACCCGGATCGAGTTCTACCGCGCGCAGCGCGGCCCCGACGACGCGCCCACTCCCTGGGAGGATCTGGCCATGGGCGGCGTCGCTCTGCGCCCGATCGTGCACCCGGGCATCAGCCACGATGGGATGATGCACGAGCCTCACGTCCGGATGCTCGCCGAGGCGTTGTCGGACGACCTTCAGGCCGGGGTCCGCGACCTCGGCTGACCGCGTCAGGCGCCGCGAAGCTCGCTGAGCAGGCCGTCGAGGTCGGCGAATGCGCGGTTGCGCAGGTCCTGACGGATCCGCTCCTCGTCTCCAGCAGCGTCGCTCGGCCGCCAGAACTGCGCCGGGCGGCTGCCGGCCCCCTGGTGGTAGACGAGATCTCCGTAGATCCCGCCCATCAGGAAGTGATGGTTGACGACGTTGGAGCGACGCAGCGGCGCGATCCGCCCCCCACCTGAGAGGACGGTCTGACTCCAGGCGTAGCCGACATCTCTGCCCTGGTAGGAGCTGCCGAGCCGCTGGAGGTCGCTGCGGCGAGCGGCCAGGCAGCTGACGTGGATGAACGGAGCGATCTCCTCCTGCATCTCGTCGCGGTATACGCCGGCGAGGGTCGCGCCGTCATCGAGCAGGCCGATCAGGTCGGCGAGCCATCCGTCGCGGATCGGGAAGGCGTCGTTGTCCAGGGTCACGATGTACTCCTCGCCGCTGACCTCGCTGATCAGCTGGTCAAGCGCCGCCGAGTGCGAGCTCACCGGTACCGCGCGGCGACGGACGCGCGCCTTGAGGTGGGCGGTCAGGCCGGGCCGGTCGCGGCGGACGGCCACCCGATGCTCGCGAAGGATCTGCGTGTGCTCCGAGAGACGGGCGTTGTCCCAGACGTAGACGTTGAATGGATAGCCGGCGTCGTAGCGGGCGAGCTGCTCCAGGCAGAGGCGAATCCATGGGTATTCGATCGCCTCTCGAACGTCGTAGTCACCCCGGCGGGCGTACCCGTCGACGATCAGGATTGCGCAGGTCATGGATCCCACCCGGCGGAGCCGGCGCGGTCGGTCAGGCGGCCTCGATGTCCCAGCTGGACTCGACGTGCAGCGGCGAGAGCCGTACGACCGCCTTGGGCGCCGCATCGAGCTCGGGCCCGTAGACCTCGAACTGCGTGATCGGCTGCCAGCTGATCAGCTCCTCGCCCTGGGTCCAGTTCTTGTAGACGCCACCCCACAGGTAGTACTTGCCGCGGGGCAGGGGCATGCTCGGCACCGAGCACTGGACTCTCGTGCTGCCTGGCTCGAGCACTGTCTCTCGACCCGGGTTGATCAGGAAGATCGGGGTGGCGGCGCCCTCGGACACTCCCAGGTAGATCCAGGCCCGGTAGTTCTCGTCGCTGTGCAGCGTGAGGTCGACGTGCAGCGGGCCGCCCGTCTTCGCCAGGCCGCCGTCCTCGCCTGAGGCCTCGGCCTGCAGCACGCTGATCCGCCCGCGGATGTGCGAGCGCGCCTTGGCCTCGCCCTCGACCGCTCCGCGGTAGGCGGAGAGGACCTGGCGGACCGGACCCATGGTCTCGATCGCGCCGTGATGGATCCAGATCCCATTCGTGCAGGTGGCCTCGACGGCGGCGAGGTCGTGGGAGACGAACAGCAGCGTGGTCCCCTCGGCGAGCACGGCACGGATCCGGTCCAGGCAGCGCTGCTGGAAGGTGGCGTCGCCGACGGCGAGCACCTCGTCGACGAGCAGGATGTCGGGGGAGAGGAATGCGGCCACAGCGAAGCCGAGCCGCATCTGCATGCCCGAGGAGTAGTACTTGACCTGGCGGTCGACGGCGGCGTTCAGCTCGGCGAACTCGACGATCTCATCGAAGCGGCGGGCGACGTCGCGGCGCTTGAGGCCCATGATCGAGCCCGTGAGGAAGATGTTCTCGCGGCCGGTCAGCAGCGGCGATATGCCGGCGCGGACCTCGATCAGCGCGCCCACGCGGCCGTAGAGGTCCACGCGGCCCGCGGTCTGGTACATGACCCGGCAGATGATCTTCAGCAGCGTCGACTTGCCGGCGCCGTTCGGGCCGACAAGCGCCCAGGACTCCCCGGGCTCCGCCTTGAAGCTGATGTCGCGCAGCGCCCAGCGCCAGCTCTCCGCCTTGCGGTTCTTGATGCGGTCCCCGATCTGGGCGATCCGGTCCTGCAGGTAGGTCGGACGATCGTCGAGGCGGAAGCGCTTCCAGATCTCCGAGACCTCGATCGTCCCCTTAGGCAACATCGGCGATCCCCGTCTCGAGGCGTTTGAAGAGCCAGAACCCACCGACGAGGAACACGAGCGAGCTGACTCCTCCGGCCAGCAGCCAGGTCCAGTTCGGAGGCTGGCCGCTCAGCACGCAGCGGCGCATCCCGTCGATCACCGGCACCAGCGGATTGATGACCGAGTAGGCGATCAGGAAGGCCGGGTGGTGCGAGAGCTTGGTCGGCGGATAGATGACCGGCGTCACGAACAGGCCGAACTGCAGGACCATCGGGATCGCCAGGCGCAGGTCGCGCATATAGACCACGATCACCGATACCGCGAGCGTCACGCCCATCGTGAACATCACGAGCACGATCAGCAGGAGCGGAACGTAGATCGACGTGGACGCCGGGGCGAAGCCGAGCGCCGGGAACATGATCGCGAGCACGAGGGCGGCGATCAGCGCGTCGAAGGTGGCGTCGATCATGCCCGCGATCGGGAACACCTCGCGCGGGCAGTAGAGCTTGTTCAGCAGCGTGTTGTTGGACACGAGGCTCATGCCGCCGCCGCCCACGGTCGAGGAGAAGAACGTCCACGGGAGCAGGCCCATGTACGACCACAGCGGATAGGGCGGATGGTGGAGCCCGGTGTTCGTATGCGTGATCTTGTTCACGATCAGGCTGAACGCCAGCATCATGATCACCGGAGTGATCACGGCCCAGGCGACGCCGAGCGCCGCCTGCTTGTAGCGCACACGCAGGTCGCGCTCGGCCAGCGTGGCTGTGAGCTCGCGGAAAGCCCAGAGCTCGACCAGCGAGCGGGTCAGGCTGACCCGGCGGCGAAACCAGATGTTCTTAGGTGGTTCGCTCGGCCGCGGCATCGAGAGCGCGTCCGCGCGGAGATCTGCCCCGCCTGACGATTGCCCCTCTACGACCAACTCCGAGCTAGTTCCGTCTAGCACTGCCGCGCATGGTACACGGCTTCGGCCACGTTTTCGAGCGGTGCGCGTTTGCGTGATCGACTACGATCCGCGACGGTGGACACGCGGGGCGCTTTAGTTCGCGCGTCGGCCGCGGTGCCGCCCCTTGGGCGCGAAGAGCTGCTCCGTCTGGCTGACCTGACTCTGGCCGAGTACCTGCGCTATCTGGCGCGGTACGGCGGCGACCTCCTCGAGGAGGATGGGTTGCTGCTGTTCGCCGGCGCCCATCGCCAGCCCAATCCGTACCGGAACGGCGCGCTGCGTCTCAGCGGCCCGCTGGCCGCCGACGAGGTGGTGGCGCGGGCGGGGCGGTTCTTCGGGGCACGTAAGAGCGGCTACGCCCTGTGGGCGCGCGAGCACGGCGACGAGGACCTCGAGGCGGTGGCCGCTTCGGCCGAGCTGCAGGAGCTGGAGCGGATCCCCGAGCTCGTCATGTACGAGGTGCCGGCATACGTTGCGCCGCCGGAGGGCGTCGAGATACGGCGAGCCGCCGACGCCCGCACGCGCGAGGACTACCTGGCGCTGGTCGCCGACGCATGGGGGATGGGCTCGATGCCGCGGGAGACGGCCGCGCGGGTGTTCTTCGATCCCGACAGCCTCGACGAGCCGAGCGTGGCCGCGTTCGTGGCCTACTACGACGAGATGCCGCTTTCGGCGGCCATGACCCACGTGTCGCACGGTGTGGCGCTCGGCTGCCAGGCGGCCACGCTGCGCCGGCCGAAGCCCGGTCAGCGCCTGCCCAAGCCCGGGCCACCGGGCGAACGGCGGGGACTCGCGCAGAGCTGTCTGTGCGCTGCGCTCGAGATCAGCTTCGCCGAGCTCGGCGCACGCCTGTCGCTGTGCCAGACCTCGAACGCCGGCGCGCCGGTGTGGCTCGGCCTCGGATACGAGCCGTTCACCTCCTACGGGCGCTACCTGATGCCGGTGCGGCCGGCGGCGCGATGAGAGCGCAGGTCAGCCCGACCACGCCGCGCCCGGACGGGCTGGAGGAGGAGCAGCGCGAGCTGCGCGACTCGGTGGCGGCCTTCGCGCGGGGCACCCTGAACCGCGGGCTCGAGGACCGCGATGCCAACGGGGTCTTCGACCGGGAGCTGTGGCGTGAGTGCGCCCGGATCGGGATCCAGGGAATGCCGGTCCCGGAGCAGTACGGGGGCCTTGGCCTGCCCGCATCGACGATCGCAGCCGCGCTCGAGGGCCTCGGCTACGGCTGTGAGGACAACGGGCTGATCTTCTCGCTGAACGCCCAGATGTGGGCGTGCGAGCACCCGCTCGTGCACTTCGGCACCGAGGAGCAGAAGCAGCGCTATCTGCCCCGGCTGTGCGATGGCTCGCTGATCGCGGCGCACGGGATGACCGAGCCGGGCTCGGGCTCGGATGCGTTCTCGATGAGCACCAGCGCGGTCCGCGACGGCAGCGGCTACGTGCTCGAGGGCTCGAAGACATTCGTGACCAACGCCCCCGACAGCGACCTGTTCGTGGTCTTCGCGGCCACCGACCGTGCGCTGGGCTTCGCCGGGCTCTCGGCGTTCCTGATCGAGCGAGGGACACCGGGGCTCGAGGTCGGGCGCCCGTTCTCGAAGATGGGACTTCGCACCTCGCACCTGAGCGAGCTGTTCTTCTCCGAGTGCCGGGTGTCGGAGGACGCGCTTCTGGCCGGCGAGGGCGCGGGTATGGCCATCTTCAACTCCTCGATGCGCTGGGAGCGCAGCCTGATCCTGGCCGCTGCCGTCGGGACGATGCGCCGCCAGCTCGAGCGCTCGGTCGCCTACGCGCGTGAGCGCGTCCAGTTCGGCCAGCCGATCGGCTCCTTCCAGGCCGTGTCTCACAGGCTGGCGGAGATGCGGGTGCGGCTCGAGACCTCTCATCTGATGCTCTACCGGATGGCCGGGCTGCTCCAGAGCGGTGCCGCGACCGACCTCGATGCCGCGATGACCAAGCTCCACCTCTCGGAGTCGCTCGTGCAGTCGAGCCTCGACTCTCTGCAGGTTCACGGCGGCTACGGGTACATGGTCGAGACCGGTCTCGAGCGTGACGTCCGCGACGCTCTCGGCGGGCGCCTGTACTCAGGGACCTCGGAGATGCAGCGCAACGTGATCGCGCGGCATCTGGGGTTGTGAGCCTGCCGCTGATCCACGAGCTGGTGACCCGCTCGGCGCGGCGTTTCGGCGATCGCCCGGCCGTCGTCGACGGCGATCGCTCGGTGACGTACTCCGAGCTCGATCGGCGCTCGAACCAGCTGGCCTGGCTGCTGGCCGCGCGCGGCGTGCGCTCCGGTGACCGCGTGGGCCTGTTCCTCGAGAAGTCGCTCGAGGCCGTCGTCGGGATCTACGGGGTGCTGAAGGCCGGCGCCACGTACGTGCCGCTCGACGAGCAGGCGCCCGCCCGCAGACTGGCCTACATCGCCCGCGACGCTGGGATCAGATGCCTGCTGAGCTCACCCGCGCGGTCGGCGGGGGTCCAGGCACTGGTGCAGGAGGGCGCGAGGTTCACGAGTGTGGTCGGGAGCCCCGAGCTTCCGTGGTCCGAGGTCGAGGAGTGGTCGGACGAGGCGCCGGTGCTCGATATCGGCTCGGACTCGCTGGCGTACATCCTCTACACCTCGGGCTCCACCGGCGAGCCCAAGGGCGTGATGCTCTCGCACGAGAACGGAATGGCGTTCGTGGACTGGGCGGCCCGGGAGGTCGGCGCGACCTCCGAGGACCGGTTCTCGAGCCACGCGCCGTTCCACTTCGACCTCTCGACATTCGACCTCTACGCCGCGGCCTGGGCCGGGGCGGCAGTCGTGCTCGTCCCGCGGGAGACATCGATCTTCCCGATCGAGGTGACGCGCTGGATCGCCGAGCAGGAGATCAGCGTCTGGTACTCGGTGCCCTCGGCCCTGACCCAGCTCGTGCTCCACGGCCGGCTCGAGGACGTGGCGCTCGACCGGCTCCGCGTGATCGTGTTCGCCGGCGAGGTGTTCCCGACCAAGTATCTCGGGGCGCTGATGCACAGCGTGCCGGGCGCAAGGTACTTCAATTTCTACGGGCCGACCGAGACCAACGTCTGCACGTGGTATGAGGTGCCGGGTGACCGGCCGCTGCCGCCCGAGAGCCTGCCGATCGGCAAGCCATTGCCGTGCGTGACCGCGACCGTCGAGGGGGAGGACGGACAGCCGGTGCCGGTCGGCGAAGTGGGCGAACTGGTGATCACCGGGCCGACGGTGATGCACGGCTACCGCGGCGACCCCGAGCGAACGGCCCGAGTGCTCGAGGTGCGCGCCGACGCGTCGCGCACGTACCGGACCGGCGACCTGGTGAGGGTCGACGAGGAGGGCGACCTGCTCTATCTCGGGCGCCGGGACGCCCAGATCAAGACCCGCGGCTACCGGGTGGAGCTTGGGGAGATCGAGGCGGCGCTGAATGCCCTGGATGTCGTCGTCGAGGCGGCCGTTGTGGCGATCCCGGACGACGCCGTCACGAACCGGCTGAAGGCGTTCGTGGTGCTCGCTCGGGAGGTCCCGGAGGGCGAATTGGCCCGCCGTTGTCGCGAACGGCTTCCGCATTATATGATTCCCGGGGAATTCGAGCTCCGCGAGGAGCTACCAAAGTCGTCGACCGGGAAGGTCGACCGGCGGGCACTCCAGATCTGAACTGGAAGAACGGCAAGGGGCACAGAAGTGGACAGCGCAGAACGCGTGCGGGATTTCCTCCTGGAGGAGGGCAACTGGCAGGGCTCGCGGGCCGAGCTGACCGACGAGCTGCCGCTGATCGAGCAGCACGTCGTCGACTCGATGACGCTGCTGCGGCTGGTGGCGTGGCTCGAATCCGAGTTCGGGATCGTGATCGGCGACGCGGACGTGGTCCCGGGCAACTTCGGTTCGATCGCGAGGATCGACCGGCTCGTGGCATCGAAGCTACCGGCATGAAGCATTTCTCACGCGGGACCGCATCGAACGGGTGCTTGACTGTGTTTGCGCGATCGGACCTGAACCTGGCGCACGACCTGACGGAGGGGCAGTCTTGAGACGGGGGCTCGTTGTTCTTGCGGTGTGGCTGGGGTGCCTGCTGGCGCCCGCGATGGCGGCGGCACAGCTGCCGATCGTGGGCTCGGTTTCGAATAGCGGCAGCCTTTCGGGTGCCGTCTCGGTCGGCGTGTTCGGAAACGACGCCTACGCGACCGCATATTGGCCGGGGCGGCTGACGGCGATCGATCTCTCGAACCCCTCGAACCCCGCGATTCTCGGTGCCACGGCGCCGACGACCTCGCTTGAGAACGGAACCAACGTCACCTTCGCCAGCGGCGGCGGCCACGACTACGCCTTCGTGGTCAGCAAGAACCGCAACGCCAGCGGGTCGAGCAACGACGACGGGAGTGGCAACAGCCTGACCATCGTGGATGTGACCAATCCCGCGACCCCGACCGTGGTTGGCACGGTGACCGATCCGAATCAGCTGTTCGGGGCCTATGGCGTCGCCGTCTCAGCCGACGGCCACTATGCCTACGTCGCCTACCAGGGCACCCTTCTCGGCCAGCCGAGCGGTCCGGACACCAGCTCGGGCGGCTTCAGCGTGATCGACCTCTCCACGATCGGCAATCCGCAGATCGTGGCCAATCTCGACAACGGATCTCTGCCGGCCCCGTACACCGGCACGAACGCGCTCGAGCACGCCAACTCGGTGGCGATCTCCGGCAACTACGCCTACGTGAGCGCGTTCTACAACGACAGCGTCACCGTCATCGACATCTCGACGCCGGCCAGCCCTTCGATCGTCAAGACCATCCACGACCCGGCTGACCTGTGCAACCCGAATGACCTCACGGTCCAGGGGAGCCTCCTGTATATCGCCGACCAGAACGGCGGCTGCACGACCGGTGCTCCGCAGCTGACGATCTACGACATCTCGACGCCCACGAACCCGACGCTCACCGGCTCGCTCAGCGATCCCCCGGTCCTGGGCGGCGCCTACCGAATCCGGGTCAGCGGCAGCTTCGCGTACATCTCGGCCCTCGGGCAGGCGGCGGTCGCCGCCATCGACGTCTCCGATCCGAGTAACCCGCGGCTTTCGGATTTCGTTCAGGACCCGGCTCACCTGACGTCGACCAGCGGGCTGGCGCTCAGCTCCACGGGTCGCTATGTCGTCGCGAGCTCCCCGCGCCTGGCCACGGAAACCCAGGCGAACTATCCGCCCTTCAACTCGAACACGGGGACGATCTCTCTGATCGACCTGGTTCCCAACGCGATCCAGGCGAGTGTCGATCCGACGCTTGCGCCGCCCAGCATCACCGGAGACACGACCGCGAGCTTCAGCTTCACGGTCAACGACACCGTCTCGACCGTGCGGTGCTCGCTCGACGGAGCCGCGTTCGGGCCCTGCTCGGCGCCGAATCTCGCCAACTACAGCAGTCTTCTTGCAGGGAGCCACACCTTCCAGGTGCAGGCCACCGACGCGCAGGGCAACACGGCCACGAGCGCGCCGTACAGCTGGACCGTCGATACCGATGCGCCGGCTCCCAACGGACCGGCTCCCCTGATCGCAGGGACCGCTCAGGCGGGCCATCAGCTCGCGGTCGTCTCCAACGGGAACTTCTCGCAGAGCCCGACGAGCTACTCCTACCAGTGGGTGGACTGCCTCTCCTCAACGTGCACGGCGATTCCGGGCGCCACGGGGCCGACGTACACGCTGACCAGCGCGGACATCGGCGACTCGGTCGAGGTGGTCGTCACCGCGTGGAACGGCACCGACGCCGGGCGTGCGGTCTCGAACCAGACCGCGGTCGTCGTCGGCGGCCCGCCGACTCTGGTCTCGCAGCCGGTGATCACCGGCACACCGACCGCGGGTCAGCAGATGACGGTGTCCAAGGGCACGTGGACCAACAATCCGACCAGCTACAGCGCGCAGTGGCAGCGCTGCGACACCACGGGCAACAACTGCGTGGCGATCGCCGGCCTGAACGGGAATGCGACCTACACGGTCTCCAACGCAGATGTCGGCCACACGCTTGACGTGATCGTCACGGCCACCAACAACTATGGCTCTGGTTCGACGACGGTCGGCCCGACGGCGATCGTCGCCTCTGGTGCGCCGGTGCTGACCACTGCGCCGACGATCACCGGCACCCCGAGCTACGGGCAGAAGCTCACCGTTACCAAGGGAACCTGGACGAACAGCCCGACGAGCTACAGCACCCAGTGGCAGCGGTGCGATGCCTCCGCAAACAACTGCGTCTCGATTCCGAAGGCCACCGCGCGCACCTACACCTTGATCCACGCCGATCAGGGCTCGACCCTGAAGGTCCTCGTGACCGCCACGAATGCGCGCGGCTCGGGTACGGCGACAGCAGGCCCGACCGCGGTCGTGACGGGCCCGCCGCTGAACACCGTGGCCCCGCTGGTCTCGGGCAAGGACAACCCGGGCTCCACGCTGAAGGTCTCGAGCGGTTCCTGGGTCGACGCCTCGGGCGCCAAGTACACCTACCAGTGGGACGACTGCCGCAAGTACTGCTTCCCGCTCAAGAACGCAACCAAGACGAGCTACAAGCTCCAGGCCTCCGACGTGGGCGACTGGGTCAGCGTCGCCGTGACCGCCACGACCTCGCTCGGGGCGACGACGGTCCACACCACGAGAGTTGGCCCGATCGAGCCCTCTACCAGCAAGGTTCGCTCGGCGCTCTGGAAGGTGCTGTTCCCCACCGGCAAGCGCGCGCCGCTGGCCGTGGTTCGCCGGCGCGGGGGATATGCGTTCCAGTTCACGCCGCCGAGCGCCGGTCAGCTCACGATCCAGTGGTACTACCTGCCGAAGGGCGCCAGCCTGACGAAGAAGCCGCGCCGCCACGCGCCGAAGCCGGTGCTCATCGCGAAGGTCACGGTCAAGTTCTCCGTCGGCGGAAAGGCGACCTTCACGAGGATCGTCCTGACCAAGACTGGCGGGAACTACCTGCGCAGCCATTCTTCACTGTCCCTGACCACGAAGGCCGGCTTCCAGCCGCTGAATGGGGCTTGGACCTGGCGCTACTGGGGCTTTACCCTGCGGTGAGTACTGGCAGGGGAGCGGTCGGTTCGAAGAGGGTCTAAGACTTTTCCAATTTTCGACGGTAATCTGGGGAAGGATCCACAGGGGGGATTTGCAAATCGTTGACGTGAATCGCGGATCGGCCTGGTTGTCGGCCGCGCGCCAGAACAGGATGGCCCGGAGCATCT
>DATGJM010000068.1:0-7447 GCA_035295205.1 Solirubrobacteraceae bacterium | reverse complement strand
GCAGTCCCGTGGGCATGGGGGCGAGTCTCGGGGCTCTGGCGATGCTGCAGGCGCAGCGCGCCTGGCCGGGGACGTTCGGGGGGCTGTTCCTGCAGTCGGGCAGTTTCTTCGTGCCGCGCTTCGACAGCCATGAGTCTCAGCTTCCGCGCTACAGGCGTATCGTGCGCTTCGTCCGTGACGTCCTGCGTTCTCGCTCACACCCGGAGCCAGTGCCGACCGTCATGACCTGCGGCGCTGAGGAGGAGAACGTCGATAACAACCGCCTGATGTCAGCCGCGCTGGCCGCCCAGGGTTACGGCGCCCCGCTGCATGAGGTGACCGACCTGCACAACTACACGAGCTGGCGCGACGCATTCGACCCTCACCTCACGGGCCTGCTCGCGCAACTGTGGGCGGCGGCGTGAACGGCGTGGCGGTGTACGGGCACTGGGGCCGTCCGCTGCTGGCGTTCCCCGCCGAGGGCGGTGACGCAGGGGAGTTCGAGCGCCGCGGGATGGTGGGAGCGATCGGCGACCTGCTCGCGACCGGCCGCGTGAAGCTCTACTGCGTGGACTCCTTCGACGGCGAGTCATGGTCCAACCAGGCCATTCCCCTGGAGGAGCGCGCTCGCCGCCACGGCTTCTACGAGGGGTGGATCCTCGACCAGGTCGTCCCCTTCGTGCGCGACGACTGCGGCGGCGCGAGCGAGGTCATGACCTGCGGATGCAGCCTGGGCGCCTACCACGCTGCCAACTTCGCCCTCAAGCGCGCGGACGTGTTCCCGCTCGCGATCTGCCTGTCGGGCAACTACGACCCCTCGTCGTGGGACGGCTGGGGAGAGCGCGGCGACGCCACCTACTTCAACAACCCGATGGACTACGTCGCCCACCTCGGCGGGGACCACCTCGACTGGCTGCGCGGGCGCCTCAGCGTGCTGCTGGTGTGCGGACAGGGACAGTGGGAGGACACGACCGGCGCACTGGACTCCACGCGCGGCCTCGCCGGACTGCTGCAGTCGAAGGGGATCCGCTGCGAGCTCGACCTCTGGGGGCACGACGTTGCCCACGACTGGCCGTCGTGGCGTGCCCAGCTCGCCCACCACCTGCCCCGGTTCTGCTGATGAGCGAAACCAGCCACCTGATCGGCCTGCTCCTCGGAACCGAGGAGGACTGGCCGACGGCGTTCGAGACGCTCGTGTCGCGCCTGGGCACGATCACCGACGCCTCGGGCCACCGCCATCGGCTGGTGACCGAGCGCATCACCATGGAGCCGTTCGACCTGCGCGACCGGCCGCGCTACGAGCTCGTGATCGACCGACTGGCGTACTGGTACTACCTGCCGCGCGAGTGGTTGAAGAAGGTCGCGCTGATGAACGACGTGTACCTGCTGAACAGCCCGTTCACCTTCCAGTCGATGGAGAAGCACGCGGCGTACTGCGCGATGATCCGGCTCGGGATCAAGGTTCCGCCGACCGTGCTCGTCCCGCACAAGGACCCGCCCGACAACGCGCGTTTCCAGTACACGGCCGCCAAGTACAACCTCCCGTTCGACCTCCCGGCGATCGCCGACCGGATCGGCTACCCGCTGTTCATGAAGCCCTACGACGGCGGTCAGTGGATCGGCGTGAACCGTGTGCGCGACCGCGGCGAGCTGATGCGCGCCTACGACACCTCCGGCCGGCGGCTCATGCATCTGCAGGCGGCGGTCGAGCCCTTCGACGTGTTCGCGCGGTCGCTCTCGATCGGGGCCGAGACGATGGTCATGAAGTTCCGGCCCGAGCTGCCCATGCACGGCCGCTACGCAGTCGCCCACGACTTCCTCTCGCCGTCGGTCGGCGACGAGGTGCTGACGATCAGCCGCCTCGTCAATGCTTTCTTCCGCTGGGAGTTCAACTCGTGCGAGTGCCTGGTGAACGGCGACCAGGTCCACCCGATCGACTACGCCAACGCCTCTCCCGACGTGGCGCTCACGAGCCTGCACTACTACTTCCCGTGGGCGATGAAGACGCTGCTGAAGTGGTGCGCGTTCTGCCTGGTCACCGGCCGCCGGGCGCCTCTCGATCTCGACACCCGCAGCTACTTCGAGATCGGCGACCGCGAGGACCTCTCCTACGAGGAGAAGCTGTCGGCCTACCGCCGTCTGGCCGACGAGTACTTCGATGTCGACCGCTATCACGACTTCTGCGCGAGCCGCCTGCCCCACGTCGACGAGCTGGTCCTCGACTGGGTGAGCTCGGCCGAGTTCGACCGCCTCCTGACCGACACCGTCCGCTCGACCTACCCGACGCACGAGCAGGAGCAGTTCGCCGCGCACCTGCGTGGCCTCGTCGGCCAGTGGGTGCGCGAGCAGGGCGCCCAGCCTGCCTGGGCTACCTGACGCACACCATCCCTTCGGAGAAGCCGGCCGACGCGATCCCGAAGGCGGCGTTGAAGCGGTCGAGGTTGACCACTGTCAGCAGCGCCGTGAGCTCCACCAACTGCTCGTCGCTGAAGTGCTCCTTCATGCGCGCGAACAGATCGTCGCTGACGTCCACCGGCGTGCTCATCACACCCACCGTGTAGTCGAGGGCCAGCTTCTCTCCTTCGGTGAACAGGTTGCTGTCGCGATAGCGGGGAAGGGCGAGCAGCTCCTGGTCGGACAGGCCCGAGTTACGGCAGATCTGCGAGCCGAGGTCGATGCAGTACTCGCAGCCGATCATCTGCGCGCCCTTCAGCTCGACGATGTACTTCAGCCGCTCATCTACGGCGCTGCCCTTCCGCACCGCCTGCTGGAACTTGCCCATTCCGCTCATCATCTTCGGCCGATGAGCCCAGACCTCGACGGGCTCGATCCCGCTGCCGTGAGCGGCCTCCCGTCCGGTCAGATCCTTCACCCCTCTGCGCATGAGCCGGTAGACCAGCCTTACGATCGGGCCGGCCTGGTCCCGTGGTACTCCTTCGATGCGTGCCATTGCTGTCACCTCGGTTGGGTTCTCTGGGTCTAAGAGGAATGACCCGAGACCAGGCGGTGGTGTGACATGTACGAGCTTCAGCTGGCAGACGAGTTCGATCGGGAGCGGTCTCGGCTGCGCGCCGTGGCCTACCGGATCGTGGGATCGCTCGGCGAGGCGGATGACGCGGTGCAGGAAGCGTGGCTGCGCCTGCAGCGGGCCGACGCGGACGAGATCGAGAACCTCGGGGCATGGCTCACCACCGTGGTCGCGCGGATCTGCCTGAACATCTTGCGCGACCGGCGTCCAGCCGAGCCGCTGGAGGCGTTCTCGCCCGAGCCGATCATCTCGACTGACGCGTCCTCAGATCCCGAGCAGGAGGCTCTGCTGGCCGACGCCGTGGGGATCGCGCTCCAGATCGTGCTCGACGCGCTGAGCCCGGCCGAGCGGCTGGCCTTCGTGCTGCACGACATGTTCGCCGTGCCCTTCGACGAGATAGCGCGCCTGGTCGAGCGCTCGCCGGAGGCGACCCGGCAGCTCGCCAGCCGTGCTCGCCGGCGCGTGCGCGGCGCGGCGCCGGCCCCCGACCCCGACGTGGGTCGCCAGCGCACCGTCGTCGACGCCTACTTCGCCGCCGCCCGGGAAGGGGACCTCGACGCGCTCGTTGCCGTGCTCGACCCAGATGTGGTCGCGCGGTCCCACACGCGGACCGGCATGTTCGAGCTGCGCGGGGCCGCGAAGGTTGCCCGCGCGGCGATGACCGCCCGCCGGTTCGCCCCGTTCGTCCGACCGGCCCTGATCAACGGCACCGCCGGGGCGGTGGCCTTCGACGGCGAGACCCCATTCGCGATCCTCGCCTTCACGGTCGTGGGCGACCGCGCGGTCACGATCGACATCTTCAACGACCGCGAACTCGTGCCCCGCCTCGTGCGGGAGGCGGGTTGACGGCGACGCGCGAGGGCTGACTCGGTCCGGCGGGACGAACCTCCGCCTCGCGGCGCAGATCGGCTCGATTGGGATAGCGGTCTCGCTGAGCGAGACTTTCTTCCCACTCGACGACTTCGGCGGATCGAGGCGGAGGTTGGTTCCGGCCGCCTGGGTGCCGCTATATGCTGGCGGCGTGGATCTCGGTGCCCCGATCTCCTACGAGGTGCTCAGCCGTGGCACGCCGGTCTACAGCGCCGATGGCGTCGAGGTGGGGAAGGTCGCGCACGTCCTGGCGGCCGAGGACGAGGACGTGTTCGACGGGCTCGTGATCGGTGAGCACGTCCTCGGCGGGGAGCACCGCTTTGCCGACGCCGACGAGGTCGGCGAGATCTTCGAGCGCGGCGTGATGCTCAAGCTCGACCGGTCCGCGTGCGATCAGTTGCCGGAGCCGTCGGCCAATCCAGCCGTGATGCGCGACGACCCGGCTGAGTCGAAGGCGGACTTCCGCCGGGAGAAGCTCATGCGGGCGTGGGACCGGATCTCAGGCAACTATTGATCACGTCTGCCCGGAGGATGATCTGATGCTGATCTCGACCATGAACGACCTGCCGGGATATGAGATCGAGGAGGTCATCGGCGAGGTCTACGGCCTCACCGTGCGCTCCCGGAACATCGGCTCGCAGATCGGAGCGAGCCTGAAGTCGCTGGTCGGAGGCGAGCTGAGGGGCATGACCAAGGTGCTCGCCAGCAGCCGGGACGAGGTCACTCGCCGGCTCGTCGAGGACGCTGAGGCCAAGGGCGCCAACGCGGTGCTCGCGTTTCGCTTCGACACCTCGGAGATCGGCGGGACCTGGACCGAGATCTGCGCCTACGGCACGGCCGTCAAGGTTCGCAAGTCGCTCTGACGTTCACGCCGCCGGCAACCGGCCGCGGACGAGCAGGCGGACGACGTTCCCGAGGCCGAGCGCGACGAGCACGAGCGAAGCCTTCGCGAGACGCTGCTGGGCCTTGGGCTCGAGCTTGCGCGGCGGGGGATAGCCGGCGCGGGCGATCGTCGCCGACGTCCATCCGGTCCACCACCCGGCACATGACAGGCGCAGCAATCTGCGGGACTCCGCATCCAGCCGACGCTCGCCGACGGCGAGGATCACTGCCCAAACGGCGGCGCTCGAGACGCTGTACCCGGTGTATGTGTTGAGCCTCGATCTGATGCTGGCGTCACCGTAGCGCCTATCGTTCGTCGCATGGACCTATGCGTGATGATCGAGGGCCAGGAGGGCGTCACGTGGCCTGAGTGGCAGGCCATCGCTCGCGCCTGCGAGCAGTCCCGCATCCCGACCCTGTTTCGCTCCGACCACTACCTGAACCTCGACGGTCAGCACCCGGAGCGAGGATCGCTCGATGCCTGGGGAACGATCAACGCCCTGGCCGCGACCACCTCCACGCTTCGGCTGGGCACGCTGGTGTCCCCAGCGACCTTCCGCCATCCCTCGGTGCTCGCCAAGCTCGTCGTCACCGCCGATCAGGTCTCAGGCGGGAGGATCGAGCTGGGGATCGGGGCGGGGTGGCACGAGCGAGAGCACGCAGCCCATGGCTTTCCGTTCCCCGACACCCGGACACGGGTCGACATCCTCGAGGAGCAGCTGCAGGTCGTCCTTGGGAACTGGGACGACGGCGCCTTCTCGTTTCACGGCTCGCATTACGACCTGAGCGACCTCGACGCACAGCCGAAGCCCGTGCAGCGGCCTCGGCCACCCCTGATCATGGGCGGCGTCGCGGGCCCGCGAAGCAGCGCGCTGGCGGCGGCCTACGCGGACGAGTACAACACCACGTTCCCCAGCCTCCAGGAGGTGCGCGAGCGACGGGCGAGGGTCGAGGCGGCGTGCGCCCGCGCCGGCCGCGAGGTGATTCCGTTCTCGATCATGACCGGCGTGCTGGCAGGGGTGGACGAGCGCGATCTCCGGGCCCGCGCGGGACGTGTCGCCGCCGTGCGCGGGGGCGAGGCAAGCGAACTCCTGCAGAGCCCGCCATCGGGGTGGGTCGTCGGCGTGATCGAGCAGGTCGCCGAACAGCTCACCGCGCTCAGGGATGCCGGCGTCAGTCGGGTCATGTGCCAGCACCTGGCCCACACCGACCACGAGTTCATCGGGCTGCTGGGCGAGGAGCTCGCGCCGCTCCTCGCGTGAGGCTCAGAGCTTGCCGACGTGCCACCGGGCTGAGCTGCCGGCGATCAGCTGCTGAGCGATGGCGCCCAGCTGAAGGCCGATGGCCTCGAGCGACACCGAAAGCTCGGAGCTCGGCGCGACGGCGCTGGCGCTGACCAGCTCGAGCAGGCCGACGGTGGTCGTGCCGTCGCCGATCGGAACCACGACCGCGTAGCGCATTCCCGCGCTCGCGGCGGCGCGGAGCGCGACGTCCTCCGCGGTCTCGAGGTCGAGCACGCAGCTCGTCGCCGTGCCGTCGGCAGCCGCGGCCGCGGCGAGCGTCTGCGCGCCCAGCCGGTGCTTCCACGTCCGGGTCTCGAACGCCTCCAGGCCCGCGTCACCGCGGACCCAGACGGCGGCGCACTTCATGAACCCGCCTCGCTCCTGCTGCCAGCCGACGGCGGCCTCCCAGCCGCCCTGCTGGCCGAGGACGGTGACGGCCTTCTTGAGGACTCCCTGCCAGTCCGATGCCTCCATCAGCCCGGCCGAAAGTGCCCGCTGCGAGGCTGCTGACCAGGCGGGCCCATCGCCCGCGGACTCGGCGGCCGGACCATCGGTCCGCTGCGCGTCCTCGGCCGGCTGCGGGGCCTCGGCCGGCTGCAGGGCCCCGGCCTGCGCCTGCCGGCGCAGCAGTTCGAGCTCCTCGCGGCTCGAGTCGAGCTCGGCGCGCAGTGCGGCCGCCGATGCCTGGGCCTCGCGACGCTCGTGCTCGAGTGCCCGCTCTGCCTCCTCGGCGCGGGCCTGCTCGCGCTCGAGGTCGGCGACCGGCACGGAGTCGGCAGGCGCGACCGCGGCCGGATGCTGGGCTTGGGCCAGCTGCTCGCGGACCGACGACAGCTCGGCGGCAAGAGCCTCGGCGGCCGTCTGCTGGGCGGCAAGCGCGGTCGAAGACGTGACGGCCTCCGTCCGCGTGCGCTCGAGCTCCTCGAGCGCCTCTGCCAGGGCCTCTCCGTGCTCCTGCACGGCTGCGCGCTGGACGCGGTCGAGCTCCTCGCGCAGGCTGCGGAGCTCCTCGCGCAGAGAGTCAGCCTCCTTCTGCGCCAGCTTCAGGGCGCCGGAGCTCTCGGTGGCCTGGAGATGCGCCCGCTGGCTGGCGGCCTCCGCCTGTTCGGCGCGTGAGCGCTGTCCCTCGAGCTCCTGGGCGCTCGGCTTTGCCGCGGAGGCTGCTTGGGTGCGCTCGAGCTCCTCGCGGACCGCCGTGAGCTCGGCGCGGAGCGATTCCACCGTCTGCTTCTCCGCCCGCAGCGCGGCAGCGGATTCGGTGGCCTCGGCCCGAATGCGGCGCAGCTCCGCGTGCACCTGGGCGACCGCCGACTGCTTCTCGGCCTGTGCCTGCTCGGCCCGGACACGCTCCTGCGCGAGCGCCGCGTGGGCCTGGTCCGCCCGCCGGCGCTCCTGCTCGATCTCG
>DATGJM010000067.1:0-29883 GCA_035295205.1 Solirubrobacteraceae bacterium | reverse complement strand
TCCGCGGCGCCGTCGGGTCGCGAGCCGTCATGCGCGGGCGGCTCGAGCGGCTGATGCTCCAGGTGCGGATCTTCGGCTTTCACCTGGCGACCCTCGAGGTGCGCGAGAACGCTCCGGAGCTTCAGGACGCCTGCCGGGCATTGCTGCCCGGCTACCGGGCCGCGCGCAGCGAGCTCGAGCGCATCTCGCTGCTCACCGAGGCCTGCCTGAGCCAGCGTCTGCCCGATCGGGACCGCGGGCCGGTTCCGCGCGCGGCGGCGACGTTCGACGCGGTGTGGCGCGGGGTGAGCGCCTACGGGACACAGGCGATCGACACGTTCATCGCCTCCAACACCGAGCAGCCGTCGGACCTCCTGTGCGCGCTCTGGCTCGCCCGGCGCAGCGGCCTGTTCGCGCCGGCCGCTGGGCCCGCGCCGTCGGAGCGCTCCTCGGCGCTCGAGCTCGTTCCGCTGTTCGAGCGCCGGGTTTCGCTCGAGCGGGCCACCGAGACGATGGGCACCCTGTACGCGAACCTGGCTTACCGCGAGCACCTGCAGGCGCGGGGCCTACGCCAGGAGGTGATGCTCGGCTACTCGGACGCCGGCAAGGACATGGGCTATCTGGCCGGCCAGTGGACGCTGTACCGCGCCCAGGAGCAGCTCGCGCGCCAAGCCGCCGGCCGCGGCATCGAGCTGCGCCTGTTCCACGGCCGCGGCGG
This sequence comes from Solirubrobacteraceae bacterium, assembly GCA_035295205.1. Taxonomy (GTDB): domain Bacteria; phylum Actinomycetota; class Thermoleophilia; order Solirubrobacterales; family Solirubrobacteraceae; genus Palsa-465. The sequence continues at coordinate 29,186 of DATGJM010000067.1, read as the reverse complement.
CTCCACCTCTCGCGGCGGCGGCCCGGCGTACCGCTCGATCCTCGCCCAGCCACCGGGGACGGTCGGCGGCCGGATCAAGATCACCGAGCAGGGGGAGGTCGTGAGCGCGAAGTTCTCAGACGCGCGCCTGGCCGTGGACTCGCTCGAGCAGACGGTGGCCGCGGTCGTGCGCGCGACCGTGCAGCCGTCCGAGCCGCCCGAGCCGCGCTGGCGCGAGGAGCTCACGCGCATGGCTCGGCGCGCCTGCGACACCTACCAGCGGTTGGTCTGTGACGACGCCGACCTGCCGCGGCTGTTCGCGCAGTGCACACCGATCGACATCCTCGGGGAGCTGAACGTGGGCTCGCGCCCCACGAGCCGCCGCGGGCGAACGAGCCTCGAGGGGCTGCGGGCGATCCCGTGGGTGTTCGCCTGGATGCAGGCCCGGATCGGACTGCCGTGCTGGTACGGCGCCGGCAGCGGCCTGGAAGCGGGGGACCTGGATGTGCAGCGCGAGATGTACGCGAGCTGGCCGTTCTTCGAGGCGCTGGTCGAGGGGCTCGCCGGGGCCCTGGCGGCCGACGATCTGCCGATCGCCCGGCGCTACTTCGACCTCGCCGATGCGCCGGGGGCGGCCGGCCGGTTGTGGCACGTGATCTGCGCCGAGCGCGAGCGTTGCGAGGAGCGCGTGCTCGCGATCACCGGGCGGCCACGCCTACCTCCCCGCGAGCCGTGGCGGGCGCAGTGGCTCGATGCGCTGGCCGCGCTGCAGCTCGAGCTGCTCGCCCGGGTGCGCCGCGGGGACGCCGAGGCCCGGGAGGCGCTGCTGGCGAGCGTGGCCGGGGTGGCAGTGGGCCTGCGCACCACCGGGTGAGCCACCGGCTGAGCGTCGCCTCAGCTCAGTCGAGGAAGTCGGCCGCGGTCTTGCCCCAGTCGTAGACGCGACCCTGCCAGCGCTCCACGATCTGGCCGTAGCGACCGCCTGCCTTCAGCCGGTGGATCTGCTCGTTGACAGCCTCGAGAAGCGTCTCGCTTCCAGGCTCTTCCCGCACGGCGGCGCAGTAGATCCATTGGGTGATCGGGTCGCCGATCGTCTCGATGCGGCCGAACTCAGCGCGCTGCCACAGCCATCGAGGATTTCGGTGGCGAGCGGTCGCGTCACGGCCGCCACACGACCTGCGACCTCGAGGGCGTGATCCGGAGTCGCCGGCTCCACGCGATCAGGCCGGTCAACGAGAAGTTCCCGGTCCATTCCCGGCTTATCGGGCAGCGGGATGGGAGCTTGAGCTACCCCGAGCGAGCGCGATGAAGGCCTCGATCAGCGGCGAGTCGTGGTCGACGCGGCTGATCGCGGCGAGCTCGACGTCGGGCGCCTCCGGGACCGGGCGGTAGGCCACACCTTCGATGGCCAGCCGCCGCTCCGATGCGGGGACGAGCGAGACCCCGATGCCGGCGGCGACGAGCCCGATGATCGTCTGCGTCTCGGGTGCGTACTGCACTACCCGAGGGGCCACACCCGTCCCTGCCAGAGCGCTCATCAGCAGGTCGTGGAAGCCCGGCGCCTGCTCGCGCGGGAAGAGCACGAGCGGCTCGGCGGCCACGCGTGCCAGCGGCACGGTGTCGAGCGAAGCCAGCGGATGGTTGGCGGGCACCGCGACGAACGTGGGCTCGCGCGCCACCGTATGCACGCGCAGGTCGCGGTGCGGCTCGATCGGTTGGCGCACGAGCCCCACGTCGACGACCCCGTCCAGGACGGCGCGCACCTGGTCCACCGTGGGCCGCTCGCGCAGCTCCACCTCGACCTCGGGGCGCGCGTCGCGAAAGCGCTGGACGGCTCCGGGCACGATCGAGAGCAGCGCCGAGCCGACGAAGTTGATGCGCAGCCGCCCCGTCTGGCCTGAGTGGATCTGGCGGGCGGTGGCCACGGCGGCGTCTAGCTCGGCCAGGATCGCCCGGGCGTCGCGTAGGAAGGCCGCCCCGGCCGGGGTCAGCTCGACCCGCCGGCGAGTGCGTGTCAGCAGCAGGCAGCCCATCTCGGTCTCGAGTGCCTGGATCTGGTGACTGAGAGGGGGCTGGGAGATGTGCAATCGCTCCGCCGCCCGGCGGAAGTGCAGCTCCTCGGCCACCGCCACGAAATAACGAAGTTGGCGCAGTTCCATGATTCGCTCTCCAGATCAATTGTGTCTGATGAGGTATTGGACACGATCACAGACCCGGCGTAGCGTCCGGCCGGCGATGTCCTTTCTCTTGACGTGCCCGAACTGCGGGGTCCGCGAGGTCACCGACTTCGCCTTCGGCGGCGAGATCAGCTCGCGCCCTAAGGCCCGCCCGAGCTTCCGCGAGCTCAACACCTACAACTACTTCCGGCGTAACACCGCCGGCGTGCAGCGCGAGTGGTGGTTCCACCGCTCGGGCTGCCGGGCGTGGTTCATAGCCGAGCGAAACACGACCACCCAGGAAGTGCTGTTCACCGCTCTGCCCGGCTCGGAGCCGGAGCCCGCGGCATGAGTCGCCTGCCCGAGCAGCCGGGGGAGCGAATCGCCCGGCACAAGCAGATCACGTTCACATTCGACGGCAAGCAGGTAAAGGCCTACGAGGGCGACACGATCGGCTCGGCGCTGTACGCCGCCGGTCAGCGCACGTTCTCCCGCAGCTTCAAGTACCACCGCCGGCGCGGCCTGATGTGCTGCGCCGGGCAGTGCCCGAACTGCATGGTGTCGGTCGACGGCGCTCCAGGAGCACGGGCGTGCACCGAGCCCGTGCGCCAGGGGATGCAGGTCGAGCACCTGAACGCCCGGCCATCGCTCGAGTTCGACGTGATGCGCGCCACTGACCTGTTCGGCGGCCCGTTCACACCGCCCGGCTTCTACTACAAGACGTTCATCCGCCCGCGCCGGCTGTGGCCGCTGTACGAGAAGGTGTTGCGAAACGCCGCCGGCCTCGGCATCCTGCGCGAGCATCAGGAGGAGCGCGAGTGGCGCACCGAATACCGCCGGCGCCACGCCGACGTCCTGGTCGTAGGCGGCGGGGTGGCCGGGATGGCCGCCGCGGCCGCCGCGGCGGAGCGCGGCGCCGATGTGGTGCTCGTCGACGAGGGGCCCGAGCTCGGTGGCCGCGCGCTGATCGAGAGCGATCGGCAACAGCTCGGACGTCTGGTCTCGGCTGTGAAGGCGGGCGGCGTCGAGGTCCTGACCCGCGCCTGCGCGCTCGCCTACTTCGACGGGCTCGTGCCCGTGTGGCAGGGCGACATCCTGCATCAGGTGCGCGCCCGCCAGGTCGTGTTCGCGACCGGCACGATAGAGCAGCCGCTGGTGTTCGCCGGTAACGACCTCCCCGGGATCATGCTGGCCGACGGCGCACGCCGGCTGGCGGCCCTGTACGCGGTCGCGCCCGGCAACCGGGCCGTGGTCGCGACCACCACAGACCGCGGGCTCCACGCAGCGCTGGCGCTCGAGCGCGTCGGGGTGCAGATCGCCGCCGTCGCCCAGCTGCGCCCGGACCCCGGACCTGTCGCCGAGGAGCTCAGCCGCCGCGGGATCGACGTACTCGCCGGATACACCGTGCTCGAGGCGCGCGGGCGCAAGCAGGTCGACGGCGTCGTGATTGGCGCGGTGAACGGCGGCGCAGGCGAGCGCACCATCGCTTGCGACCTGATTCTCGTCTCCGGAGGCGCGATGCCCGCCAGCTCGCTGCTGCTGCAGGCGGGGGCGCAGACGCGCTACGACGACACCCGTGGTCACTTCGCGCTCACCGACATGCCTGCCGCGGTGTTCGCGGCCGGCGAGGTCATCGGCTTCGATGAGGCCGAGCTGGTCGAGCGCTCGGGCCGCCTGGCCGGGTTGGACGCCGTCCACGCCCTGGGGCGGGGTGACGCCGAGTCACAGGCCGCGGCTGAGACCGTGCGCGCGGAGCTGTCGGCGGGCGCGAGGAGCGCCTCGGTAGCCGTCGCTCCCGGCGTGTCGGGCAGCGATCGCGGAAAGTGCTTCGCCTGCCTGTGCGAGGACGTGACCACGAAGGACATCGCCTACTCGATCGAGGAGGGCTACGACTCGATCGAGCTCGCCAAGCGCTACACGACGGTGACGATGGGCCCCTGTCAGGGGCGGATGTGCCAGCTGCCATCGGTGCGGCTGATGGCCCAGCAGACCGGGCAGAGCCTCGGCGACGTCGGAACGACCACGGCCCGGCCGCCGTGGGTGTCGGTGCCGATGGGCGTTCTTGCCGGGCGACCCTTCGAGCCGGCGAAGCGCTCCTCGATCCACGGGCGTCACCGTGAGCTGAACGGGAGTGTCAAGTGGGCGGGCGACTGGCGGCGGCCATACGACTATGGCGATCCCCAGGGCGAGGCACTTGCGGTCAACCGCGCCGCCGGCGTGATCGATGTCTCGACGCTCGGCAAGCTGCTCGTCCAGGGCCCGGATGCCGGCGCGTTCCTGGACCGCCTGTACCCGAACCGCTTCTCGAACCTCAAGCCAGGCCGGATCCGCTACGGGGTGATCAGCTCGGACGCCGGGCGGATCGTCGACGACGGCACGATCTGCCGGCTCGACGAGGAGACCTTCTACGTGACCACCACCTCGAGCGGGGCCGGCGCGGTCGAGGAATGGTTCTCGTGGTGGCTGGCCGACTGGGGCATGCGCGTGCACCTCACAGACCTCACCCAGGGGCTGTCGGCGGTCAATCTGGCCGGACCGAAGGCACGCGAGATCATGGCGCGCGTAACCGATCTCGACTGCTCGAACGAGGCCTTCCCTTACCTCGACGGCCAGCAGGCCCCGATCGCGGGCGTCCCGTGCCTGATCCTGCGCATCGGCTTCGTCGGTGAGGTGGGCTACGAGATCCACTTCCCCTCGGCCCACGGCGAGCACGTGTGGGACGCCCTGCTCGAGGCCGGCAGCGAGTTCGGCATCCGTCCGTTCGGACTCGAGCCCCAGCGGATCCTGCGCCTGCAGAAGATGCACATCATCGTCGGGCAGGACACCGACTCCGAGTCGACGCCCTACGGCGCCGCGATGTCGTGGATCGTCAAGCTCGACAAGGAGGAGGACTTCATCGGCAAATGGGCTCTCGAGCACTATGCCGAAGAGGTCCCGACCACCAGCCTCGTCGGTTTCACGCTCGCGGACGGGCACGTCCCGACCGAGGGCTCGGTTGTCCTCGACGAGCGTGGCTCGCCCGCAGGACAGGTCACGAGCTCGCGCTTCTCGCCGGTGCTGCGGCGCGTGATCGGGATGGCCTGGGTGCCGACGCCGCTCGCCCATGACGGCGCGCGGATCACCATCTCCGACGAGGGCCAGACGTTCTCGGGCGAGATCCAGACCCAACCGTTCTATGACCCCGCGGGGGAGGTGCTGCGTTCATGAGCCTCGAGTTCCTTCAGGTCGATGGCGCGAGCGGCGCGCCGCCGGCTCGCAGCCCGATGGAGCGCCTGGCGGTGGCCGCCGGCGGACGGATCGAGTCGCGTGACGGCTGGAACGTCGTCGTCGACTATGGCGACCCGGACGGCGAGGCGATGGCCTGCGCGGAATCGGTTGCGTGGATCGACGTGTCGTCGTTGGGCAAGCTCGAGGTCCAGGCCAGCGCCGAGGACCTCGCGGCCGTCGCTGCCGCAGGCGGGGCCGCGCTCGAGCTCGGCCGCGCGACGCGGGCCGCCGGCGCATGGTGGTGCCCGGTCACGAGCACCCGGATGGTCGTCATCTGCGAGGCCGGCGATACCGCGGCGTTGCGAGGCCGGCTCCTAGACGCTGCCGCGGAGACCGCCGAGCGAGTGAGCGTGGTCGATGTGAGCACCGTACGCGCGGCGCTGACGCTTGCCGGCCCGTTGGCCCGTGAGACGTTCGCGCGCTTCTGCGCGCTCGACCTCCGGCCCGATGTCACTCCGGTCGGCGCTCTGCGGCCGGGATCGATCGCCCGTCAGCCCGGGATCCTGATCCGCGAGGCCGAGCACCGCTACCTGTTCCTGTTCGGCTGGGCACTCGGCGAGTACATGTGGAGCACCGTGTCCGATGCCGCCGTCCATCTCGGTGGCCGCGCCGCCGGAGTGGATGCGCTCGAGCCGCTCGGCGAGCTGGCCGCGATCGAGGAGGGAGCCGGTGCGTGAGATCTTCAGAAAGCGGCGGATGTGGCGCGCTCAGCGCGACCTCAAGAGCTCCTATGACGTGGTCATCATCGGCGGCGGCTCGCATGGCCTGGCCACCGCCTACTACCTGCAGAAGGAACACGGGATCCGCGACATCGCGATTCTCGAGAAGCGCTACATCGGCTCCGGCGCCGCGGGCCGGAACACGACCATCCTGCGCTCCAACTACAAGACGCCGGAGGGCGCCCGCTTCTACGACGCCAGCGTCAAGCTCTACGAGGGTCTCGCACAGGAGCTGAACTTCAACCTGCTGTTCTCGCAGTGCGGCCACCTCACGCTCGCCCACTCCGACCGGGCCATGTTCGTTATGGCCAACCGCGCCGAGGTCAACCGGCTGAACGGCATTGACACGCGGGTGATCTATCCGGACGAGATCAAGCAGCTCGCGCCGGCCATGCAGGTCGACAACCCGCACGCGACGTATCCGATCCTGGGCGCGCTCTATCACCCGCCGGGCGGGATCATCCGCCACGATGCGGTTGTGTGGGGGTTTGCCCGCGGCGCCGATCAGGGCGGGGCTGAGCTCCATCAGAACACCGAGGTGCTCGGGCTGTCGCGTACGAACGGCCATATCGACCGGGTGCGCACGAACCGCGGGTGGATCAAGGCCGGCCAGGTGCTCAACTGCACAGCGGGATGGAGCACGCTCATCAACGACATGGCCGGCGTGCCGTTGCCGATCACGACTCACATCCTGCAGGCATGCGTGACGGAGGCGATGAAGCCGCTGCTGGACGTGGTGATCGTCTCCTCGCAGATGCACATCTACGTCTCGCAGACCGACCGCGGCGAGTTCCTGATGGGCGCCGAGATCGAGCCGTGGACCACGTACCGCATGCAGGGCACGCTGAACTTCCTGCAGGAGGTGTGCCGTCACACGCTCGAGCTCTTCCCCCAGCTCGAGCGCGCGCGGCTGCTGCGCAGCTGGGCGGGGCTGTGCGACCTCAGCCCTGACTACAGCCCGATCCTCGGGAAGACCGAGGTCGAGAACTTCCACGTGAGCGCCGGGTGGGGGACCTACGGGTTCAAGGCCGCACCGATCGTGGGCAAGACGCTGGCCGAGCTCGTGGCCACCGGCCGCACGCCCGAGCTGATCGCACCTTTCGCACTCGAGCGCTTCTACGAGGATAGGCTCGTCTCGGAGCTCGCTGCCGCTGCCGTGAGCCACTAAAGGAGAGGACCGACATGAAGACCAGCCTGGAGATCGCCCAGGAACACCAGCTCATCCCGATCCAGACCATCGCCGAGCGCGCGGGCCTGCAGGAGGACGAGGTCGAACCGTACGGCCGCTATAAGGCCAAGATCTCCATGTCGGTGCTCGACCGCCTGAAGGAGACCCAGGACGCCAAGATCGTGGTGGTGACCGGCATGACGCCGACCAAGGCCGGCGAGGGCAAGACGACGACGCTCGTCGGACTCACTCAGGGCCTCGGCGTGATCGGCAAGAACCCCGTGGCCTGCCTGCGCGAGGCATCGGTCGGCCCGGTGTTCGGCGTCAAGGGCGGCGCCGCGGGCGGTGGCCTGACCCAGGTCGTCCCGATGGAGGACCTGAACCTGCACTTCACCGGTGACATCCACGCGATCGGCGCGGCCAACAACCTGCTGGCAGCGATGCTCGACGCCTCGATCCTGCATGGCAACCACCTGAAGATCGACGCGCTGCGCATCGGCTGGCGTCGCGCCGTGGACATGAACGACCGTGCCCTGCGCCAGATCGTGGTCGGCCTCGGCGGGCGGCCGAACGGCTACCCGCGCGAGACCGGATTCGACATCACGGCCGCCTCGGAGGTGATGGCGATCATGGCCGTGGCGCGCGACCTCCAGGACCTGCGACGTCGGATCGGTGCGATCACCGCGGCCTATTCGTACGACGGCGGGCGCCCGATCACCGCCGAGGATCTGGGCGCCGCCGGGGCGATGACCGTGCTGCTGAAGGACGCGCTCAAGCCGAACCTCGTGCAGACGCTCGAGGGACAGCCCGTGCTCATGCACTGCGGACCTTTCGCCAACATCGCTCACGGCAACAACTCGCTGATCGCCGACCTGATCGGCATGAAGCTCGGCGACTACGTCGTCACCGAGTCCGGCTTCGGCTCGGACATGGGGATGGAGAAGTTCTTCGACATCGTCTGCCGTTTCGGCAAGCTGATCCCCTCGGCGTCGGTGCTCGTGACCACGGTGCGCGCGATCAAGCATCACGGCGGGGTGGCCGACGATCCGCGCGTCGACCGCGCCGCGGGCCGCCATGCGATCGAGCTCGGAATGGCCAACGTCCGGCGGCACCTCCAGATCATCAAGGGCTTCGGCGTGCCGGCGGTGGTCGCGGTCAACCGCCGCCCGGGCGACACCAACGAGGAAGTCGAGCTGGTGCGAGCGCTGGCGCTGGAGGCGGGCGCGTACGCCGCTGAGATAAATGACGGCTTCTCGCGCGGCGGCGTGGGCGTGGCCGATCTGGCCGAGGCCGTCGTCGGAGCGTGCGAACAGCCCAACAGCTTCCGCTACACCTACGAGGACGAGGCTCCGATCCAGGACAAGATCGAGGCCGTGGCCCGCAAGGTGTACGGCGCCAAGGACGTGTACTTCTATCCCGAGGCAGAGCAGAAGATCGCCCAGTTCTCCCGCGACGGGCTCGGGCACTTCCCCGTGTGCATGGCCAAGACCCATCTCTCGCTGTCATCCGACCCGCTGCTGCTGGGCGCACCCGAGAACTTCACGCTGCCCGTGCGCGATGTCCGCGCGTACACGGGCGCCGGCTGGCTCGTCCCGCTGTGCGGCGACATCCAGCAGATGCCGGGCCTGGGCACGAGCCCCGCGGCGCTGAACATCGACATCGACGCCGAGGGACGGACGGTTGGGCTGTTCTGATCGTTAGGCTGCGGCGGGTGGACAGGATCACCCGCCGCCAGGCGCTCTCGCTCGGCGCGGCGACGCTGGTCGGCGGCGCCGTCGCCGGGTGCGGCCTCGCGGGCGGGCGCCAGCTCACGCCCACCGGCGTGCTTCTGAACGCTCTCTCGGACATCATCTGGACGCCCTCCGGCAGGTGCGGGTCGCCGGCCGCCTATCTGCGGCGCAACCCGATCACCGGGCATGCCGAGGCGGTGTCGAGTCGCTGCCCACAGCATGCCTGTCGGGTCCGTTACGACCTGCTGACCCAGCGCTTCACCTGCTCGTGCGGCGGCGTGTTCGACAACGACGGCAATCCGATTTCAGGGCAGTCGGGGCAGCCGCTCGCCAGGCTGCAGACGGCGCTGCGCGGCGGCCAGGTGTACCTGGTCGGGGTCTCCAAGGCCTGTGGCTGAGTCGAGGCAGCGGCCGTTCGCCGCGCTGCTGGACGACGTCGGTGCGCGGACGCCGGCGCCCGGGGGCGGATCTGGCGCGGCGTGGGCGGGTGCGATGGCGGCGGCGCTGACGGAGATGGCGGCCTCCTTCGGCCCGGCGGAGGCTTCGCGAATGCCCGAGATCGCCGCGCGGGCGCGAATGCTGCGCGAGGAGCTCCTGACGCTGGGAGAGACGGAGCTGACCGCCTTCGAGCCCGTCCTCGAGGCACTGCGACTACCGCGCGATGACCCCTCGCGCGCGTCGGCGATCGCGGGCGCCAGCGGGGCGGCCGCCGAGTCGCCGATCGAGATCGCCCGGGTCGCCGCCGAGCTCGCGGAGCTGGCCAGCGAGGTCGCGAGCACGGGCAATCCCAATCTGGTCGGGGACGCCAGAGCCGGTGCACTGCTGGCCGAGGCGGTCTGCCAGTCAGCGGTGCAGCTCGCGCGCATCAACCTGGCCGGGCAGCCCGAGGACCCGCGCCTCGCCGAGGGCGAGGACCTGCTGCGGCGAGCGGCGGTGGCGCGCGTGTAGCTGGCTGGATCCTCGCGGGGCGGGCATACTCTGCCTGTGGGCCAGCAGGTCGCCGCGATGGTCTTCAGCCGCGAGGACCGCCAGCGTTACCGACGTAAGGTTCGGGCCTGCCTCGACGTGTTCGCACGCATGCTCTCGGAGTCGCGCTTCGATCCCGAGCGCCGCTCGTTCGGGCTCGAGGTCGAGCTCAACCTCACGGACGAGCAGGGTGACCCGGCGCTGGTCAACGCCGCCGCTCTCGAGGCGATCGCGGACCCGAGCTTCCAGACCGAGCTCGGCCGCTTCAACGTCGAGATCAACATCCCACCGCGCCTGCTCGAAGGCGCCGTGTTCACCGAGCTCGAGAGCGAGACCCGCGCGAGCCTGAACTCGGCCGAGAGCCGCGCGCGCACGGTCGGTGCGCACATGATGATCATCGGGATCCTGCCCACCCTGAACGCGGCCCATCTGCACGCCGAGTCGTTCAGCGCCAACCCACGGTACGCGCTGCTGAACGAGCAGATCTTCGCCGCCCGCGGCGAGGATCTCGAAATCTCGATCAACGGCGTCGAGCGACTGTTCACGCACGCGGACACGATCGCGCCCGAAGCCGCGTGCACGAGCGTGCAGCTGCATCAGCAGGTGGACCCCGGCGCCTTCGCCCGCTACTGGAACGCCGCACAGGCGATCGTCGGCGTGCAGATCGCGGTGGGAGCGAACTCGCCCTTCTTCATGGGCAAGGAGCTCTGGCGCGAGACGCGGATCGCTCTGTTCGAACAGGCGACCGACACCCGGCCCGAGGAGCTCAAGAGCCAGGGCGTACGGCCGCGGGTCTGGTTCGGCGAGCGCTGGATCACGTCGATCTTCGATCTGTTCGAGGAGAACGTGCGCTACTTCCCGGCTCTCCTGCCGGTGTGCGAGACCGAGGATCCGGTCGAGACGCTCGAGCGGGGCGACGTGCCCGCGCTCGGCGAGCTGCGGTTGCACAACGGCACGGTCTATCGGTGGAACCGGCCGATCTATGACGTCGTGGGCGACCAGCCGCACCTGCGGGTGGAGAACCGGGTGCTGGCAGCCGGCCCGACGATGATCGACATCCTCGCCAACGCGGCGTTCTACTACGGGCTGCTGCGCGTGCTGGCCGAGGAGGAGCGGCCCGTGTGGACGCAGATGTCGTTCTCGGCCGCCGAGGAGAACTTCCACGCCGGGGCGCGGGACGGGATCGACGCCCGCGTGTACTGGCCCGGGGTCGGTGAGGTCCCGGTGGCCGAGCTCGTGCTGAGGCGGCTGCTCCCGCTCGCCCGCGAAGGGCTAGCGCAGTGGGGCGTGGACGCCGGCGACGCCGACCGCCTGCTCGCGGTGATCGAGCGGCGCTGCGTGCTGCTGCGTAACGGCGCCTCCTGGCAGAGCGAGGTCTTCCACCGCCAATACGACTCGCGGCGCGCGGGGCGAGCGGACGCGCTTCGGGAGATGACCCGCCGCTACCGCGAGCATATGCACAGCAACGAGCCGGTCCACGCCTGGCCCGTCGATTAGCCGGCTGAGGGCGCCGGGCGCCCCGGGACGCGGCCCGAGCATGTCAACCGCTGCCTGAAGCTGCCGATTACTCCAGCATGGGCCAGCTCCGTGGTGCCGCCGCCAGCTTCGTCGCCGTTCTCCTCACGGCAGCGGCGCTCTGCGCGCCGGCGCTGGCCGACAACGCGAGCCCCGTGTCGGGCGCCCATTCGCGGACCGCGCAGAAGGCATCGGCGCGGGCCAAGTACACCTATTCGGAGTTCATCGGCGATATCGCCGCCGGTCGCGTCGCGACGGCCGAATTCATCACAGCCAGCGGGCGCGTCACGGTCAAGCTCCGCGACGGGTCGTCCTACGGACTCGGCTACCCGCTCGGCGCCGAGCAGTCGCTGGCCGACAAGCTGACCGCCGCCGGCGCGAACGTGAGCTTCGACAACAGCGGGCTGAGCGGACGATCCGGGTTCGATCCGACGCCGTTCATCGCGCTCGGGATCGTGTTCTCGCTTGCGCTCGGTCTCCTGTTGCTGCGTCGCCTTGGCATTCTGCGTCCGGGGAACGGAACCGGCGCCATGCGCCAGCATGCCAAGCAGGAAAAGCAGGCGGCCACGAAGGTCCGCTTCTGTGACATCGCCGGCTGTGACGAGGCGGTCGAGGAAGTGTCGGAGATGGTCGAGTTCCTGAAGTCGCCCGAGCGCTTTCACCAGCTCGGAGCGCGGATGCCCGGCGGCGTGATCCTGTTCGGCCCTCCCGGAACCGGCAAGACGCTGCTGGCCAAGGCGGTGGCCAATGAGGCCGGCGTCGACTTCTTCGCCACCTCGGGCTCGGACTTCATGGAGATGTTCGTCGGCCTGGGCGCCAAGCGGATTCGGGAGCTGTTCGCCCGGGCCCGCAAGAGCGAGGGCGCCGTGATCTTCATCGACGAGGTCGACGCGGTCGGCGGTAAGCGCGGCGTCGGCGTCGACGGCGGCCACCGCGAGGCCGACCAGACCCTGAATGCGCTGCTGACCGAGATGGACGGCTTCAACGGCCGCGAGCGGATCGTGGTCATCGCTGCCACGAATCGCCTCGACACGCTCGATCCGGCGCTGCTCCGGCCCGGGCGCTTCTCGCGTCACGTGCCGGTGACGGTGCCCGACGAGACCGGCCGGCTGGCGATCCTTCAGGTGCACAGCCGCGACAAGCCGCTGGCGGCGGACGCCGACCTCGAGCGGATCGCCCACATCACCAGCGGATCGAGCGGCGCCGAGCTCGCCGAGATGCTCAACGAGGCCGCGATCTGGACCGCTCGCCAGGATCGTCAGGAGATCAGCAACGAGGACCTGTGGGAAGGGCTGTGCCGCGTGGTCGCCGGTCCGAAGAAGCAGAGCAACATGCTTGCCGAGGGCGAACGCGATGTCGTCGCCTACCACGAGGCCGGGCACGTGATCGCGGGCGAGCTCTGTCCGAGCCAGGACAAGACCCAGCACGCCACGATCGAGCCTCGCGGCCAGGCGCTCGGCTTCGCGCTGAAGGGACGCCGCGACCGCGGCCTGCAGAACGAGCAGCACCTGCACGAGCAGCTGATCTTCATCCTCGGCGGGCGCGCCGCCGAGTACGTGGTGTACGGCACCGTCTCCTCCGGCGCCGCCAACGACCTGCAGCAGTCGAACCTCCTGGCGCGGGAGGCCGTCGAGAAGTGGGGCCTCTCGCCGCGGGTCGGGCAGTTGATCTCGGAGCACGGACTGTCTGAGCAGATGCGCGCCGTGGTGGACGAGGAGGTCCGCCGGCTGGTTGCCGATGCCTACCGCGACGCCGTCGCGCTGGTGCGCGAGCACGAGCCGCAGCTGCGCCGGATCGCGCAGTCGCTGCTGGCCGCGGGCAGCATCGACCGTCCCGAGATCGAGCTCTCGATGCAGGGCACGGTCGCGGTGCCTCGGATGCCGCAGGTCTCGCACTCGCCCGACCTGCGCGAGGCGGTCGCACACGACTCGCAGCCCGGCCGGATCGTCGACGGGCGTGAGCTCTTCGGCCGCCGCCGCGCCGGCCGCCTGGCGGGACTGCGCGCCGCGTTCTCCCGCGCCGTGCGCTGAACCTCAGCGCAGCGTGTGCGCGAGGGCCAGCGCCTGCGAGAGCGTGCGCGCGCCCTCGATCCGCAGGGTGACCGCGCCCTGCTGCCAGACGAGCACGTTGCCCTCAAGGCGGACGGTGTCCATCCGTGGGTTGCCGTGGCGATCCGCGAGCAGCAGCTCGTGCGGCGAGCCGGAGATGTACAGGCCGTGGGCGCCGTTCACGCGCAGCCGGCGGGTGACGGTGCCGCCGGCGATGAGCTTGTAGATGTACGGCGTGACCGAGCCCCGGAACTCGACGATCAGCAGCTGACCCGCGAGGATCGAGATCCGCCCGCCGGGCACGTCGTGAGCCAGATAGACGGCCGTCGGGTTCGGCGGCTCGAGCGCCCTGAAGTCGGCGGCGTGCCGGGCCCCGGCGGGCGAGATCCGAGCACCGAGTCGCAGCGGACGGGGATGGCGCGGCACCGGCGGCAGGCGGTGCACGCGCACGATCCGCACGCCCTGGAGCCCGAGCACGCGCAGGATGGCGTGACGGGACGGCGGCACGGCCAGCGCGGCGCCCGCGAGCACGAGCGCCGTCGCGAAGCCGAGGACGAGTACGCGGGCCGGGGGGCGGCTCGGCCGGCGCGGCCGTTCGGGCAGCCGCGCGATCACCGCCGGCACGAGGTCTGGCGTCTGGGGCAGCTCGAGCGCTGCGGCCAGGTCGGTCAGTCGCTCTTCGAGCCGAGCCGTCATGGCGAGGGCTCCTCCTGTAGCCGGGCCTGCAGGCGCCCGAGCGCCCGGGCGGTGCGGGACTTGACGGTGCCGCGCCGGAGCTTGAGGGCGGTCGCGGTCTCGGCCTCGCTGAGTCCAAGCAGGTAGCGGGCGGAGATCACCAGCTGGTCGCGCTCGTCGAGGCCTGCCAGGGCGCTGGCCAGCTGCGCACGCTCGGCCCCGAGGAGGGCCTCGGCCTCGGCCGAGGGCGAGGAGGTGATCGTGACCGGCGTGGCGCTCAGCCGCAGCTCGAGGCCGGCCCGGCGGCCACTCGCACGCCGGCGGTTACGTGCCTCGTTGATTGCGATCTGGACGAGCCACGGTCGGAACGGAGAACCGGATCGGAAGCGCTGGAGCGCGAGCCAGGACTTCAGGAACGCCTCTTGCACGGCGTCCTCGGCGTCGGCCGAAGACCCGGTCACGAGGTACGCCGCCCGGAACGCGACCGCCTGGTGGCGGGCGAGCAACTGCGCGAACGCATCGCGATCGCCGGCCTGGGCGGCCGCGATCAGACCCTGCTCGCTCGGGACGGCGGAGACTGAGCTCACGTGTCGGGTGGGAGCCTCCCGGATTGCCAGGACGGTTGCCACCCGCGGATACACCGCTGCGCCACGTGCGGTTCCCGCGAACCGTGTCCATCAGCGCGAGCTGTACTCGCGTGAACGGACATTCACCGCCCCGACGACCGTTTCAGGAGGGGGCTGGGGCGGCGAGCGCGGCGGGGTTGACCGGCGTCAGCGGCTCCTCGCCGCGCAGCATGGCCAGGGCGTTCCGCGCCGCGAGCACCGCCATCGCGGTTCGGGTCTCGATCGTGGCCGACCCGAGGTGGGGGACGAGCACGACGTTGTCGAGCTCGAGCAGGCCGGGGTGGACGTCCGGCTCGTGCTCGAACACGTCGAGAGCCGCCCCATGGATCGTTCCGGCGCGCAGGGCATCCGCGAGCGCTGCCTCGTCCACGATCGGTCCGCGAGCCGTGTTGACCAGGTACGCGGATGGCTTCATCAGCGCCAGCCGTCCGGCGTCGATCAGGTGGCGAGTCTCGGCAGTGAGCGGGCAGTGCAGGCTCACCACGTCGGAGGACTCGAGCAGCTCGTCGAGCTCCAGGTACCGCGCGCCCCCAAGCGAGGCCTCGAGCTCCGTGGCGGCCCGCCGTCGCCCCGAGTACACGATGTCCATTCCGAAAGCGCGCGCTCGCCGGGCGGTGGCCGCGCCGATGCCGCCCAGCCCGACGATGCCGAGCGTCTTGCCCTGAAGGCTCGCGCCGAGCATGAAGAACATGTGCCAGCGCCAGGGCTCTCGCGCGCGCAGCAGCCGCTCGCCCTCACCCAGCCGGCGGGTCACGGCCAGTATCAGTCCGATCGCGAGGTCGGCCGTGGCGTCGGTCAGGACCCCGGGGGTGTTGGTGACCAGCACCCCGCGCGAGGAACAGGCGGGAACGTCGATGTTGTCGTAGCCCACGGCGACGTTACACACGCACCGCAGCTGCGGCCCGGCGGCAGCGAGCAGCGCGGCGTCCACCCGGTCGTGAAGCAGCGTGATCACGGCATCGGCGCCGGCGACGGCGGCTCGCAGCTCGCTCGCTTCCAGCGGGCGGTCCTGGGGCGAGACCCACAGGCCGACCCCCGAGTGGGCCAGGAGCTCGAGCGCCGGATCGGGAACCCGGCGCGTGACCACCACCCGAAGCGCCACTAGGCGCCGAGACCCTTCAGCTCATCCCAGCGGTCGCGCGCGCGGGCCACCAGCCGTGCGATCTCGGACAGCTCGTCGCCGCGGGTGACGAACTCGGGCAGCGTCATCGCCGCCTGGACGCCGTCGTCGCGCTCGAGCGTTATCCGATGCTCATCGCCCTGCTGCTCGAAGGGCAGGAACGACCAGCTGTCCATTCCCTCGAGCGGGACGCGGCCGCTCTCGTCAGGCGCGCTGGGCATCAGTCCCCGTCCTGTGCCGGCGCCGGCTCCGAAGCGGCGCGGTTCTGCACGAACTGGAAGCCGAAGCGGCCCTTGATGCACAGGTTCCCGCGCGTGATCTCGTGATCCAGTGGCGAGGTGACCTTGACGATCTCGCCGTCCTGCTCGTGCAGGATCACGTTGCAGCCAACGCCGCAGAACGTGCAGATGGTCGTGGTCCGGCTCTGGGCGCTCTCGTCCCACGTGCCCGCCTCGCGACGGTCGTGCTCGCTCTTGAACATCAGCGCGCCGGTCGGGCACACGGCGATGCAGTTGCCGCAGTAAACGCACGCCGAGTCGGGCAGCGGCGTGGCGAACTCGGTCGAGATCCGGGCGTCGAATCCGCGTCCGGCGACTGCGATCGCGAACGTGTTCTGCCAGTCCGGGCCGCAGGCCTCCACGCACTTGTAACAGAGGATGCACTTCGAGTAGTCGCGGACGTAGAGGTCGTTGTCGATCTTCACCGGCTGGGCGACGGTGGCCGCGAACTCACCATCGGTGGGGTGGTGGTGGCCGGTTGGCAGCCCGTCTCGCTCGCCCTCCGAGGCCGCCGGCGCCGGCGGGCCGTAGCGCCCCGGCTCGGCGCCGTACTCATCCATCCACTCCGCCACATGCGGCGTCGTCGAGAGGTCGACCGACGAGGCCAGGAACTCGAGCACCATCTTGCGCGAGTGGTTGACGCGCTCGGAGTGGGTCTCGATCTCCATGCCCGCCTCGACCTTGCGGGCGCACGATGGCACCAGCGTGCGCGAGCCCTTGACCTCGCACACGCACACCCGGCAGGCGTTGACCGGAGTCAGCGTCTGCTCCCAGCACAGCGTGGGGATGTCGATGCCCTGCTGCTGGCTGACCTGGAGGATCGTCTGGCCTTCGCGGGCCGTCACCGTCTCTCCGTTCAGCGTGACCTCGATCTCACGAGGCGGAATCCTCGGCTCTCTCACGGTGCCTCCTCCGCAGCCGGTTCGAAGACGTTCAGCTTCTCGAGCGCGGACTCGATTGCATCAGCTGCTGTCTGCCCGAGCCCGCAGATCGAGGCGTCGCGCATCGAGCGCTTGATCTCATCCAGCAGGTCGAGCTCAGCCTGTACACCGCCGCGTGCCCGTCCGCGCGCCAGGCGCGCCAGCGCCTCCTCCTGGCGGACCGTCCCGACCCGGCAGGGCACGCACTGACCGCAGGACTCGTCACGGAAGAACGCGGCGATCCGCTGGAGCAGCGGCGCCAACTCGACACTGTCGTCGACGAGCATCACGACACCCGAGCCCATCGTCGTGCCCACCTTCCGTGTCTCCTCGAACGACAGCTCGACGTCGAGCTCATCCGGGGTCAGGAAGCGACCCGCTGCACCCCCGAGGAGCACCGTCCGCAGAGAGCCGCCGGCGACGCCCCCCGCCATCTCGATGAGATCTTGCAGCCGAGTGCCCATCGGCACCTCGTACAGCCCCGGTCGGGAGACCCGCCCGGACAGGCAGAACAGCCGCGTCCCGGTTGACTGCTCGGTACCGATCCCCGCATACGCGAGCCCGCCCTCGAGCACGATGTCGAGCACGTTGATCAGCGTCTCGACGTTGTTGACCACGGTGGGCTGGTTGAACAGGCCCTCGTCGACGGGGAACGGGGGCTTGTTCCGCGGCTCGCCCCGGTAGCCCTCGATCGAGTTGAACAGCGCCGTCTCCTCGCCGCAGATGTAGGCCCCGGCGCCCTTGCGCAGTTCGATGTCGAAATTCACTCCTCTGCCGAGGATGTCCTCACCCAGGAAGCCGCGAGTCCGCGCCTGTGTGATCGCCAGAACCAGCCGCTCCCAGGCCAGCGGGTACTCACCGCGGATGTACAGATAGCCGTGCTCGCATCCCGTGGCGATGCCGGCGATCGTCATCGCCTCGATCACCGCGAACGGGTCGTGCTCCAGGATCACCCGGTCCTTGAACGTTCCCGGCTCGGACTCGTCGGCGTTGCAGACCAGGTAGTGGGGGCGGCGGGGGTTACGGGCCACGGCCTCCCACTTGCGCCCGGTCGGGAAGGCGGCGCCGCCCCGGCCGAGCAGACGGCTATCGGTGACCTCGCGCAGGACGCGCTCGGCCCCCATGTCGAGAGCCGCCCGCAGTGGTTGGTAGCCGCCGTGTGCGCGGTAGCTGTCGAGGTCCTCGGGGTCCACGACGCCGACTCGGCGCAGCAGACGCAGCCCGGGCTGCCCGGCCTGGGGCACGGCCAGCGGGGCGGCTGCGGGCTCGGAACCGCCGCCCATGAGCGACAGGAGGTCATCGCTGCGGGCAGGCGCAAGCTGGGTCTCGCGGGAATCCTCGCCCGCGCGGACGACCATCGCCGCCGGAGCGCGCTCGCACATGCCCAGGCACGGGCTCTCGAGCCAGATCGCATTGCCGTTGCCGCGGTGCGATCCCGGAGGGCCGAGGCGGCGCTCGAGCTCCCCGCAGAGCTCGCGCACGCCGCCCGCAGCCTGGCAGGCGACATCTGTGCACACGTGCGCCACCACCGGCGGCTGGGGGCTGAGGGAGAAGAGCGCGTAGAACGTCGCCACGCCATGCGCGTCAGCGGGCGGGATCGTCAGGCGCCGGCAGATGTAGCTGAGCGCGCCCTCGCTGATCCAGCCGACACGCGCCTGCACCGCATGCAGCACCGGGAGCAGGAGGTGGCGCTGCGCCCGCGCACCGTGTCCGCCCCGCGCCAGGTGCAGATCGCGCGCGCTGCGTTCCGAGGCGCCCACCCAGGCGCTGTCGGGCGGGCCCAGCACTGCGTCCACGGCTTCGCGCTCGGCGGCGGAGGCCTCGACGTCGTGCAGGACGAGGTCCATCAGTCGGCTCCGGTCCCGGCAGGCTCGCGCACGCCGGCGTCGGCCTGCGCCACCTCGTCGGTCACCTGCTCGACCCGGATCGCCGAGGCCTTGAACTCCGCGGTCCCCGACTTCGGGTCGACGGCGTTCACGGTCAGGATGTTGGTCTCCACCTGGTCGGGGAAGTGGAAGGTCATGAACGCCAGCCCCGGTCTGAGCGCCGGCTGCACGCGCACGGGGCTGGTGATCGAGCCGCGCCGCGAGGTCACGCGGACGACATCTCCGTTGCGCACGCCGAGGTCGTCGGCGTCCTCGCGCGAGAGCTCGAGCTCCTCGCCGCGGTCCAGCGGCGAGCGGTAGCCGCCGGTCTGCACGCCGGTGTTGAACGCGTCGAGCCGGCGTCCCGTCGTGAGCAGAAGCGGGAACTCGTCGTTGACCTCGTCGACGGGCGGGTCGTGCTCGACCACGGAGAAGGGCGCCAGCGTGCCCTGCTCGGGCGGATCGGCCCACAGGCGCCCGTGCAGGAAGGAGGCGCCCGGGTCGTTCTCATCCCAGCACGGCCACTGAATTCCACCCAGCTCCTCCAGACGCCGGTAGCTCATACCCGCGTGATTGGGGGCCAGGGAGCGCAGCTCGTTCCAGATCTCCTCGGCCACCGGCTGGCCCCAGTCGTGGCCGAGCCGGCGCGCGAGCTCGTACAGGATCTCGAGATCCCCGCGCGCCTCTCCCGGGGGATCGAGCGCCTTCCGGACGCGCTGCACCCGGCGCTCTGAGTTGGTCACGGTGCCCTCCGCCTCGCACCAGCTGGCCGCGGCGGGGAACACGACGTCGGCCAGTTCGGCCGTCGCGGTCAGGAAGATGTCCTGCACGACCATGAAGTCGAGCCCCTCCAGGAGCTCCTTGACGTGGTTCGCGTCCGCGTCGGACTGCGCCGGGTTCTCGCCCAGCACGTACAGCGCGGTCAGCTCGCCACGCTCCATCGCGGCCAGCATCTCGCTCAGGTGCCAGCCGTACTTCGGCTGGATCGGAGTTCCCCACGCAGCCTCGAACTTGGCCCGCGCCTCCGGATTCTTCTCGATGTCCTGGAAGCCCGGGAGCTTGTTCGGGATGGCGCCCATGTCGCCGCCACCCTGGACGTTGTTCTGTCCGCGCAGCGGGTTCACGCCGCAGCCGTAGCGCCCGACGTGGCCGCAGAGCAGGCTCAGGTTGATCAGTGCGAGCACGTTGTCGACCGCGTTGTGATGCTCGGTGATCCCGAGCGTCCAGCAGAGCTGGGCGCGGTCGGCACGGGCGTAGGCGTGAGCGACCTCGCGGATCGCATCCGCGGGGACGCCGGTCGTCTGCTCGGCGTAGTCGAGCGTGTAGCTCTCGACCGCGGCCGCGTACGCGTCGAAGCCGGTCGTGGCGTGATCGATGAACTCTCGGTTGTGCAGGCCGGCGTGGATGATCTCGCGCGCCATCGCGTTGGCCAGCGCGATATCAGTGCCCACGTGCAGGCCGAGCCAGAGGTCGGCCCATTGCGCCGAGGTCGTGCGCCGCGGATCGACCACGTAGAGCTCCGCGCCCTTATGCACGGCCTTCAGCACGTGGTGGAAGAAGATCGGGTGGGCTTCGCGGGCGTTTGAGCCCCAGAGCAGGATCACGTCCGTCTCCTGCACCTCCCGGTATGAGCTGGTGCCGCCACCAGCGCCGAACACCGTCGCCAGACCGACGACGCTAGGTGCGTGTCAAGTTCGGTTGCAGGAGTCGATGTTGTTCGTGCCGATGACCGAACGGACGAACTTCTGGGCAACGAAGTTGACCTCGTTGGTCGCCTTCGAGCAGCTGAACATGCCGACGGTGTCGGGTCCGTGGCGGTCAACCGCGCCGCGGAGGCCGGCCGCGGCGGCGTCCAGCGCCTCGTCCCAGGAGGCTGGGCGCAGGGCGCCGTTCTCGCGCAGCAAGGGCTGGGTCAGACGGTCATAGCGCATCCGCATGTTCGAACTCTCCTCTCGGTAGTCGCGCGCGGGATCCTACCAGGTTCGGAAGTCTGAAATATCACACTTGTAAGAACTTGTACAAAATGCTGGGCGGGTCCCGACCCCAGCCGCTCACCAGCAAGGAACCGGCGGCGTTTTCACGAATGTCTGGCAATGTGACAATCGGTTCAGGAATAATCCCACCAGATCGCACCAGAATGAGGCGCGGATGGCGAGCAACATAGTTGGACGGGCGCTCCCGTCCGAACCTCCGGCCGCTGCAAGCGACGGCGTCGCGAGTCCGTCGCTGGTAGACAGCGCCGAGGACGCCCTGCATGCCTGGCTGGCCGGTGGCCGCTATCGACAGGGGGACAGGCTGCCGCCCGAGCACGAGGTCGCGGCCATGCTGGGGGTCTCGCGAGGGACGTTGCGCAGCGCGCTCGAGCGCCTCGAGAACCGCGGCGAGATCATCCGCCGCCAGGGCAGTGGGACGTTCGTGGGCCGCGTCGTCACCCCGGGCGCGCTCGGCGAGCGACTCGAGCGCCTGGAGCCCTACTCCTCGCTGGCCGCCCGCCGGGGCCTGAAGCTGACCTGCCGCGACATGGTCGTCGAGCGCCGGCCGGTGGGCTCGGAGGTCGCCGAGGCGCTGGGGCTCTCGCCGGTCGTGCGGGCGACGACGATCTCCCGCACGCTGGTGGCCGACGCCTCGCCGGTGGCGGTGATGTTCGACGTGGTGCACCCGAACGTGGACATGCCCTCCGATGACGACCTCCGCGACCGGCTCGAACGCGGGCAGATGGTGCTCGACGTGCTGATCGCAGAAGGCGTGCCCGTGACGTATGCCCGCACGCGTGTGATGCCCCAGCTCATCTCCCCGCGCGAGCTGAGCGGCAAGCAGCTCGGGGTCGACGGCCCGACCGCGGTACTCCAGCTCGAGGAGCTGATCTACGCCGGGCGCGACCAGCGAGTCGCCTATTCCCGCGACCTGTTCGCCCAGGGCGGGCTCGACGTGATGGTCGTGCGCTCGCTGGAGTCGACCGGGCCGGCGCCGGTGGTCGCCCGCGCGACGCGCAGCCGCGGCCGTCCGAGCTCCGCCGGCAGCCGAACCCGCCGTTCCGGGTAGTGCCCGACCACGTCGGCTCGGTCGCCCGCGCGATCAGGATCCTCGACGCCCTCGCCGAGCGTCCCGGCGGGCTCGGAGTGAGCGAGGTGGCGAGACTGCTCGGGGTGAACGCGAGCACGGCCTCTCGGCTGCTCTCGACGCTGCAGGCCGGGGGGCTGGTGGACCGGACTCCGGGCGGCCCCTACAGGCTTGGCCTCAGGCTCCTGGCGCTCTCGGACCGGGTGCTGGCCTCGCTCGACGTTCGCGAACGCGCGAGGCCGTGGCTGGACTGGCTGGTGCAGGAGACCAGCGAGACGGCGACGCTGTCGGTGCCCGGCGCGGGCGAGGCGATAACGGTCGACTTCGTGCCCTCGCCGGCCACCGTGGTCAGCATGGCCCGCCTCGGCCGCCCCAGCGTGCCTCACGCCACGGCCGCGGGCAAGGTCATGCTGGCGTTCACAGCAGGCGGCGGAGACGGCCTCGAGCTGATCCCGTACACCGAGCGCACGATCACCGACCCGGATGAGCTCGCGTCTGCGCTCGAGGAGGTGCGCCGCACCGGTGTCGCGGAGGCCGTCGGTGAGCGCGAGCCGGACCTGAACGCGCTCGCCGCGCCGGTGCTCGGCCGCGGCGGCGCGCTGGTCGCGATCATCGGCGTTCAGGGCCCGGCTGCCCGGCTGCCCGCCGCCAAGCGTCGCGCCGTGCGCGAGCCTCTGCAGCGGGCGGCCGGGGAGGTGAGCAGGGCCCTAGGCGCTCAGCTCCAGGGGTAGGGGCTGTGCGACACCGGGTGCAGGTCTCCGGTGGCGAAGCGCTCGAAGCGGAACGGATGCAGCAGCGATGAGTGCTCGCCGCGCAGGATGCGGGCGACCTCGCGGCCGACGGCGATCATCTTGTAGCCGTGGTTGGAGTCGGCGACCACGAACACGTTCGGTCGCATGTAGTCGAACACCGGGAAGTTGTCCACCGTGAACGCCCCGACGCCACCGGAGCGGACCTGGCGATACCGCGCCCGTCCGCCCTCGAAGCGCTCGAGGCAGTGCGACAGCGCCGCGGACCACATGTCGGGGAAGCCGGGATCGACGGTGCCTGTCGGATAGGGGTCGATCTCGAAGTCCTCGCCGACCGTG
The DNA here is from genome assembly GCA_035295205.1 of Solirubrobacteraceae bacterium. Classification (GTDB taxonomy): domain Bacteria; phylum Actinomycetota; class Thermoleophilia; order Solirubrobacterales; family Solirubrobacteraceae; genus Palsa-465. The sequence continues at coordinate 6,006 of DATGJM010000067.1, read as the reverse complement.
AGCGGCTGGGCCCCGCCCTGGATCGAATCGCGGTCGGGCTTGAAGTACACCCCCCATGGCTCGTCGGTGATCAGGCGCCCGTCGTCATCGCGCAGCGGCTGATCGGAGTCCACATGCAGCACGGGTGAGGAGCGCCCGCCGGAGGTGACGAAGGTGGCCGGGTCGATCGCCAGCTCTCCCTCCTGGAGGTACCAGTAGGTCCACATCGGCAGGCTCTCCCGGACGCTTCCGTCCGGCTGGCGGACGTCGATCCGGGAGGGCAGCTCGAGCATCTCCCACAGCGATGCGATCCAGGGGCCGACGGCTACCACCACCTGCTCGACCGAGATCGGCCCGGCGCTCGTGTGCACGCGGGTCACGGCGCCCGACCCGTCGAGCTCGAAGCCTGTGACCGACACCCCGGTTCGGATCGAGGCCCCGGCGGCCCGAGCCTTCCCGGCGAGGCCGAGCATCGACTCGCGGTTGAAGGCGTAGCCGCCGGCGTGCTCGTGCAGGCACACGGTGAGGCCGGGGGCGCGCCAGTCGCCGTACAGCGAGCGCATGTGGGCGAACACGTCGTCCTCGCCGAGATGCAGCTCGGACGGGTAGCCGATCCGCTGCTGGCGCTCGTAGACCTCGACCAGATCGCTCTCCTGGGCGGCGGGGCCGAGCGCGACGTAGCCGCTGCCGTGGTAGTGGAGGGCCTCGGGGTCCGACTCCCAGACCTCGACGCACGCGGCCATCAGCTCGGACATGGCGGGCTGGAAGTAGTTGTTACGCACGACGCCGCAGGCGATGCCGGAGGCGCCGGCGGCCACGTCCGACTTGTCGAGCAGCAGGACCTGCTCGCCGACGGAGGCCAGGTGCCATGCGGTCGAGAGGCCGTGGACGCCGGCGCCGATGACCAGGATCGGGACCGAGGAGGGAAGAGGGTCGGGCATTCGGCGGCGCTCCTTTGCGTATGACGCAGTAGCTTTGCGCTATGTGAATAGCAAGCATCCCACTCGGCGGCGCGGCGGTCAAGCCGTTCCTTGCGGCCCTAGAAACCAGCTGGTATAAAACCGCGGTGTACCAATTTGTACAGCGGAGCCGGTGAGGGGCCGGAAAGGAGAGGAGATGGCGGTAACTATCGACAGCAACGAGCACGCCGCGCGCACGACCAAGTTCGGAGGTCGCGTAGACGATGTGCTCGCGAGCCCGCGCATCGAGCCGGCTCCGGCCACGCTCGAGGAGGCTCGTAACGCTCCCGGCCGAGCGGCGAAGATCGAGGAGCTCACGCGGCGGATCGAGGCCCAGGGCATCAAGTATGTCTTCTTCCAGCAGGTCTCGGTAACCGGCCGCGTGATGGGAAAAGGCGTGGTGTCGAGCTTCTTCCCGCAGGTGGCCGAGAAGGGCTACCAGCTGGTCTACGGCGCGACCGCCAACCTGTTCACGGACCGCTATGGCAACTACATCGGCTTCGGTCCCGAGGAGTCCGAGCTGGCCGCCGTCGCCGACCTCGACACCTTCGAGGTGCTTCCCTGGGACCCGCGCGTGGCCCGCGTGTTCTGCGACTGCTACGACACCGAGACAGGTGAGCTCCTTGACGCAGATCCGCGGCAGAACCTCAAGCGCATAGCGCACGAATTCGAGCAAGAGCTCGGCTACCAGTTCCTGATCGGGATCGAGCCCGAGATGATGTGGCTCAAGCGCTCGGAGAACGGCGCCCCGCCGGAGGGCGTCACCAAGCCCTACTGCTACCACATTCATCAGTTCGAGGAGCTCCGTCCGGTGCTGCTCGACGTCGTCGAGTACGGCCAGGCGCTGGGGCTCGACATGAGCTACGGCGACCACGAGGACGCGCCCGGGCAGCTCGAGCTGAACTTCCGCTTCGACCGCCCCGTCCGCACCGCGGACAACATCACCACCTACCGCCAGGTCTGCGCCGCCGTCGGACGTAAGCACAACCTGCTGCCGTGCTTCATGCCCAAGCCATTCACGGGCGTCTCGGCCAACGGCCACCACCATCACTTCACGCTCGTCGACGAGTCGGGCAACAACGTATTCCACGACCCCGACGGCCCGGCGCAGCTCTCCCAGTTCGCGCGCCACTTCCTGGGTGGGATGCTCGAGCACTTCCCGGCGCTGATGTGCATCGGCAACCCGACCGTGAACTCGTACTGCCGCATGTGGGACACCGGCTTCTGGGCGCCGATCTACAAGAACTGGGGGTGGCAGAACCGGACGACCACGGTTCGCGTGGCCGCCGGCGGGCGCTTCGAGTACCGCGGCGTCGACTCCTCCTGCAACCCCTACCTGACGATCGCCACGCTGCTGCGGGCCGGCCTCGACGGCGTGCGCCGAGAGATCGACCCGGGTCCGCCACAGCAGGGCAACACCTACGAGCTGCTCCAGCAGGGGGTGGACCTGGAGAAGGTCCCAGACAGCCTGGGCGCGGCTCTGGATGCCCTGGCCAAGGACGAGGTCATCAAGAGCGCCATCCCCGGCCGCCTCTACAAGGTCTTCCACCACTACAAGCGCGACGAATGGGAGCGCTATCTGGCGGCGGTGACCGATTGGGAGCGCGAGGAGTACCTGGAGGTGCTTCCGTAGCCATGTGCGGGATCGCAGGCATCATCTATCGGAACGGCCACGGGAACGGCGGCCACCGGATCGGCCGGGACATGACCCGGATGCTGCAGTCGATGAAGCACCGGGGACCCGACTCGACGGGGTACGCCCTCTACCGCGAGCCGATGCGCGAGCTCGTGCTGCGCTTCAAGCTCGCAGACGCCTCGGACCTCGAGACGATCGACGGCGCCGAGAACGTGCGCCGGCGCCGGCGGGAGGCCGAGGCCCGGATCAAGGCCTCGGGGGCACAGATCCTGAGCGTGGAGGAGATCAACCCCTACACGTTCAGCGCCACGCTGGACTACCACGGCGATCTCAAGCGCCTGGCCGATTACGTGGAGTCGACCCCCCGCGCTGAGGTCCTGTCGCTGGGGCACGCGCTCGAGATCATCAAGGACCTGGGCGACGCCAAGACCGTCTCCACCGCCTATCAGCTGGACAACTACTTCGGCACCCACGGGATCGGGCACGTGCGGATGGCCACCGAGTCCGACGTGGACATCTCCAACGCTCATCCCTACTGGGCCTACCCGTTCTCCGACGTCGCCGTCGTCCACAACGGGCAGCTGACCAACTATCACCAGTGGCGCCGGCGGCTCGAGGCGGCGGGCCATCGCTTCGCCTCCGAGTGCGACTCAGAGATCATCGCCGTGTACCTGGCCGAGCGAATGAGCCAGGGCGACTCGCTCGAGGACGCGATGCAGCGCAGCCTCGATGACCTCGATGGGGTCTTCACCTACATCTGCGTGACCGAGGACGCCCTCGGGATGGCCAAGGACGAGCTGGCCGCCAAGCCGCTCGTGCTCTACGAGGGCGAGGACATGATCGCCCTGGCCTCCGAGGAGATGGCGATCCGCACCGTGATCGATCACGAGATCGAAACCTACGACCCGTATGAGAGCCAGGTGATGGTATGGACGCGGTGACCGTTGCCTCCGAGGCCCGCGAGCCGCGCTTCGACGCGCGCGGACTCGTCGAGCTCGATGAGACCGTCCCGCGCGTGGCCGAGATCGAGGGCCACAGCGCGCGGTTCGACGCCCGTGAGCTGACGACGCGGCAGATCAACCTCGAGCTTCGCCGCCTGCTCTACGAGGAGGGCGTGCAGGACGTGACGATCGCCAACCCCGGGGCTCGGCACTCGCTCGGCGTCGGGCTGCTCGTCCGCTGCCGGATCAAGTTCGAGGGCAGCCTGGGCTACTTCGCCTGCGGCATGATCGACGGCCCCGAGGTCCACATCTCCGGGCGCGTCGGCTGGTCGGCGTGCGAGAACATGATGTCCGGGGTCGTGATCATCGAGAGCAACGCCGGGTCGCTGACCGCCGCCGCGATCCGCGGTGGCGACGTCGTGGTCAAGGGTCGCGTCGGCGCGCGCACCGGCATCGACCAGAAGGGCGGGACGATCATCACGCTCGGCGACGCCGGCTCGATGACCGGATTCATGATGCAGCGCGGCCGCCAGATCATCTGCGGCGACGCCGGACCTGGCCTCGGCGACTCGATGTACGACGGGGTCATCTACGTGGCCGGGAAGGTCAAGTCGCTGGGCATCGACTGCGTGCCGGGCGAATGGACGGACGCCGACACCGAGCTGATCGAGCGCAAGTTCTCGATCTACGAGCTCGGGGCGCCACCCGAGTTCCAGAAGTTCGTGTGCGGAAAGAAGCTCTACAACTACGACTCGCTCGAGCCGTCCGAGCGCAAGATCGTGCTCTAGGAGGCATCGCTGATGGCTGACGAAACCGCCCCTATGGCGCGCAACCAGCTCGGGCACAGCCGGATCTTCACCCCCGAGGTGATCAACGACATCCACGTCAAGGCCGAGCTCGGGCGCTACCGCATGCGGGGCTTCTCGATGTTCAAGCCGATCCCGCACTGGGACGAGCTGATGTTCCTGCCCGGGACGCTGACGCGCTTCGTGATCGAGGGCTACCGCGAGAAGTGCGTGACCAGGACAGTGCTCGGGGCGCGCTTCGCCAAGAAGCCGATCGAGCTCGACATCCCGATCTACATCACCGGGATGAGCTTCGGCGCGCTGTCGCTGGAGGCCAAGATGGCGCTGGCCAAGGGCGCGTCGATGGCCGGCACGGCGACGTGCTCGGGTGAGGGCGGCATGATCCCGCCCGAGCGCGACCTCTCGACCAAGTGGTACTACCAGGTGATCCAGAGCCGCTACGGCTTCAACCCCCATCACCTGATGCTCGCCGACGCCTGCGAGTTCTTCATCGGCCAGGGCTGCAAGGTCGGGCTGGGCGGGCACCTGATGGGCCAGAAGGTCACCGAGCAGGTGGCCGAGATGCGCTCGCTGCCGGTGGGCATCGACCAGCGCTCGCCCGCTCGTCATCCCGACTGGCTGGGTCCCGACGACCTGTCGCTGAAGATCCAGGAGGTCCGGGAGGCGACCAACTACGAGATCCCGATCCAGCTGAAGCTCGGCGCCGCCCGGGTCTACGACGACGTGCGGATGGCGGCCAAGTGCGGCCCCGACGTGATCTATCTGGACGGCGCCGAGGGCAGCACCGGAGCGGGCCCGCACATCGCCACCGAGGAGACCGGAATCCCGCTGATGGCGGCGATCCCGGAAGCCAGGCGCGCGCTCGAGGACGTCGGCCTGGCCGATGAGATCGACCTCGTCGTGGCGGGCGGGATCCGCAACGGCGCTGACGTGGCGAAATGCCTGGCGCTCGGCGCCAAGGCGGTGGCCATCGGCCACTCGTCGCTGATGGCGCTGAACTGCAACAAGGAGATCCCGGGAGTCACCGACTACGAGGGCACGGTCGGGGTGCCCGCGGGCAAGTGCTACCACTGCCACACCGGTCGCTGCCCGGTTGGAGTCGCCACCCAGGATCCGGAGCTGCGCAAGCGCCTCGTCGTCGACGAGGCCGCCCAGCGCGTCTACAACTTCCTGCACACGATGACGCTCGAGTGCCAGATGCTGGCGCGGGCGTGCGGCAAGACCAGCGTCCACAGCCTCGAGCCCGAGGATCTGTGCGCGCTGACAGTCGAGGCCTCGGCGATGGCCCGCGTGCCGCTGGCCGGCACCGAGTACATCCCCGGCGTCTCGGAGGAGCGCACGCTGGCCCGGATCGAGCGGCTGCTCGAGCGCCACATCGCCAACCCGATCGACTACCTGCCGAGCGAGCAGGAAGCGACGGCGGACCGATGAACGAGCACCACCACACCCCGGGCGAGCCCGAGAAGATCGTCGGCATCGACGCGGAGTACCTCTCCGGGCATCGCTTCCCCTATCAGGAGGACATCAGCCTGATCGAGGACGTGGACCTCCTCGCGGCGACGCCGGACCAGGACATCAACTGGCTCGAGGACGTCACGCTGCTCGTCGAGGAGGGCAGGCCCGCGGTCTTCGATCGCTACTCGAACTCGTTCATCCGGATCTACTTCGACATCCCCGCGGGCCAC
>DATGJM010000066.1:0-8058 GCA_035295205.1 Solirubrobacteraceae bacterium | reverse complement strand
GTGAATGGACATTCACCCGGCGAGGGGGGCGGGAAGGCCGGGGCCGGCGGGGCGGGAAGGACGGGCCGGGCGGGGGGATGGACGGCCGGGCGGGGGGATGGACGGCCCGGCGGGGGGGATGGACGGCCGGGCGGGCGCTAGGCGCCCGGGGTCGACGCGTGCTGGGCGGCCAGCTCGGTCAGCCGCTCGCGCGCGTCGTCCAGCTCGAGGCGCCGGAGCAGCTCGTCGGCCACGTTCAGGTAGTCGACCGCGAGGTCGGGGCGGTAGTCGAGGATCGAGACCGCCCGCTCGGCCGACTCGGCATAGGCGATCGAAGCCCGGATCGTCGTGTCGAGCAGCTTCTCGCCGAAGTGCTCGCGCAGCGAGTCGAAGGCCTCGCGGGAATGGCGGGTGCGCATGTCGGCGATGTTCAGGATCACGCCGAGCCACTCCAGGTTCGGATTCAGGGTCTCCCGCGCAAGCTCGATCACCTCGAGCGCCTGCTCGACGCCCTGCAGGGCGAAGTACTGGGCCTCGGCCGAGAGCAGCGCGCGGTCGGCGGCGACCAGTGCATTCACGGTGAGCAGCCCCAGCGACGGTGGGCAGTCGACCATGATCAGGTCGTAGTCCCCGCGCAGGTCACGGAGCGCCTTCTTCAGCGTGAGCTCGCGGCCCATCTTCCCGCCCAGGGCGAGCTCGGCCTCGGCCAGGTTCAGGTTGGCCGGGATGATCCCGTCGTGGACGGCCTCCCGGGCCTTGGCGCGGCCCGACAGGACGTCGCCGATCGTCGGCGCCGCGTCGGGGTCGACGTCCAGGTAGTCCGAGAGGTTCGCCTGCGGGTCAAGGTCGACCGCCAGCGTCCGCAGGCCCACGCGGCGAAACACGTCGGTGAGGGTGCGCACGGCGGTCGTCTTGCCGGTGCCGCCCTTCTGGGATAGGACCGCGATCGTCTCGGCCATCGGCGCCGGACTATAGGCGGTGACTCCGGTCGGGGGACTGGCGGGAGTCGGTCCGCGCCGACCGACTCCCTAAGGGAGGGCCGTCAGGCCCTCCCCGTGGTGCTGGCGCGCTCGCCGAGGTGGCTGTAGCGCATCCCGGAGATCGCTGGAACGTCGATGAAGTGGAGGTGATGACGTCCGATGACCACCTCGTCACCATCTGCCAGCGTGCTCCACTCGACCCGCTCGCCGTTGACGAACACTCCGTTCAGGCTGCGGTCGTCAAGCACCCTGAGTCCGTCCGGCTGGCGCACGATCAGCGCGTGGCGACGCGACACCGTGGGATCGTCGAAGCGGATGTCGGCGGCCAGGCTGCGGCCGATCCGAGTCCACTCGCGCTGCAGCGCGAAGGCGACCATTTCTTCGCCGTCGCCCTTGTAGGCCAGATACTGGCCCGGTTCCGTCAGCCCACCCCGAAGCTCCTCCAGCCAAGCCTGGTCATCGGTGGGCGCGGGCAGATCGACGATCGTGTTCTGCGCGGTCGTGAACAACGACGCGCGTACGAACTCGGTCCCCCCACAGTTAGGGCACGTGGGGAGTTCGTCTACTGCTTCCAGCGATAGTGGGTAGTCGCAATCCGTGCATCTGAATGTCCCGGTCCCCGCAACATTGCCCGACGTCCAAGCTTTCATGGGGGCGCTTCTCCTCGTTACGGGCTGCATCCGCCGGGCTGGACAGGCCCGACGGATCGATCATATCCCTCAGGTCAAAGTTGGGGGGCAGGGAGTTCGGTTGCGAACGGGTTCCCGAGGGATAGGGCGAATGTTTGCAGCAGGTTAGGGCTAAAGGAAAGCGTAGTGAGCCGCAGAAGTGTCGCTGCGTGCGATTTTCTTACGAGGATCTTGAACTTGCGCTGCTGCGCCGCGGGGTGCTCGCACGGGCCGGAGAGGCCGAGCGCTGCGGGCGTTGCAGGCGCACTCCGCTGGTCGGTGAACGGGTCTACATCTACGACCATGACGTGGTCCGCTGCGAGCTCTGCCGGATCGCCGAACGCCGGTCGCCCCAGGCCTCGCATCTGATGCATGGGCCCGAGTTCGGGCACACGATCCGGATCACGGACCGCCGCGCCGCGTAGGCGGACACGCCCTCCATAGAATCCGCGACCGTGGAGCCGATCACGGTCACGACCACCATCGCCCGCCCCCGCGAGGAGGTCTTCGAATACCTCGCGGACATCGCCAACCACCCCGAGTTCACCGACCACTACCTGGTCGACTGGCACCTCACGCGCGAGGATCCCTATGGGCAGGGCGCCGGTGCCCGCTTCCGGATCAAGGCTCCGCTGAACCGGTTCTCCTGGGCCGACGCCACCTTCATCGAGGTCGCCTCGCCGTTCAAGATCGTCCAGCGAGGGCGCGGCGGCAAATACAACCGGATCCGCATGCTCGGCACCTACACGCTGTCCCCGGGCTCGGGCGACACCACGCGCGTGAGCTACACCTTCGAGACCGTGCCGATGCTGCCCTCCGACCGCCTGATGGAGGTGTTCGGCGGGCGGGCCTGGACCAGGCGCCAGGCGACCAAGGCGATGCGGCGGCTGCGCTCGATCCTCGAAGAGGGACGCGGCCGTGGCCGCCGGGCCTCGATCGGCGGCCAGGACTAAGTGTGCCCCCGGCAGGCAGGGCACACGTATCGCGGCCCACTCACGGGACGGCACACTAGACTGCACCGCCCGTGAGCGCCCCCCGGTTCCGTCATCGCGCCGCTGCCTGTGCTCTGGCCCTCGCCGCGGCGCTGGCCGTGAGCGCCTGCGGCGCCAGCAACCAGCGGACGGCCGCCGCGGCCGAGAACAACGGCGTGTACGTCACTCTCGACGGCATCAGCTACCAGCTTCAGGTCTCGCGGGAGCTCAACCAGTACGGGACCGAGGACTCCCAGTACCTGGCCGGCGTCTCGAGCAGTGACGCGACGCTGTCCCCGGACCAGATCTGGTACGGCGTGTTCCTGAGAGCGATCAACTCAAGCCATCACACCCAGACCACGTCGGACACCTTCAAGATCACCGACACTCAGGCGAGCGACGACTTCACCCCGGTGCAGGCGAACAACCCGTATGTGTGGAAAGCGCAGACGCTGGCGCCAAACGACACCGAGCCGATCCCGGAGTCGACGGCCTACAACGGGCCGACCCAGGGCGGCCTGGTCCTCTTCAAGCTGTCGACGTCGGTGTACGCCAATCGCCCGCTCACGCTCACGATCCAGGGCTCCGGCGGACCGACGGACACGGCGACGATCTCGCTGGACCTCTGAGCCCGCGCCGGCTCCTCTCAGCGCTCCTGGGCGCGGCGGCGCTGCTCCTGAGCGTCGCCGCAGCCGCGGAAGCCCGGGGCTGGAGCAGCCCGATCCCGCTCGTCACCCCCGCTCCCCTCGAGATCGTCGGGACCCACGTCGCGTTCTCGGGCAGCGGCCAGGCCGCCGTCGGGTTCGCGTTCGTGGATCCCGATCACCCGGCGGGCTCCCAGGCCTGGGCCGCGCTCCTCAGCTCCCGCGGGCGCCCTGGCCCCGCGCGGCGCATCCCGCACGCCCGCGAGGTCCTCGATGTCGCGTTCGCGAGCGGGGCGTTCCAGGTGCTCGTCGGGGCCGACGGCGGACCGCGTTGCTGCGCGGTCGCCCGTGTGCTCGCGCTCGGTCAGCGAGGACCGGGGGCCCAGCGCACCCTGGCACGCGGCCTGGGAGGCGTGGTGCTTGGCAGGCTCGTGGCCGTCGGGCGGGGCATGTTGGCTGCGCTCGCCGACGCGGTCTCGCTCCGGCTGACCCAGGGTCGCTCGGGGACGAGCTTCGGTCCGCTGCACCGGCTGACCCCGCGCGGGGTCGCGCCCCGGTCGCTGATGGCCGCATCGCTCCCCGGCTCGCACACGATGCTGGCCTGGCTAGCTGGGAGTTTCGCTCCACAGGACACGCCGACGCCGGAGGCGGTCATGGTCGCCGCCGGTGACGCGTCCCACGTGCCCGGGCCGCCGCAGACCGCGGTCACGCTCGCCGCCGGCCACCAGGCCGGCCAGCTCGCCCTCGCCGCCGGGCCGCGTCTGACCTTGGCATGGATCGAGGACTTCACCGACAACGCGGGCGTCTATCGGTCCGAGGTATCGGTCGAGACGGCCGGGTCCGGGCCGGCGCCGGTCACCTTCGCCACGGATGGCATGACGGCCGGCGGCCTGAGCGCGGCGGGCGACAGCCACGGCAATCAGATCCTCGCCTGGAGCTCGTGCGACGTGACGGCAGCCTGCCAGGTGATGGCCACGACCCGGACTCCCCACGGCAGCTTCGGCTCGCCGGTCGCGCTGGGTGCGATCGATCCGGGCACCCACCCCGCGGCGGCGCTGAGCAGCGACGGCGCCGCCTTCCTGGGCTGGATCAGCGGGGGGCACGTGATGATCGCGCGGGGCTCGACCACCGCCGGCTTCGGGGCCCGCCAGCGGCTCGCCGGGGTCGGCGCGGCGGCCGGCCTCACGCTCGCCGCGGGACCCGGGGGACGGCTGCTCGCCGCCTGGGCTGACGGCTCGCCGCGGGAGACGCTCGAGGTATCGATCTACTCGGCCCGGTAGGGCACCGCGAACCCTAAGCTCCACTCGGTGAGCAGCATCGACTGGGTGATCGTCGTGTTCACGGCGCTCTTGGCGTTGTATGGCTACTCGCAGGGATTCCTGGTCGGCATGCTCTCGCTGGTCGGCTTCGGCCTCGGTGCGTTTCTCGGCACGCGCCTGGCACCGCTGATCCTGCCTTCGGGCGGTCGCTCACCGTACGCCCCGGTCTTCGGGTTGCTGGGGGCGCTGCTCGCCGGCGGTGTGCTCGCGACCGGTTTCGAGGGCATCGGCGCGCGCGCTCGTGCGCTGCTGCGGATCCCCGGCCTGCGGACGGTCGACGGCCTGCTGGGCGCCGCGCTGACCGGATGTGTGGCGCTGGGCGTGGCGTGGATCGTCGGCGCGATCGCACTGCAGTCCTCGGGCTCGATCGTGCTCCAGCACGACATCCAGCGCTCGGCGATCCTGCGCGAGCTCAACTCGCTGCTGCCGCCCTCGGGCCCGATCCTGAACGCAATCGCCCGCTTCGATCCGCTGCGTCCGGTGAACGGCCCGTCGGCCGACGTGCCGCCCCCGACGAAGGGGATCCTTGGCGCCCACGGTGTGCGCGGCGCCGGCCGCAGCGTCGTGCGGGTCGTCGGCTCGGCCTGCGGGCTCGGGGTCGAGGGCAGCGGCTGGGCGGCCGGAGGAGACCTCGTGGTGACGAACGCCCACGTCGTGGCGGGCGAGTCGGACACCGTCGTTCAGGTTGGGGGCCTGCCGCCTGGCCTGCCGGCCCAGGCGGTCGCGTTCGATCCCCACGACGACATCGCGATTCTGCGCGTGTCCGGGCTGGCCGAGCCGGCTCTGCGGCTGGCCCCCCATTCACCGTCAGGCACCGCGGCCGCGATCCTCGGCTATCCGCTCGACGGTCCGTTCGTCGCCGAGCCGGCCCGGATCGGCCAGACCGAGACCGTCAACACCGAGGACGCGTACGGAAACGGGCCCGTGCAGCGGACGATCGTCACCCTGCGCGGGCTGGTCCGGCCGGGCAATTCGGGCGGGCCAGTGATCGACTCGCATGGCCGGGTCCTGGCCACGGTGTTCGCGGCGATCGTCGGCACCGCCAAGCGCGGAGGGTTCGCAATTCCGGACTCGCTCGTCGGCGCGCAGCTGGCTCGCGCGCGGCACCGGAGCGGTACGGTCAGCACCGGCCCCTGCGGCGGCTGACCGCGCGGCGGCCGACCGAGCAGCGGCGGACATGTACGCCCGGGAGTTTCGCGCAGTGAGACTCCCAAATGCCGGCGGGCCAAGCCGTCAGCACAAACTCCCAATGCCGGCCGGCACAGCCCCTGGGCGGGCGGCGGTCTGCACACCGCCCGCCCCTAGGTGCTATGCCCCCGGGCGCCCGACGGCGTCAGTGCCGCCGACATCCTCGGCCATTTGCATCACCACGTCGAGCTCGAACGCCCCTACGAGCTCCGGGTGGTGATGTGCGACATGGCTTTCGGCCGCGCGGAAGAGCGCCAGCCGGGAGTCGCCTGCGAGTTGCGCCCCGCACTCGCAGTAGGCGATCCGGCGGCGTCTCTCCTGTCCGGCAGTGTGCCCCTCACCGTCGCGGCCTTCACCCGTCGTCTGTTGCGCCCCGCCGAGGGTGTCGTTGGGAGTGACCCCGGTGTTCACCACGCTGCGGGACGATCACGCACCCGCGTTGGCGATACGTTTCCAAAACGTTGCCAACTGTTGAGGCCCCCGCGCGGGACACCCGGATTCAGCTCTGCGGGCGGATGTCCGTAGAGATCGCTGGTGCCCAGGTGGCAGATCGCCTCCGGGGTAAGCAGGTCCGGCTGCTGTTGGCCTACCTGATCCTGAACCGCGCCCGCCTGGTCAGCCGGGAGGAGCTGAGCGTCGCGCTGTGGCCCGAGCGAGCGCCCCAATCCCAGGACGCCGCCCTGCGCACCCTGCTCTCCCGGCTGCGCTCCGCGGTCGGCGGCACTGTGCTCACCGGGCGCGACCAGCTTGTGCTGGCGCTGCCCGAGCCGGTCTGGGTGGACCTCGAGGCTGCCCGTAGCCAGGTGGCTCGCGCGGAGTCCGCGCTCGAACAGGGCGAGCTTCGCACCGCCTGGGCGCTGGCCCAGGTCCCACTGAACGTGGCCGGCCGCGGCCTGCTCCCGGGGCATCAGACGGCGTGGCTCGAGCTGGTGCGCCGCGAGCTCGAGGAGCTCCGCCTGCAGGCGCTCGAGGTCATCGGCCGCGCCGGGCTGGGGCTGGGGGGCTCGCAGCTGGCCAGCGCAGAGCGGGCCGCGAGGGCGCTGATCGGCTCGGAGCCCTACCGGGAGTCGGCCTACACGCTGCTGATGGAGGCTCTCGCCGCCCAGGGCAACGTCGCCGAGGGCGTGCGGGTGTTCGAGCAGCTGCGCACGCTGCTGCGCGACGAGCTCGGAACCCTGCCCTCGCCGGACGCGATGGCCGCGCATGACCGCCTGCTGAACCCTCAGGTTCATCCCTTCGCGCCACGATCCGGAGCCGACACGGCGCTGAGCGGCGTCGAGCTGCCGCCCGAGCTCGCGGCTCGCGTCACCGCGCCGCTGGTCGGACGCGCGGAGGAGCTGGCCGAGCTCGAGCGCCTCTGGCAGCTCGCGCGCACCACCGTGCGCGATCCGGCGTTCGGCGCGCGCGATCCGGTCGCGGCGCGGGTCGTCGTCCTGGCCGGCGATCCGGGTATCGGGAAGACCCGCCTGGCGGCCGCGCTCGCCGGCCGGGTGCACGAGCAGGGCGCGGTGGTGCTGGCCGGTCGCGCTCCCGAGGAGAACCTCGTGCCTTACCAGCCGTTCCTCGAGGCGCTGCGCCACTACGTGCTGAGCGCGCCCCTGGCCGAGCTGCGGGCCGCGGTCAGGGAATACGGCTCCGAGCTGGCCCGCCTGGTCCCCGAGCTGCGCCGTCGCGCTCCCGACCTGGTCACGAATCTCCCCCAGGAGCCCGACACCGAGCGCTACCGCCTATTCGAAGCCGTCGTCGGGCTGCTGAGCGCGATCTCGCACCAGGCGCCGATCCTGCTCGTGCTCGACGACCTGCACTGGGCCGACCGCCCGACGCTGCTGCTGCTCCGCCATCTGGCGCGGGCCGGCGAGCCGCGGCGCTTGCTGATCCTGGCCGCCCATCGCGCCCGCGAGAGCTCCCCGGCCGGCTTCGGCGGAGCGCTGGCGGACCTGTACCGCGAGCAGCTGCTGAGCGAGCTTCCGATCGGCGGGCTGAGCGAAGCCTCGACTGGCGAGCTCGTGCGGGTGCTGACGGGCGAGACGCCGAGTCGCCCGTTCGTGCGGGCTCTGTATGCCGAGACCGAGGGCAACCCGCTGTTCGTCGAGGAGATCGTCCGCCACCTGATCGACGCGGGTGTGCGCCCGGGCGCGGCCGGGGCGGGTGACCTGGTGCGGGCCGGGCTGCCCGAGGGCGTCAAGCAGGTGATCGCCAGGCGGCTCGAGCGCTTCGACGCCACCGCCACCGAGTGGCTGCGCATCGCCGCCGTGATCGGCCGCGACTTCGACATCGGGCTGCTCGAGCGAGTGCTCGCGATGGCCGAG
>DATGJM010000065.1:0-6851 GCA_035295205.1 Solirubrobacteraceae bacterium | reverse complement strand
GGCTCGCGCGATCGCCGGGGAGGCTCATGTGCTGTTCACGGAGAGCCCCGGCGGCGCTGTGGCCACGGCCGCCCGTGTGACCCGGCTGCGGCCACTGATCGATGCGGCGGTCGCCGGCACGAGTCTCGATCCCGACCTCCTCGAGGGCCTGGTGTTCGTGGAGAGCGCCGGGCGGCCGGACGCCGTGGCCGGAAACGACCCCTCGAACGCGGCCGGGCTGACCCAGATCCTGCCCTCGACCGCGACTTCGCTGCTCGGGCTGCGAGTGGACCTGGCGGCAAGCCGGAAGCTCACGGCACAGATCGCCCGAGCGCAGGGCAACGGCGCCTCGTCCTCGGCGATCGCCGCGCTGGAGCGCAGGCGCGCCCGCGTCGACGAGCGCTTCGACCCCAGACGGGCGCTCGCGGGAGCGGTCCGCTACCTGGAGCTGGCCGACGCCCGCTTCGGGCGCGAGGACCTCGCGGTCGTGACCTACCACATGGGCATGGGGAACCTCAGCCACGTGCTCGACCTCTACGACGGTGGCCGGCCCGTGCCCTACGTGCAGCTCTTCTTCGACAGCTCGCCCGATCACAACCCGCGGACCTTCGCCCTGCTCTCGGGATTCCTCGACCAGTCCTCGCTCTACTACTGGCGGGTTCTGGGGGCCGTGGAGATCATGCGCATGTACCGCAGCGACCCCGCCGGTCTCGCACGGCTCGCTGCCCTGCAGACCGCCACCGACTCGGCCGCCGAGGTCCTGCATCCACCCGACCACACTCCCACGCTCGCGACGCCGGCTGCGCTCCAAGCCGCTTACGCCCGCGGCACGCTCACTCCGCTGCCGGCCAACGCCGCGCAACTCGGGCTGTCCTATTCAGGATCGATCGGCGACCTGGCCCGGCAGCTGAAGGCCCCGGCGGGGCTGTATCGCGGCCTTCAGCCGGTGGCGCTGACGCTGCTACTGGAGCTCGCGGCGCGGGTGAAGGCGCTGTCAGGCGGGCAGGCGCCGCTCCGGGTGACGAGCGCGGTGAGCGACGAGCGCTACCAGCAGCTGGTCGGGGTGGCCGATCCGCCCGCGGCCGCGGGGTGGTCCTTCACGATCGCCCGCGCCTATGTGGGCGAGCCACAGCGGCAGGCGCTGCAGGCGATGCTCGACCGGCTCCAGGCGCTGAACCTGATCGCCTGGGAGCGGTTCTCGTCCGAGATCGAGGTCACGGTCGCGGGCGACGCGGCGCGCGTGATCGCGGCCGGCCCCTAGGATCCCCGCCGTGGCCGACGCGGTCCGAGCACCCGACGAGGTCCTCGACGGGCTTCCCGACTTCCCCTTCGAATCGCGCAACCGCGAGTTCGAGGGCCTGCGCCTGGCCCACCTCGACGAGGGCGACGGTCAGCCGGTGTGGTTCATGCACGGCAATCCGACCTGGTCCTTCCTGTGGCGCAAGGTCTTCCCGGCCGTCCGGGACGCCGGCTTTCGCTGCATCGTCCCCGACCTCCCTGGATTCGGCCGCTCGGACAAGCCGACAGACCTCGGCTGGTACAGCTACGACCGCCACGTGAGCGCGATGAGCGAGCTGGCCGAGCAGCTCGACCTTCGCGAGGCCACGATGGTCGTGCACGACTGGGGCAGCCCGATCGGCCTGCGCCTCGCCGTCGAGCATCCCGACCGCTTCAGCCGCCTGGTCATGCTCGACGGCGGCGTCTTCACCGGGCATCAGACGATGTCCGACGCGTGGCTGGCGTTCCGCGACTTCGTCTCCCGCACCGAGGACCTGCCGATCGGGATGCTGATCCGGGGGGCCTGCCGGCACGATCCCGGCGACGAGGTGATCGCCGCCTACGAGGCGCCCTTCCCGAACCCGGCCTCGAAGGCTGGGGCTCGTGCGTTCGCGATGATCCTGCCGACCTCGCCCGAGATGCCCGGAGCGCAGGACGGCAGTCGCGTGCTGGAGGCTCTGCGCTCCGACGCCCGGCCCAAGCTCGTCATCTGGGCTGACAGCGACCCCGTGCTCACGCTCGAGACCGGACGGCGGTTCGCCGCCCGGATCGGGACGCAGGTCGACCACGTGATCGAGGACGCCAGCCACTTCCTCCAGGAGGACGCGGGCCCGCTGATCGGCGAGACGATCGCCCGCTGGCTCTCAGCCGACTGAGCTGGCCTCGGTGGGCTCAGGCGCTTCTGAGAGCTCCGGCGTTTCGGGGATCTGCACCACCGGCGCCGGGGCAGCCGGGCTCCCCATCATCTGCTCCATCCGCGCCTCGTAGGCCGCCCGCGCCAGGTGGTCGGGCTTGGCCAGCACCTGGTCACCCTTCAGCAGGTGGCTGATCGCCTGCCAGGCGCGACGTGGCATCAGGCTCCCCATCCGCACGGTCGCGCCGATCGACTTCGGCACATAGACGTCGAAGCGGCCGGTCTTCAGCGCCTCGACGATGGCGTCGGCGACGTCCTCGGGCTGGACGGGCTTGAATGCCCGCGTCTGCGGCAGCCCGGAGCCGAGCTCGGTGTTGACCACCGTCGGCATCACGACGCTGACCTCGACGCCGGTGCCCTTGACCTCCTGGGCGATGGCCTCGCTGAGGCCCACCACCGCGTGCTTGGTCGCGCAGTAGGTCGCTCCACCGGCGATTCCCCACTTCCCGGCCGCCGAGGCGATCTGCACGAGGTGACCGCGGCGCCGAGGTATGAAGCGCTCGAGCGCGAGCTTGGAGCCGAAGATGACTCCGTGGAGGTTGATGTCGATCATCCGACGGGCGGTGCTATCGGTCTCCTCGATGAAAGGCCCGATCGGCATGATCCCGGCGTTATTGACGAGCACGTCGAGCGGTCCGAGGCGCTGCTCGACCTGATCGAGGAAGCCGGCGAAGCTGCCGCGGTCGGTCACGTCCAGGGCCAAGCCGACGGTGCCCGCACCCAGGTCGGCCGCCGTCTTCTCGGCCAGCGAGGCCTCGATGTCGCCGATCGCCACGCGCGCGCCCTCGCGGATCAGCGCGGCAGCGGTCGCGCGACCGATTCCGCGGGCGCCGCCGGTGATGGCGACTACCTGGCCCGCCAGGGACCGTGGTGCTTTGGCCATTGAGCAGTCCTCCTCGTGCTGGTGGTACTCACACGGTACCGGTCGAAGGACGGCTGTGTCAGCGGTGGGGCTGCGACGTGGTCGTGGTCGCCGTCGGATCGCCCGTCGGCGCCGGCACGGCGGTGCCGGTGGCGCCCGTCGCCATCGGAGTCGTCGCAGTTAGGGGCGCAGTCGTTGCCGGGGCGGTCGTGGGCACCGGCGTCGTTGCACCCGGGGCCGTCGGGCCCGTTGGCTTCGGCACCGCCGAGGGACAGCCGGCGATGTGGTGATGTCGGTGGTGGCGCTTGCGAGGCCGATCGGTGCACGAAGGGCCCGCTGTCGTCCCGCCGGTCGAGCCCGTGCCGTCACCCGAGCCGGGGGTGCTGGGGCCGCCGTCCGTGGAGTGGGTCCCGGTCGGGGTCGTCACGGTCGGACGATCCTGGGCCTCGTGGGACGCCACGGGCAGCGCGGGCTCCGCCGCTGGAGCCGGCGAAGAGGCCGGCGCGGGCGTCGGGGCGGAGGAGCTCACCGGTACGGGCGCGACCACAGGTGGCGCCTGATGGCTGGGAGCCGGCTGCCTTACCGGCACAGGGCGGGCGACAGGCAGCGACCACAGAGGGTGCCTGACCGTCCGATGGGAAACCGGCCCGTGGCGTAGGTAGGAGACCCGCACAGGCGGCTTTGCCTGCACTCCGTCGGGTCGGAGCGCCACGTGCGCGACGTGGCGCGAATGAGCGATCAGCAGCGGAGTCCGCGCGGCGCTCACCACCGGACGACGGGGATGGTGCAGCGCGGTATGCACGACCGCGGCTGCCCCGGCGACGCTGAGGATGGCGACCGCGATCGGCTTGACGAGTGCCAGCTTCAGCGCCGAGGACCCGGCCGCGGCCGCGGTGCCGCCTCCGGCGCCGGCGCTTGCCGTCCGGGCGCCAACGGTGCCCTGGAGCACGGTCTGCTTGAGCGCCACCGAGGGCACGACTGGGATCAGCGCCGCCAGGCGCGCCCGCTGATGGCGCAGCTGTGAGCGGTACTCGCGGCAGCCCTCGCAGGCGTGCAAGTGGCGCCGCAGATGGCTTCGGCGCATTGCCGGCCCTCGCACCGCGCTCAGCTCCTCGCGGATCTGCGCACAGTCCGTCTCGCGTGCGGTGCGGGTGGCCAGCAGGGATTCCCGGGCCTGGAAGACGAGCGCCTTCACTTTCTCGCGCGGCACCTCGAGCGCGAGGGCGATCTCGTCGTGACTGAGCGCCCCGAGCTCCGCCATGACCAACGCGGCGCGCTGGTCGTCGGGGAGCCGGCTGACGTCGAAGACGAGGTCTCGCAGGTCCTCGCGGCGCTGGACGATGTTCGCTGGGTTCTCGCCTTCGCCCTCGACCATCTCGGCGCTCGCTATCTCGCGCCGTGCGCGTAGCACCGTGTAGCAGCGGTTGCGTGCGATCGCGAACAGCCACGGCTTCAACTGGATCGGGCGATCGTGATCGAGCAGGCTGTCGTATGCGGCCATGAACGTGTGCTGCACGGCGTCCTCGGCCTCGTAGCGGTCACCGAGGAGCTGCGAGCAGAAACTCAGGATCGGGCGGTGATAGCGGTCGTAGACGACCTCGAAGGCCGCCTGACGCCCGGCCCTGACTCCACGCACCAGCTGGTTGTCCGAGGCAAGCCTAAAGAGCGCCGGTGACGCCCCACGAAGTGCCCCGCGCGGCACCCCAACGGGCACCGTGCCTGCTTCCATGGCGCTCATTATGCGGGGTCGGGCGCTCGAGCGCCACCCCAGATGGACCGTTCCATTCCACCGGTATCCTGCGCAGCGATGGCGTATTTCCGCCACGACGGGCAGAGGCTCGCCTACACGGTCCACGGAAGGGGTCCGCGGCCGACCGTGCTCATGCCGGGGCTGCTGCTCTCACAGAAGATGCAGGTCCCCCTGGCCCGTGCGCTGGCAGGCCACGGCAACCGCGTGATCACCTTCGACCCGCTGGGCCATGGGGCCTCGGACCGCCCCCGGGACATGTGGCGCTACTCGATGAGCGCATTCGCGGAGCAGGCCCTGGCGCTGCTCGATCACCTCGAGCTTGACCAGGCCGTGGTCGGGGGCGCCTCGCTCGGCGCCAACATCACGCTCGAGCTCGCCGCCCTTGCCCCCCACCGGCTGCGCGGGATGCTGCTCGAGATGCCGGTCCTCGACAACGCGATCCCAGCCTGCGCCGCCGCGTTCACGCCGCTGCTGTTCGCGCTCACGTTCGGCGAGCCGGTGATGAGGTTCATCGCCCGCGGCGCGCGGTCAATTCCGCGCAGGGGCCTGCCGCTGATGGCCGAGATGCTGCTCGACGCGGTGGGGCAGGACCCTGGGCCGAGCGGCGCCGTCCTTCAGGGCATCATCTTCGGGCGCACCGCGCCGCACCGCCGCGAGCGGCGGAAGATCGAGGCCCCGGCGCTCGTCGTCGGCCATCCCCGCGACCCTGTGCATCCGTTCTCCGACGCCGACATGCTGGCGCACGAGCTGCCGAACGCCCGGCTGCTCAACGCCCAGTCGATCATCGAGCTCCGAGTGCGTCCGGCGCGGCTGACCGAGCAGATCGCCGAATTCGTCGACGAGTGCTGGGACGGCTCCGTCGCCGAGACCCAGGTCGCCTAGTGAGCGTGGGGCGTGAGGCGCCCCACCGCCAGCTCGTGCCAGCGGGGGTGCCCCGGCTCGCCACTGGAGAGCACCTCGGTGGCGGACCGGTAGCCCGCCTCGATCAGCTCCGCGGCGTGATCGAAGTCCCATGCCGGGACGGGCTGCGGGCACGGGGGCGGGAAGACGATCATCCGCACGAGCGATGAATAGTGCGCGATGTCCTGGGCGAGCCGCTGGTTGATCAGCAGGGCGAGAGCGTGGACGAGCATCGCGATCGCCCCGCGCGGCGGCTCGCGCAGCGTGCAGGGAGCGCCCGTCGGCAGCACGTAGACGGTGTCGGCGCCGAGCTCGACCGCGTCGGCGATCGGCGTGTTCTCCGCCACCCCGCCGTCAACGAGCTGCCGATCCTGGAAGCGGATCGAAGGGAACACGCCGGGGATCGCGGCGCTGGCCAGCACGGCGCCCAGCGCGTCCCCGGTCGAGAGCCGCCGCTTCGCGCCAGTCAGCACGTCGGTGGCGATCACGTGGAACGAGACCGAGGCGTCCTCGAGACGGCGGAACTGCTGCCGGCTCTGGAGGATGCGCTTCACGCCCGAGTTCGAAACGAGATGATCGTCCTCGCCGATCAGCCCGAGCGCGGCCGTGAACGGATTAGGCGGGAAGACCTCGAAGGTGTGGGTGGCCCGCCACTGATCGCTCAGCTCCGCGGCGGTCTGGGGGCTGGGCGGGCGGGACGCGATGAAGGCGCCGTTCAGCGCGCCGGCCGACGTCCCGACGATCAGGTCGGGGGCGATCTCGTGCTCGTAGAGCGCCGCCAGCATCCCGGCTTCGATCGCGCCGAGGCTGGCGCCGCCTGAGAGGACGAACGCGACCATGGCCGCGAGGCTACCCGGAGCGCCCGCGCTCGATCGCCCGGTCTCTCCCCGCAGCTCCGCCCCGGCGGCAGGTGGGGGTGGAGTCCGGGCCGCGGCGGTTCGTTAGTGAGTTTGTTCCGGTCCTGGGAGCACAATCACACTAAGCTCCGCGGCGCTGGGGTTGTTAGTGAGTTTGATTCGGGCCCGCCGGAACAAATTCACTAACCACTCGGCGGGGGCTTGCCCGGCGGCGGGGGACTCACCACTCGGCGGCGGCTGGCCCGGGCCGCGGGGGCTCACCACTCGGCGGGGGCGGGCCCAAGCGGCGGGGGACTAACCACTCGGCGGGGG
>DATGJM010000064.1:0-12319 GCA_035295205.1 Solirubrobacteraceae bacterium | reverse complement strand
CCACAACCACATCGCCTACGCCGTAGCGGCGCCCACGCGAGCTCGCGAGTGCGAGCTCCGATCATGATGTGCCGATGCGCCTGCACGTGCTGAGCGACCTGCATCTGGAGCGTGGGATCGCGGAAATGCCCTCGCCGGACGCCGACGTCGTCGTGCTGGCCGGCGACATCTCGACCGGCACCCGTGGGGTGGAGTGGGCCCGCGCCTGGGCGGGCGCGCGGCCCGTCATCTACGTCGCCGGCAACCACGAGTTCTACGGCCATGCGATGCCGGGGCTGATCGCCGACCTGCGCGCGGCCGCGGCCGGGTCGTCGGTGCACGTGCTCGAACGCGACGAGGTGACCATCGACGGAGTGCGGTTTCTGGGCTGCACCCTGTGGAGCGACTTCGAGTTCGACGGCGCCGACCATCGAGAGCTTTCGATGCGGGTCTGCGAACGGGCGGTCAGCGACTACCACGTGATCCACAACGGAAGCGCCGACCGGGTGCTCAGAGCGCAGGACACGCGCGAGCTGCACGTCGCCAGCCGGCGCTGGCTCGCCGGGCGGCTGGCCGATGTCCACGCGGGGCCGACGGTCGTGGTCACGCACCACTCCCCGTACATCTCGTGGCGCCCTCCCCAAGAGGTCCTTCGCCTGATCGCCGGCGCGTTCGTCAGCGATCTGAGCGAGCTGATGGACGGCGAGCGCGCCCGGCTCTGGGTCTACGGCCACACGCACCGCTGGGCCGACATCGATGTCGCCGGCACCCGCTTGCTCAGCAATCCGTGCGGCTATCCCAACGAGCCGGTCGCGGGCTACGACCCGGCGTTCGTGGTCGACGTGCAACTATAGTAACAATGATGATGACTATGCTGGCACCACTCGCCGTCGGCGCTGCGGTGCGGGAGGCACGGGAAGCCGCGGGGTTGAGCGTGATGGCGCTGGCCGAGCGTGCGGGCGTGTCGCGGGCGATGATCGCCAAGGTCGAGCGCGAGGAGGCCCAGCCGACCGCGGCGCTTCTCGGGAGGCTCTCCGGCGGCCTCGGGATCAGCCTCTCCTCGCTCGTGGCCCGCGCCGAGCGCGGTGAGTCACCGCTGGTCCGCGCTGCCGACCAGCCGGTGTGGGTCGATCCGGCGACCGGCTACCGGCGCCGCGCGCTATCGCCGCACCCCCGCGACCGCCTCGAGCTCGTCGAGGTCGAACTCCCGCCGGGCACGGCGATCGGCTACCCGGCGGAGGCCTCCCTGGCGGCCCAGCAGCAGGTGTGGGTGCTCGACGGCGCGCTGCGCGTGCGCGAAGGGGACACCGAGCATCGGCTCCGGGCCGGCGACTGCGTGGCCGTCTCTGCGGCCACCGCCCGGGAGTACGCCACCGACGGTGGCTGCCGCTACCTGGTGGCGCTGGCGCGATGATCCGCGAGGCGACACCCGAGGACGCCGCCGCCTGCGCGGTCATCTACGCCCCGTACGTCACCGATTCGATCATCTCCTTCGAGACCGTCCCGCCGACGGCGGCGGAGATGGAGCGCCGCATCCGAGCCGCCCATCTGTGGCTCGTGGCCGAGCGGGAGGGGGAGGTCTGCGGCTACGCCTACGGTTCCTCCCATCGGGAGAGGGACGCCTATCGCTGGGCGGCCGACGTCGCCATCTATCTGTCGGCCGAGCACCACGGTCGCGGGCTGGGCCGGGGCCTGTACGCGGAGCTGTTCGACGGTCTGCGAGAGCGCGGGATATGCGTCGTGTGTGCCGGGATCGGGCTGCCGAACGCCGCCAGTGAGGGGCTGCACCGGGCGATGGGCTTCACCGAGGTCGGCGTTTACCGGCGGATCGGCTTCAAGTTCGGACGGTGGGTCGACGTACGCTGGTATCAGCTCGACCTGCAGCCCGCGCTCGAGGCCCCACCGCCGGCGCGCGCCGGCGCCGCCCTGCGGGGCTAGACGGCCCGCGGGATCTTCCCGGTCACCGTCAGCATCGCCCGCATGCACCTGTGGCCAGGGTCGGCCGTGTCGCCGAACATGCAGGGGCAGCCGCCTGGGATCGCGGTGATCCCGTGCTCGTGGCAGTAGGCGACGGCCTCCTCCGAGCTGCTGCCGGGGCCGATGCCGCGGTGCAGCCAGACACGAGGTACCTGGGCCGTCGCACAGTCGGTCGCGACACCGAGCGAGGCATCCGCGGGCGTCACGATCACGACGCCATCGACGCCTCCGGGAATCGCGGTGACCGACGGGTAGCACAGATCGCCCTCCACCTCGACGGTGTTTGGGTTCACGGCGAAGACCTCGTGACCACTGTCGCGGAGCCTGCGGTAGATGAGGTTGGCCGAATGCCTGCCGTCGCGCGAGACACCTGCCACGGCGATCCTGCGCTGGGCGAGGAACTCTTCGGCTGCTTCACGGAGCGTGCTCATGTGTCCTCCAATGATTCGCTGCCTCGAGTCTCGCCCGCACGGCCGCTGCCACCATCCGGATCGGGTACCGCTCGCCGTCAGTAGTTCGGGGAAGGTGGTGCGAGAATCCCGCGCGTGTACGAAACCGCGCTCTCACTTCGCAACCGGACGTATGCGATGTTCGTGGAGCTCGGCCGTGCACCGACCGCCGATGAGCTCGCGGCTCGGGCGGGGGTGAGCCGCCCGGAGGTCGTGGCGCTGTGGCGCGGCCTTCACGACGCCCATGCCCTCGTCCTCGACCCTTCCGGCGAGCTACGGATGGCCAACCCGTTCTCCGCGGTGCCCACCGCCTACCGGGTCCACGCCGCCGGTCGCTGGTGGTATGCCAACTGCGCCTGGGACGCGTTCGGCATCTGCGCGGCCCTGGGCGCCGACGGCCGGATCGAGACCTCGTGCCCCGACTGCGGGGAGGCACTGACACTCGAGGTGCGCGATCAGCGGCCCGAGGACTCTGAGGCGATGTTTCACTGCCTGGTCCCCGCCAGTCGCTGGTGGGAGGACATCGTCTACACCTGAAGCACGATGAACCTCTTCCGGTCGGAGGAGCACATCCGCAACTGGCTCGGCAGCCGCGCGCCGGGAGCGACCCTCACGGCCGCCAAGCTCTGCGACCTGGCGCACGCCTGGTGGAGCGATCGCCTCAGCCCCGAGTGGACTCCCCACAGCCGCGAGCACAACCAGGGGCTCCTCGACGGCCTGGGATTGACCGGAGAGTTCTGGCGCCTGTCGTAACGGCCGCGGGCTACGTCAGATCGCGGGGCCGGACGAACTCCACGAGGTTCGCCCGCTGAGGACGCAGCGATGACCAGGGCCCCGCGAACGTGAGCACCGCGAGCGCGCCGGTGGGGTATCTGCGCTCTGACAGGCCGCTGTCCCCCGCGGCGAGGCCGGCGGCGAGCTCCTGGATCGACGGGTTGTGGCCGATCAGCATCACGGCGCCGAGCTCGTCCGGCAGCACGCGCAGACGGTCGAGCAGCTCGTCGGGCGACGCGCCGTAGAGCTCGGGCTCCACTTCGACCTTGCCGGCGAGCCGCAGATACTCGAGCGTCTCCACGGCACGGCAGGCCGACGAGCATAGGACGAGCTGGGGCGCGATCTGCGCCGAGCGCAGGTGCTCGCCGATCAGGATGGCCGCGCGCCGCCCCCGCGGCGCCAACGGCCGGTCGTGATCTGCCAGGCCGGGATCCGACCAGCTCGACTTGGCGTGGCGCAGCAGGTAGAGGCGCCTCTCCTCAGAGCGGGCGGCGGACACCGACCTCGTCCAGATGCGCGAGAAGATCGCTCGGGTCTTCGTACACGCGATAGGCGCCGGAGTACAGGAGCTCCTCGCGGCCGTAGCCGCCGGAGAGCAAGCCGATCCCGAGCGCCCGCGCCCGCCTGGCGGCGAGCAGGTCCCACACGCTGTCCCCGACGACGACGCTGTCCCCGATCGGGACGCCGATCCGCGCTGCCGCGGTCAGGAACAGGTCGGGGTCGGGCTTGGCGTAGCGCACCTGGTCGCGGGTCACGAGCGGGGTGTCGGACGGCAGGCCGAGAAGCTCGAGCGAGAGGCGCGCGTAGCGCTCGGCGCCGCTGGTCGCGATCGCCCACGGCACCGCGTGCTCGGTGAGGGCGGCCAGGAGCTCCGCGGCGCCGGGGAGCGGCCGGACGCTGTCGAAGCGACGGATGTAGGCCTCGGCGTGAAGGCCCGGAAGGGTGGCGATCACCTCACGATCGAGCTCGGTGTCGAGCTCCCGCGCGAGCGCGTTGACGAACAGTCCGCCACTCATCCCGATCCGGCGGTGAATCTTCCACACGGGCAGGTTGATTCCGACCCCCTCGAGCGCTTCGCGCCACGCGATCACGTGCTGGTAGACGCTGTCCACCAGCGTCCCGTCGAGGTCGAACAGGAACGCGAGCTGCCCAGGGCTCGTGTCGTGCATGCCAGGCATCCTGTCAGCCCGAGCGCCGGGTTTGCCGGGGCGGAGCCAGTTAGCTAAAGCTAAGCTAAAGACGTGGTGCGTGTCCGGAGTCGACGGGGAGGCTGTGCGCTCGTTCTGGTCGCGCTCGCACTCGCGGGCTGTGGCGGCTCGAGTCATTCCGCGGCCGGCGGTAAATCCGGCCCCGCCACCGCCGGGGGCGCTGTCCCCGCCGAGACCCACGCCGGCAAGCACGATGTCTCCGACACGAGGTTCCTGAATCCAGGCCACCCACTGGTCAGGATGCGCTCCTACTCGCCGGAGAGCCTCATGTGGCAGACCGTGTGGGTCAAGAGCGACGGCTCGGGAGTGCTGACGACGTTGATCGGCGAGCAGGTCGGCGCACGCCAGCGGCCGTTCCGGCTCCCGGCAGGCCAGGCCGGGCTGCTGCGTCGTCTGGTCACCGCGGCGCGAGGGGTGCCACCGCCCCGGCACACCGACCCGAAGGCCACGCTGTACACGCTCGCGATCTCGGGCAAGCCGAGCGAGAACGTGCAGGGCGCGATGGCAGCACCGCTCGCCGCTCTGGTGAACTTCCTGAGCGGGTTGATGCTCAATTACTGCTGCTGACGGCGTCGGGCCAGGTGTCGCTCGCCGTCGTACCGTCCGGGGTGCGGACGAGCGCCGGGTAAGGCGTCGCCCCGACGAGTTCGGGCCGGAGCGCCAGCACCTTGGCCATCACGTCCGCGGCGACCGGGTCCTCGGCGATCACGGTCGCCTGGGTCCTCGGGCCGGGCGCGCCGGTGGCCGGATCGATGAGGTGATGGGCGGCCTGCCCGTCGCCGTTGACCCACCGCCGGCGGCCATGTCCCGAGGTCGCGACCGCCTGGCCGGCTCGGAGGCGTATCCACAGCTCGTCCGGGCCCTCCACCGCGACCAGATGCTCGCCGGTCACGGACACGACGTCGCCACCAGCGTCGAGCAGCAGCGCGGGGTCGTCGCAGAGATGCGTGATCACCCCTGCGGCCCGGGCCGCGATCCAGCCCTTGCCGATTCCGCCGACGTCGATTGACGTTCCGGACGGGATCAGGACGCGAGTGCGCGTCTCGTCGAGGCGGACCGATTGCCCGACCTGCATCCCCGACGGGCTGCTCGGCGCGAATGGCGCGCGCACGCTGATGCTCGCCTCGTAGCCCCAGGCTTCTAGCGCGCGTCCCACGAGCGGCTGAAAGACACCACCGGTGTGCCGGCGCCATTTCTCGCAGGCCGCGAGCAGTGCGAACGTCTCTTCGGAGACGGTCTGCCAGGTTCCGGCAGCGCGGTTCAGCCGCGTGAGCTCGCTGTCCTGCCGAAACCGCGACCAGCGGGCCTCGTCGAGCTCGATCGCATCGGCCAGCGCGACCGCGACGCTCTGTTCCGCGTTCCCGGAGTGATAGAGGCGCCACCGCGTGCCGGTGGCCGCGAACTCCCAGGCCGGAGCGCCGCTCCGCGCGTCGCTCCCCGGGTTGCCGGCCGCCGTCACGCGATCAGGCGGAACCCGCCGGGGTCCGCCGGTGATGGGCGAAGGCACGGCTCACCAGACGGTCGAGCGTGACCTGATCGACCGGCTCGCGCCCGTTCGCCTGACGGCCCTGCTGGATCTGCTTCTGGACGAAGCTCACGAGGGAGCTCTGCGAGACGCCCTGCTGCTGCGCCAGGTCGTTGATGGACTGGCCCGACTTCAGAGCCGTCTGCACTGAGCTGAGGCTCATCCCGAGCTGGCCGGCGATCCCGCTCAGCGTCCCGTCCAAGGCGGGCGTCGGAGGCGGGCTTGTCATCGTCGTCGGCGTCGTGCCGGTTACCGCGCGTACCTGCGGCCCGAGCCCGGCCAGGGACTGGATATCCATGGGCATCCTTTCTTCGCTGAGGCCATGCCTCCCGGTGATCGGCAGCGGCTCCGACGGCTTCACGTTTTCGAACGGAACTCTTATCCAGCCCCGCGCACGCTTTGCCGGGACAATCCGCGGATGGTGATGCGCTGGCTGACCCGTGACTGGCACGGCTTCGGCGACCGCCCGCTGAGCAAGGCGGAGGTGAGCGAGCTCGAGTCGGCCTACGATCGCCACCGGATCGCCGTGCTCCCGCTGCTGCCCTACGAGTTCCGGGTGCTCGCCGGCGAGGCGGTCGACGGCCGCTATCACTCCCTGGACCGCGGGCGCGTCGAGTCCTGGTCGCTTGCGCTTCCAGAGCGGCTCATGCTCACCGTCGTCGCGCCAGACGAGCAGGACGGCTACGAACGGCTCGTCGTCGATTACCTGATGAACGTCGAGGTCGCGGGGGCGACCGATCAGGAGCTCGCCGGTTGGCTGAGCGATCCGCAGACGGAGCTCGTCTGCCAGGAGGTCGACGCGCTCCTGGACGGCCGTTTCGAGCACCGGCATCTGCTCTGGCCGAGGGGCGAGTTCGCGGTCCGCTTCACCTCGATCGAGGTCGCAACCGGGCCGGCGACGGCGGAGGAGTATGAACTGCGGTTCTGAGCCGTGTCAGTCCGCTGACCTTAGTTGATCCTCCAACAAACGGCCAGAGCGCTCAGCGGCACGCTCGCGCGAGCCGATGCCTGCAGTGTCGCCAAGGGCAAACCCGTCGCGAGGCGGGGACGCAAAGCCAGGGGTCTCTCGCAGACCGCCCAGCTACCGACCTCCAACCAACAATTGCAGGACAAGGAGGTCCAATGACGAGGTATCACCTATATCGCGCGCTCACCGCCGCTTCGGCGGTGCTCGCGGTCGTCGTTGCATCCGGCGCGGGTAACAAGTTCTAGGGACGGGGGTCGAAATGCTCAGGTTCCACACTTACCGCGCCATTTGCGCCCTCTCGACAGTCGCCACGATCGTGGTGGCGTCAGGTGCTGGTCACAAGTTCTAGTACCGACGGCATGGCGCGCCGCGACACAGCTCGCGGCGCGTCAGCTGCCGACCGTCCCTGATCTCGGCGTGCGACGAGTCCTCACAGTCCAGAGCTATTGCGGCGCCGTGTTCGTGGCGGGGGCCGGAGCTGCCCTGCTGCTTGCCGCGAGCCTGCACATCCAGTACGTCTCCGGCCATCCGCTGCCCTTCTGCCTGTTGACGCTCGGGGTGATCCTGGCCGAGACGCTCCCCGTGAAGATCCCGCGCCGGGGTCAGGAGGAGGAGATCACCCTCTCGACCTCGTTCACGATGGCTCTACTGCTCGCCGGCGGGCTCGGTGCCGCGCTGGTGGCCCAAGCGATCGCGTCCGCGCTTCAGGATCGCCTTTCCGATAAGCCATGGTGGCGAGTGCGCTTCAACGTCGGCCAGTACACGATCTCGATCGTCGCCGCCTACGCGATTCTGCACCTGCTCGGAGCCACCTCGCACATCGGCTCCTCGCATCCCTTCTCGGGTGCGCAGTTGCCCGCGGTACTGCTCAGCGCGACGGGCTTCTTCGTCGTCAACACCGGTCTCGTCGGCATCGCGGTCGCGCTCTATCAGGGCGTCCCGCTCCGGCGCTATTTCGCGAAGGACCTCGGATTCGTGGTCAGCACCGCTGGCGTGCTGCTGCTGCTCTCGCCGATCGTGATCGCCGCGACCGCGTACTCGCCGCTTCTGATCCCCCTCTTCGCAGCCCCGATCCTCGCCATTCACAAGGCCCTCTGGGCCGGGGCGCGCAGCGATCACGCCGCGCGCCACGACTCACTGACCGAACTGCCGAATCGCGGAGCCTTCCGCGAGGCGGTCGAGCTGGCGATCGCGGACCCGCGATCCACGGCCTGCGTGCTGCTCATGGACCTCGATCGGTTCAAGGACATCAACGACACCCTCGGACACCACTACGGCGACCTGCTCCTTCAGCAGGTCGCTCAGCGCTTGCGGGAACAGCTTCGTTCCGGGGACCAGATCGCCCGCCTCGGCGGGGACGAGTTCGCGATCCTGAGTGAGGAATGCACGCGCGAGGTCGCGTTGCAGATCGCCCAGCGGGTCGCCGACTCGCTACGGCCGTCGTTCGAGCTCGAGGAGATCCTGGTCGACGTGCAGGCCAGCGTCGGGATCGCTGTGTTCCCCGACGATGGCACCGACGTCGACACGCTGCTTCAGAAGGCAGACGTCGCCATGTACCAGGCCAAGGAGACGCGCACGAGCTTCGCGCTCTACGACGAGCGACACGACAACCACAGCCCGAGCAAGCTGGCGCTGTCGGCCGACCTGCGCGGCGCGATCCAGACCGACCAGATCATGGCGTGGTATCAGCCGGAGCTCGACCTGCGCACCGGCGAGGTGTTCGCCGTCGAGGCGCTCGTGCGCTGGCCGCACCCACAGCTCGGCCTGCTCGCGCCCGCCGACTTCCTCGAGATGGCCGAGCACACGAACCTGATCAAGCCGCTGACTCAGCAGATGCTCGAGGTCGCGCTGCGCCAGATCGTCACCTGGGAGCCGCTCGGCATCGACGTGACCGTCGCCGTCAACATCTCCACCGCCGTGCTCATAGACGGGCAGTTCACCGGGTCTGTCAGGGCTGCCCTGGATGGCGCCGGGGTCGCTCCGCAGCGGTTGAAGTTCGAGGTCACGGAGAGCACCCTCATGTCGGACCCCGAGACGACGCGCTCGATTCTCCAGGAGCTGCATCGCATGGGGATCGAGATCTCGATCGACGATTTCGGAACCGGCTATTCGTCCCTCGCCTACCTCGCCGACCTCCCGGTGTCCGAGGTCAAGATCGACCGTTCGTTCGTCGGCCGTATGACCCACGGCTCGAAGGAGTCGATCATCGTCAACTCGACGATCGACCTCGCGCACCACCTTGGCCTGCGAGCCGTGGCCGAAGGCGTCGAGGACGGCGGATCGCTCTCCCGGCTGAGGACACTCGGATGCGACGCCGCGCAGGGCTACGTGATCAGCCCGCCGCTTCAGTCCGAGGCGATCACCCGCTGGCTTCTGGCCTCGAGGGAGGTCACGCGCGGGGCCCGCGCGCAGAGGACCGCCGCATGATCCTGATCGTGCTGGCGGCGCTGTGCGTACTCAGCGTTCCCCTGACCGGCGGCCGGCTCGGGCGCCTCGCCGACCTGCGACTGCGATGGCTGTGGCTTGCGCCCCTGGCCCTCGGGACCCAGGTCCTGATCGTCACGATCGCGCCCGGCGGGGACGCGACCCTGCATGCTGGTGTCCACATCGGCACCTACGCGGTGATCGGCGTGTTCCTGTGGGCGAACCGGGCGGTCGCGGGCGCGCGCATCATCGCCCTCGGAGCGCTCGCCAACAGCTTGGAAATCGTCATCAACGGCGGCGTCATGCCGGCGTCGCTCGCCGCCCAGCGCCTGGCCGGGCTGAGCGAGGGCGCGGGCTTTCACAACTCGGCCGCGCTCTCACACCCACACCTGTTGTGGCTCGGCGACATCATCCCGGTGCCCGGGCCCCTTCCGAACACGCTGAGCATCGGCGACTGCGTCATCTTCGCGGGCATGCTCGTGCTGCTGCACCGGACGTGCCGCGTGCGCACACCCGAGGTCCGTGCCGAGCCCGTTGCGAGCCAGTAGCGGCCGCAGAGCCGGGCAACCGGCGCGGTAACAGGCTCGACCTGCTTAGGATCCCCTCCCACCGGGCGGATCGCCGGGCAGGCGGCGACGGCCGGTAATCCAGGACAACCCACCAGGGAGGACATCCGTGCTCAGACATGGACCGAGGTCCGCGGGCGTGGCGGCGGCGATGTGTGCGGTGCTCGCGCTCGGGGTCGTGCCAGCTGGAGCTGCGGCCAAGACTCGCGCCGTCAGCCCCGGCCACATCCGCGGAATCGTGACCGCCGACACGGCGGGCGGTCGTGCGCTGGCCTACAGGCTCGCGCACCGCGGACTGGGCGTCGGCATCGGCGGCTCCAGCAACCTCCAGTACAACGGCGGCCCGGTCATGCACTCCGACGCCAACTACGCGATCTACTGGGAGCCCGGCGGCTACAGCACGACGGCCACCTTCAAGAA
The DNA here is from genome assembly GCA_035295205.1 of Solirubrobacteraceae bacterium. Taxonomy (GTDB): domain Bacteria; phylum Actinomycetota; class Thermoleophilia; order Solirubrobacterales; family Solirubrobacteraceae; genus Palsa-465. The sequence continues at coordinate 2,030 of DATGJM010000064.1, read as the reverse complement.
CATCGTGAACGGCTACTTCACCAACGTCGCGGCCGCGAGCGGTGCGGTCAACAACGTCTATTCGGTGGCCACTCAGTACTACGACGGCTCCGGCCACATCGCCTACAGCGCGACCTCCGGAGGCTCGTTCGTCGACACGGATCCCTATCCCTCGCTGGGCTGCGTGTCGACCACGGGCGGCCCCTGCATCAACGACTCGCAGCTTCAGACCGAAGTCGCCAAGGTGGTCGCCGCCAAGGGATGGCCGACCGGCCTCGGTGCCGAGTACTTCGTGTACTTCCCGCCCGGCGTCACCACGTGCACCAGCGTCGCGAGCTACGAGTGCTCGGGCACGATCTACTGCGCCTACCACAGCTCGATGGGGTCCGGATCCTCGACGATCCTGTACGCGAACATGCCCTATGACGGGATCTCGGGCTGTGACAGCGGCGAGCATCCAAACGGAGACGTCGGCGCGGACGACGAGCTGAACGTCACCAGCCACGAGAACATCGAGACGCTCACCGATCCGCTCGGTAACGCCTGGTACGACTCGAGCGGCAACGAGATCGGCGACAAGTGCAACTTCACCTTCGGCTCCCCGCTCGGAGGTGCAGCCGGCGCCGAGTACAACCAACAGATCTCCACGGGCAACTACTGGCTCCAGATGGAGTGGAGTAACGCCGCATCGGGCTGCGTGCAGCGGCCCTAGCCCAGCGCCTTGGCGGTAGCGGCCGGCGGAGGTCTACTCCTCCGCCGGTCCCGCCGCCGGACCCCGCCCGCCGAGGAAGGAGTCGACGAACTCCCGGCTTGCGGCCAGCCGCGCGGGCGTGCCCTCCATCCTGAGCTGGCCGCCACCGAGCACGTAGCTGCGATCGGAGATCTCCAGCACCGCCTTGGCCCGCTGCTCGACGACCAGCACCGAGGCGCCGGTCTGCGCGAGCTGACGAACATGCTGCTCGAGCACCGCGCCGGCGATGATCGGTGCGAGGTTGGCCGTCGGCTCGTCGAGCACGACAAGCGCCGGCTCGAGCATCAGCGCGCGGCCCATCGCCAGCATCTTGCGCTCGCCGCCGCTGAGCTTGCCGGCGCGGCGGCTGAGCATCCGGGAGAGCTGCGGGAAGACCTCGAGCACGTATTCGATTCGCCCCGGGACTTCCCGCGGCTTCAGTAGGTAGCCGCCCATCTCGAGGTTCTCGCGCACGGTGAGGGGAGCGAACACGTCATCGACCTGCGGCACGTACCCCACGCCGATGCGAGCGATGTCCTCGGAGGCCCAGCCGGTTACGTCCCGCTCACCCACGAGCACCCGGCCGGAGAAGATCTCCACTACGCCGACGATCGCCTTCAGCAGCGTGCTCTTGCCCGAGCCGTTAGGGCCGACGATGGAGACGACCTCGCCCGGGTGGACGTCGATCGACACCCCGTGGATGACCGGGCTGCGGTCATAGCCCGCGACCACCTCGAGGGTCCGAAGCGACACGCCGTCGACTTGGTGTGCGAGCGTCTCGATCGGGACTTCCGAGTGCTCGGGCGTGAGCTCACCCGACAAGGTAGGCCTCCACGACCTCCTCGCGCTCTCGCAGCGCTTCCATCGTGCCCTCCGCGAGCACGCGTCCCTCGGCCATCACGATCACCGGATCGCAGAAGGCGTCCATGATCGAGAGCTCGTGTTCGACCATCACGACCGTCATCCCGCCCTCGGTCAGGGCTACGAGCTGCTCGCCGATCCGGTGGGCCAGCTGCGGATGGACCCCGGCCATCGGCTCGTCGAGCAGGAGCACGTCGGGCTCCGCCATCAGCGCCCGCATGATCTCGACCAGCCGCCGCTGCCCCCCGCTGAGGTCGCCGGCGTATCGGTCGGCGAGCTCGAGCAGGCCGAAGTGCTCGAGCATCGTCGTCGCCCGTGTGATCGCGTCTCGCTCCTGCCCGCCCCAGTAGCGGCGTCCGAGCAGGGCGCCGCGCAGCGTCTCACCGGACTGGCCCGGGATCGCCGAGAGAAGATTCTCGATCACGGTCAGGCGCTTGAACTCGCTGGCCAGCTGGAACGT
>DATGJM010000063.1:0-19284 GCA_035295205.1 Solirubrobacteraceae bacterium | reverse complement strand
GGGGTCGTCGGCGACGCCTCGGACCGCCGGTCCGGCCAGAACGAGATGGGCGCCGAGCGCCGGATCGACATATCGCGCGAAGCCCTCCATCACCCCGGCCATGTCCTTCATGCCATCCCAGCGCGAGACCTGAACCACCAGCGGCGCGTCGGGGGGAGCCCCCGGGCCGCTCTGGAGGACGTCGGCGTGGCGATTGATCCGGCCTGGCGAGCCGTCGCGGCGGGTGAACGGGACCACCGGTGGGCTGCCGTCGCCGTCGAGGAGGCCGACGTAGCCGAGCGCCAGCCGTACGTTTCGGCGCGACATCGGCTCGTTCTTGGCCGAGAACGGATCGATCGAGGGCGGGATCACGTGCACCTCCCGCTCGGCTGCCCACGGCGGCGCGAACCCCGGGCGCGAGACGATGTACTCGTGCGCCCCTTCCAGGTATGGGCGCAGGAATTCCCACGAGCGCTGGGTCCACCGGTTCGGCCGGTCGGCGCCCACGTGGCAGCGCCACAGGACCCGTGCACCCGCGTGCATGAGCGCGTCGGTCAGGCCGGCCGGCTGCGGGTCATGCACGATCACGATGTCGCCGGGCTTGACCCATGCCAACAGCTCCTGGGCGTTACGCGCGAGCACCTCCTCGTAATGGGAGCGTTCGGCCTCGCCGAGCTCTCCGCCGTCGCCGGGGAATCCGTACAGCCCGTTATGAACGCGCTTGGTGACCACGAAGAACTCCGGGTCGCCCTCGATCACCAGCCAGCGGGCGTCGATCCCCGCGCCGCGCACGTAGGCCAGCAGCGTCTGGAGCATCTCGGCCACCCCGCCGCCCGACGCCGTGGAGTTGATGTTGAAGATCGCGCGCCCGTCGAGAGCGGACTGGACGGCATCGGCCGCGGCCTCGAAGCGAGCCATGCGGGCGCTGCCGATCAGCGACTCGAGCCGCGCGGCATCGAGCGCTTGCACCTCGACCTCGCGCACCTTGGTGCGGTCGTGGACCGACATAGCAGGGTCAGGATGGCACCCGCGCGGCAGGCGTCCACCGGTAGTAAGCCGCGGGTTTCCTACGGAACGACTCGGGTAGCCGACCGGACATGGGCATCATCGAACAGGTACGAGCAGTGATGTGGGCGCGTAAGCGCCAGCCCGACGAAGTCGCTTACGGGATCGCCCTTGGGCACGAGCGTTTCAGTCCGAGCGAGCTCCGCGAGCAGGCCGCCGCCGCGGAGCGGGCGGGGTTCGATGCCGTGTGTTGCTCTGATCATCTCGCGCCCTGGTGGGAGCCTCTCGAGGGCACGCCCGCCGCGTGCGGCAACTCATGGGTGTGGCTCGGCGCCGCCGGACAGTCGACCGAGCGGGTGGCGCTCGGGACGGCCGTGACCGGCATCGTCCACCGCTATAACCCGGTCGTGGTAGCCCAGCAGGTGGCCACCCTGGAGGAGCTGTTCCCGGGGCGCGCGTTCCTCGGCGTGGGCTCGAGCGAGGCGATGAACGAGATACCGGCCGGCATGGACTGGCCGTCCGTGTCAGAGCAGCTCGCGCGCACCGAGGAGGCCCTGACGATCATCACCCGGCTGCTTGGCGGCGGGACGGTCGACTTCGAAGGCCGCTACTTTCGCACGCGCGGCGCCCGGCTGTATCTCGACTTCGAGCGCCGGCCGCCGGTGTACATGTCCGCCTTCGGCCCCGAGGCGGCCGAGATCGCGGGCCGCATGGCGGATGGGGTGTGGACGCTGGCTGATCCGCAGCAGGCGCCGGCCGTGATCGCCGCCTATCGGCGCAGCGCCGAGCAGGCCGGACGCGAGCCCGGCGAGATCGTGCTTCAGAGCATGGCCTCGTGGGGCACCGACGACGACGAGGCGCTCGACTCCGCGCGCGAGTGGAAGGGAACCCTCGTCGACGGGAACTACACCGACCCAGTGGCCGACCCGGCGCAGATCGGCGCGAGCGGTGCCGACGTGCCTGACGCGAAGTTCAAGTCCATGGCCCTGATCTCCGCCGACCCCGACAAGCATGTCCGGAAGATCAAGGCCATGCAGCAGCTCGGCGCAACCGCGATCGTGATCATGAACATCGCCGGGCGCGACCCGCTGGGGTTGATCGAGGCCTACGGCGAGCACGTGCTGCCGGCCCTTCGCGGGTCCTAGCCCGCCGGCCGCGAAAAGTCCAGGGGGGGAGCCTGGGGCGCGGGCCGTGCTGTGTTCGTATCGTGACCCAGCGAAGGGGCGAGTCCTTACCCGGGGGTGTGGGGTCTGGTTGCACCGGTGGTTCCGCTCGCTCTCGCGACGAGCGGAACCACCCAGCTGGCCTCAGCTCGGGGTCGGTTCAGGCTCGGGCTCCGGCGCCAGCGCCGAGCGGGCGGCTGCGATCCGGGCGATCGGCACTCGGAACGGCGAGCAGGAGACGTAGTCGAGGCCGGCGCGGTCGAAGAAGGCGATCGAGTCAGGGTCGCCGCCATGCTCGCCGCAGACCCCGAGCTTCAGGCCGGGATGGGCCTCGCGGCCGACCCAGGCCGCCAGGCGCACGAGCCAGCCGACACCGATCGAATCGATCGTCTCGAACGGGCTGCGGTCGATGATCTTGCGCTCCAGGTACACGGGCACGAACTTCGACTCGGCGTCGTCGCGCGAGAACCCGAGCGCGGTCTGGGTGAGGTCGTTGGTGCCGAACGAGAAGAAGTCGGCGAACTGCGCGATCCGGTTGGCCACGAAGCAGGCCCGCGGAAGCTCGATCATCGTGCCCACGGTGTAGTCCTCGCGCTCGGTCAGGCCCTCCTGGTTGCCGATCTCGACCACCAGGTCGCGCAGGATCTCGAGCTCGTGCTCGTAGTTGACCAACGGGATCATGATCTCCAGGTGCGGCGGCTCGGCGGCCCGCTTGGCCGCTCGGAAGATCGCCTTGACCTGCATCTCGTAGATCTCCGGGTAGAGGATTCCCAGCCGGCAGCCGCGGGTGCCGAGCATCGGGTTCTCCTCGTGGATGTCCACGACTCGCTTCAGCAGCCGCTCGAGCTCGGGCAGGTCGGCTGAGCCCTGCCCGCGGGCGTGCTCGACCTGGGTGGAGAGGTCGGCCAGGTTCGGCAGGAACTCGTGCAGCGGCGGGTCGAGCAGGCGGATCGTCACCGGCAGCCCGGCCATCGCCTCGAACAGGCCCTCGAAGTCCTGCTGTTGGAGCGGCAGAAGCTGGGCCAGCGCCTCGCGCCGGTCCTCGGTGGTGTCGGCCATGATCATCGCCCGCATCTTGGGCTGGCGGTCGGCGGCCATGAACATGTGCTCGGTCCGGCACAGGCCGATGCCCTCGGCTCCCAGTTGACGGGCGCGGCGGGCGTCCTCGGGAGTGTCGGCGTTGGCGCGCACGCCGAGGCGGCGGATCTCGTCGGCCCACTCGAGCACGCGCTCGAAGTTCTCGTCCACCTGGGCCTCGACGAGCGGTACGTCGTCGAGCGTCACGCAACCCTTCGTACCGTCGATCGCGATCGGGTCACCCTCGGCGATCCGGGTGCCGTTGACCGAGATGCTCTTGGCCTTCAGATCGATCGAAAGCGCCTCGACGCCCACCACGGCGGGGCGGCCCATGCCGCGCGCCACCAGTGCGGCGTGTGAGGCCTTGCCGCCCTCGGAGGTGAGGATCCCCCTGGCGGCGTGGAAGCCGGCCACATCGTCGGCGTCGGTGAACGGGCGCACGAGGATCACGTCCCGGCCGTCCTTGGCAGCTTGTACCGCGTCGGCGGCGCTGAACACCACCTGGCCCTTGGCGGCGCCAGGAGACGCCGCGACGCCCGTGGCCAGGACCTCGAAGTCGGCCTTCGGGTCGAAGGTGGGATGCAGCAGGGCGTCGAGGCTCGAGGGGTCGATCGTCTGGATGGCCTCCTCGCGCGTGAGCAGTTGTTCCTGGACTGCATCCACGGCAAAGCGGACGGCGGCCTGTGCGGGGCGCTTGGCGTTCCGGGTCTGGAGCATGTACAGCCGCCCCTCCTCGACCGTGAACTCTGTGTCCTGCATGTCCTTGTAGTGGCGCTCGAGCGTGCGCAGGATCTCCATCAGCTGCTCGTGGACCTCGGGCAGCCAGTCGCGGATCTCGGCGATGTCCTTCGGGGTGCGCACGCCGGAGACGACGTCCTCGCCCTGGGCGTTGGGCAGGAAGTCGCCGCTGGGCTCGGGCGCCCCCGTCACCTCGTCGCGGCTGAAGGCGACGCCCGAGCCGGATGTGTCGCCCTTGTTGCCGAACACCATCTGCTGGACGTTGACCGCTGTGCCCCAGTCGTCGGGGATGCGGTTGAGCCGCCGGTACTGCACGGCGCGCTCGCCGGTCCAGGAGCCGAACACGGCGCGGATCGCCAGGCGCAGCTGCTCTTTCGGATCCTGGGGGAAGTCGTCTTTGGTCTCTTCCCGGTAGATCGCTTTGAACGTCTGCGTGAGCTGTTTGAGCGCCTCGGTGTCGAGTTCAGTGTCGAGCTTGACTCCTCGCTCGCTCTTGGCCTGCGCGATCGCGTCCTCGAAGCGCTCGCCCGGGATGCCGCGCGAGACGTTGCCGAACATCTGCACGAAGCGCCGGTATGAGTCCCAGGCGAAGCGCTCGTTGCCGGTCGTCTCGGCCAGGCCGTTGACCGACTCGTCGTTCAGCCCCAGGTTGAGCACCGTGTCGAGCATGCCGGGCATCGACTCGCGGGCGCCGCTGCGTACGGACACCAGCAGCGGGTCTTGTGGGTCGCCGAGGCGCTTGTCGGTGTGGCTCTCGAGTCGCTGCAGCGCCTCCGCCACCTGATCCGCCATGCCCTCGGGCTCTTTGTGTCCCGCGCGCATGTACTCGACGCAGGCCTCGGTGGTGACGGTGAACCCGGACGGCACTCGGTCCGGGCCCAGGACGCGAGTCATCTCGGCCACGTTGGCGCCCTTGCCGCCGAGGAGGTCGCGCATGTCCTTCGACCCGTCGGCGAAGTCGTAGACCCAGCGCTTGCTCATGTGCGGACTCTACCTGCCGCGCCCATGGCCACGCGCTCGGGTGGCGCCCGGTTCAGCCGCTGATCAAGCCGAGCGCGAGCATCAGGCGCAGAGTCGAGCCGCGCGTAGCCGTCAGCGACTTGTCGATGATTCCGACCTCTTCGATCAGGCCGCGGTGGACCTTGATGATCCCGCGGCTCGATCCGTTCGCATCGATGTACCAGGTGTTGGCCCCGAGGCGGAACGGCCGTCCGAGGCGCAGCCGCCGGGCGACCGCCGCGGTGAGCCTCGTGTTCGGGTGCACCCCGTGCAGGGAGTAGCGGCCGTCGGCCGTCGAGAGCAGGACGATTGCGTTGCGGTCTCGGCTGCGCGCGCTTCGCGCCAGCCCACGCAGGACCGACGCCGGCGTGTAGCCCGCCCGGAGCCCGCGCGGCGATAGGCAGTAGAAGTCCTGCCAGCGCCGGCCGCGGCTCGAGAAGCGCCGGATTGCCAGATGCGCCTTGGACAGGGTCATGCCGAGGTGCAGTGGCCCGAGCCGGGTTCCCGAGAGGCTGCCGGTGGCCCGCTGGCATCCGATCGATCGCCGCACCCGGGGCGGAGTCGCCGGCACGGCCCCGACCGTGCCGGGGTTGCCGAGCACGAGCTCGAAGGGGGTCGTCGAATCGATCACGTTGAACAGCGTGGTCGCAGACTGAGGTGTGAGCGAGGTCGCGCTGAACGCCGTGGCCGAGTAGAGGACCGTGCCGTTCGGCTCGTTCCCGATGTCGGCGCGCGGGATCGTCAGGGTGATCACTCCGGTCTCGCGGTTGTAGGAGCCGGAGATGGCGTGGGTCTGCGGGAACGTCATGTACTTGGTGTGCTCCGCCGGGTTCGCCGGCGGGATCCCGGCCGTGTCGCCGGCGAAGAAGCTCGGACTGCCCGAGCCGCCGTTGTTGTCCATGCCCGCGTAGTAGATGTGACCGTTGCCGACGGTCCCCGGATCGACGACGGTGAAGCGCAGGATCCAGCTCCCGTCCGGCCCGCCGAGGCTGGGCGACACGCTCAGGCTGCTGAGGCTGTGGACGTCGATCTTCGCGATCACCGTTCCGTTCTTGCCGTTGGTCAGTGAGGCGCCGGTCAGGTCGAGGTTCGGCGTCGCCGGAGTCCGGGTGCCGTTCATCGAGAGGTCGGCGTCGCCGACCGGGTCGGTGACGGAGCCCGTCGCGAGGCCCGGCCCGCCGTTCTGGGTCACGGTGCCCTGGCTGGCGAATAGGCTCGGGCCGGCCAGCTGGCGGCTGATCACCTCGGGCCCGGCGTCCTCGCCCGCAGAGGTGTCAGCCGAGGTGTCGAACACGTAGGAGACGAGCGCCGCCCCCTGGCTGTCGAGGGTGACCTGAAGGAAGTCGCCGAGGCTGCGATCGCCTCCGCTCACGCAACCGATCCCGTTCGTGCAGATCTGGCCGTACTTGACGTAGTTCTCGCTGACGGGCGCGGTCGCGTAGGTGGGCGAGGCGCCGTTGGCGTTCAGGCTCTGGGCCATCTGAACCGACCACTCGGCGTTTTGGAAGCTCCCGGCGCCGTAGACGGTGCAGGTGCCCGAGCCGCTCGCGCAGGTGCCCTGCTCACTGGTCTCGCTCGTGTGGTAATAGGCCACATCGACACGGCCGCCAGAGCCGGCGACGATCCACGGGAACGTATTCGTTCCCGCACTGGAGCCGCTGCCCGTGATGACCTGCGGAGCCGACCACGTCAGCGTCGCCGGGTTGGCGCCGGCGGGCTGGAGGGAGTGGACGACGTAGATCTGCTCGGGCGCCGTCAGGGCGCCGAAGTTGGGGTCGCTGGAACTGGCGTGATCCAGCGGACCGGCGGTGAAGGTCACGTACAGATAGCCGGCGCTGTCGCGCGCGATCGTGGCGAAGTTCTCCCCCGCCAGCTCCTCTGGGTTGCCGTTCTTGTCGACGCAGGTCGGGTCGGGGCAGAGCGAGGCGTCGAGGTTCGGCGACTCGGTCCAGGTGGCGGTGGTGACCGCGCCGCTCGTGATCTTGCCCTCGGAGACCTGTACGCCGACCGCGGAGCCCGTGCCGTTGGTCGTGGTGTGAGCGATGTACACGTTGCCGGTGGCGGGGTCGACGATCTGGTTGCCGGAGATGCCCTCGTTATCGGTCACGCAGTTGACCGCCGCGCCGGTGCAGCCCGTGCCCACCAGGTTGGAGTTGACCACCGGGGCGAAGGTCGTTCCGTCGTGCGAGACCGTCTCGACGAGCTGGTTGCCGCCGCTCGGAAGGGCGCCATCGACGACGTCGTAGTCCTGGTAGAGGTTCAGGTTGCCGCCGGCCGACGATCCCGAGCCCGCGAACCACATGCGGTCGTCGGGCGTGTTCGGGGCGCCGGCGCAGTTGGTCGTCCAGGTGGCGCCGCCGTCGGTGCTCATGCTGTTCGTGATGTTCGTCAGGCCCTGGAGGTCGGAGAAGTACAGGGCGTTGCCGCTGTCGGTGAACAGGTCGGTGTCGCCGCCGCCGACACACGTCGTCGGCTTGCCGGCTCCGATGTTGCCGGGGACGAACTGGTAGGAGTTGCCCCGGTCGCGCGAGGACCAGACGAAGCTCTGGGTGGTCGAGAAGCCGAACGGGACGCTCGAGTAGATGTTCCCCGCCCCGTCGACCTTGACGTCCGGCTCGAAGCCGGGGATCTGCTGGTCGACGACAACCGCATGACTGAAGCGGATCGCCGGCGCGGCTGTGCCCGCCTTCGTCACGTCTGGATGGACGAACGCCAATGCGGCCGCCACGGCCGCGAGAGCTGCCAACCCTGCCTTCATCGATGAGCCTCCTCCGCCTGGATTGGAGCGAAGCTATCACCGCTCGCTGGACGGTGCGCCGGTTTCCGGTGCACCTCGCGCCGGCCGAACTGTTTCCGTCGGCTGCAGCTCTACTCGTATGAACGGAAGTTCACGCGGCGGGCAGCGCGTACGGGGTTTCGGGGCTGCCGGCGGCGGCGGTCGAGACCTCCAGCGCCAGCGCCGCGAAGTCGTCGATCAGTGGCTGCTGTACCTCGCGGTGGCGGGCGAGGACCAGCGTCGAGGGCGGCGCGTCGAGCAGCGGGATGAACTTCACCTCGGGCCAGGCGTAGTAGCGCGAGATGATCGCCGGGCAGGTGTCGATGCCCTCGCCACGGCCGATCAGGTGCAGCCATTCCTCGATGTTCTCCCCCACGTACGGGCTGGCCGGCGGCCGGTACCCGAGCTCGTCCACGAGCATCCAGAAGTCGCGCCATTCCTGGGGGACGGTGTCGGGCTGGGTGATGAAGATCTCACCGGCGAGGTCGGATGGGCGCAGCTCGGGGCGGGCCGCGAGCCGATGGGTCTTCGATACCACCACGACCCGCGGCTCGGAGAGCAGCGGCGTCCAAACCAGGTCCGGCTCGTCCAGCGGCGCATAGACGAACGCGAGATCGGCGCGGCGCTTGCGCAGGCCCTCGACCGTGTCGTTGAAGTCGAAGGCGCGGATTTCAACTCGCACATCGGGGTGTCTGGCCCCGAAGCGCGCGAGCAGCGGCGCCAACAGGCCGCCTGGCGCCGGGCCGAGCGAGCCGATCACCAGCGAGCCGCCCTCCCCCCGCGCCAGGGCCCGGGCGCGGGCGGCCGCTCCATCGACCGCCGCCAGCACGCCCCGCGCGTCGTTCAGCAGCGACTCGCCCGCCGGCGTCAGCATCACCCGCCGGGTCGAGCGCACGAGTAGCGGCCCTCCGATCTCGGCCTCCAGCGCCCGGATCTGCGCCGACAGAGCCGACTGGGCCAGGTGCAGGCGGACCGCGGCGCGCGAGAAGTGGAGCTCCTCGGCGACGGCGACGAAATAGCGGAGCTGACGAAGATCCAAGCCCGACCCAATTTATCGCTAAGCGCGCATAATAATTCGGCGATTGCTGTTGTAACCGGGCGCATAGAGCGAGGACCATGCGCGTGATGAGTGAGAGGCGAGTCCGGGTCGACGTCGATGGCCTCCCGTGCTGGGGCCATCTCGACGGCGAGCGGGTCGTGCTCGACGACGGACGGACGATCGCCGAGGCAGAGGCCTCCTATCTGGCCCCGGCGCTCCCCTCGAAGATCATCGCCGTCCACCTCACCTATCGCAGCCGGGTCGAGGAATACGCAGCCAGGATCCCGCCCGCGCCGTCCTACTTCCTGAAGCCCCCGAGCACGCTGAACGGCCATCGCGGCCGGATCCGCCGCCCCGCGGGCACCCGCTTTCTGAACTACGAGGGCGAGCTCGCGGTGATCATCGGCCGGCGCATGAAGGGCGTCGGCATCGACGAGGCCCTCGGGTATGTCGCCGGCTACGCCCCCGCCAACGACGTCGGCCTGCACGACTTCCGCCACGCCGACCGTGGCTCGATGCTGCGCGTCAAGGGCCAGGACGGATTCCTCCCGCTCGGTCCCGAACTGGTCCCTGCCGCGCAGTTCGATCCGACCAATTTCGCCCTGCGCACCTACCTGAACGGCGAGGTCGTTCAGGAGGGTGGGGCCGGGGACCTGATCTGGAGCGTGGCCTATCAGCTGGCCGATCTGTGCCGGCTGATCACGCTCGAGCCGGGCGACGTCGTGCTCACCGGCACCCCGGCCAACTCGAGGCCGATGGAGGCCGGCGACACCGTCGCCGTCGAGATCAGCGGCCTGGGCCGGGTCGAGAACACCGTCGTCGACTGGGATGTGGATCTCAGCGCCGCCGGCGAGCAGCCCGCCGTTTCCGCCAACACGCTGCATGTCGCTCTCGCGATCCCGGAGGACGAGGCCGAGCGCATGGCTGAGAGGAGCACCGCATGAAGATCCACGTAGATATGAACCTCTGTCAGAGCCACGGCGAGTGTGTGCTCGTGGCCCCGGATGTGTTCGACCTCGGCGACGACGACGTCCTGGTCTGGCAGGAGGACGTGCCCGACGACCGCCGCGCCGACATGGAGGCTGCGGTGAACGCCTGCCCGATGTTGGCGATCAGCATCGAGGAGTGATGCGACTCGTCGTCGTCGGCGCCTCGCTGGCGGGGCTGCGGGCGGCTCAGGCGGCCCGCGCCGCCGGGTTCGAGGGCAAGCTCACGGTCGTGGGGGACGAGTCCCACCTGCCCTACACGCGCCCGCCGCTCTCCAAGGAGTTGCTGTGCGGCGTGCAGACGCCGGAGCAGTGCGCCCTGCCGCATGGCTCGCTCGATGTGCAGTGGCGGCTGGGCGCCGCCGCCACCGGACTCGATCGCGCGGCGCATCAGGTGCTCCTGGCCGACGGCGAGCGGATCGGCTATGACCGGCTCGTGATCGCGACCGGCTGCCGGGCCCGGACCTGGCCCGGCCCGGAGCTCGAAGGCGTCGTCACGCTGCGCGACCTCGATGACGCGCTCGCCCTCCGGGCCAGCCTGACTTCCGGGGCACGGCTGCTGATCGTGGGCGCGGGATTCATCGGCTGCGAGGTGGCAGCCAGCGCCCGTAAGCGCGATGTCGAGGTGACGGTCGTCGACATCGCCGGGCAGCCGATGTTGCCCCTCGGGGCCGAGCTGGGCGCCCGCTGCGCGCGGCTCCATGAGGAGCACGGCGTCGACCTGCGGCTGGGGACCGGGGTCAGCCGCCTCGATCTCCCTCAGGTCGAGCTCACCGACGGCACGAAGCTCGAGGCGGACGTCGTGCTGATGGCGCTGGGCGCGATCCCGAACACCGAGTGGCTCCGCGACAGCGGCCTCGAGCTGAACCCCGGCGTGGTCTGCGACGCGACGCTCACCACCACCGCCGATCCCGACGTCCTCGCCGCCGGGGACCTCGTCTCCTGGCCGCATCCGCTGGCGCGCGGCGAGCTCGTCCGCGTCGAGCACTGGACGGTCGCCGCCGAGCACGGCCAGCTGGCGGGCCGTAATGCCCTCCTCGCACGGGCTGAGCGCATGCCCCATGACCCCCCGCCGTACTTCTGGTCCGATCAGTACGACGTGAAGATCCAGGCCGTCGGCTTCCCCACAGCCGCCGAGCGCCTGGAGATCCTCGAGCTCTCGCCCGACGGCGACAGGCTCGTCGCCGTCGGCGCCCAGGACGGACAGCTGGTGGGCGTCATCGCCTTCAACGCCGCCAAGCGCCTGGCCTGGTACCGCCGTCAGCTGGCCGGCGGACCGGCGCGTATGGACCAGATTCGCGAGCTCGTGACCGCGGACGCGGGCGCGCTCGGCCCTCCGCCCGTCGAGGTCGCGGGATGAAACCCGGGCTCGTGCTGCAGCACGGAGACTGGGGACCGCCGGCGATCCTCGGCGACTGGGCGGCCGAACGCGGGATCCCGTTGCGGGTTCACCGCGCCGACCACGAACCGCTGCCCGAGCTCGACTCGCCGTCTTTCGTCGCCTCGCTCGGCTCCAACTACAGCCCGGTGGACACCCACGTCCCGGCCGTCGCGGCCGAGCTGGAGCTGGTAGGCGCGGCGGTGCAGCGCGGCATTCCGGTGCTCGGGCTGTGCTTCGGGGGCCAGGTCCTGGCGAGTGTCCTCGGTGGGACGGTCGAGCGTGCCCCGGAGCCCGAGCTCGGCTGGCACCGGGTGAACTCGAAGCTTCCGGATCTCGTCCCCGAAGGGCCGTGGCTGCAGTGGCACTACGACCGCTTCACGCTGCCTCCGGGGGCCGCCGAGCTGGCGAGGTCCGATCGCGCGCTGCAGGCCTTCGTCCACGGACCCCACCTCGGCGTGCAGTTCCACCCCGAGAGCACGATCGAGATCGTCCAGGAGTGGGCCCGGCTGGACGGTGAGCGCCTGTGCGCGCTCGGGATCGAGGACGGCCCCGGCCTCGTCGAGGCCGGCCGTCGCCATGCGGCCGCCGCCCGGGCGGCCGCCTTCAAGCTGTTCGACGCCTTCTGGGAGAGGAGTAGAGCTCTATGAACACCACGGCCATCACGCCGGCCCAAGCGGTGGCTGGGGACGGCAGCGCGGCGCCGATCACCACCATCCGTCTGCTGTACCCCGACCTTCACGGCGTCGCCCGTGGCAAGGACGTGCCCGCCTCGGAGTTCGACAACGTGGTCGAGAAGGGCCTGTGCTTCTGCTCGGCGATCATGGGCACCGACCTGCGCCACACGCCGGTCGTCGGCGGCGAGGAGGGCTATCCCGACCTCATCGCCCGGCCCGATCTGAGCACGATGATCACCCTGCCCTGGGAGCCCGGCGTGGCCAGCTGCCTGTCGAACCTCGAGCCCGCCGAGGGCGGCCATGCGGTCGCCGACCCGCGCGGCGCGCTGCGAAGGGCGATCGCGACGGTGGCCGAGCTCGGCTACGAGCCGATCGTCGGCCCGGAGCTCGAGTTCTTTCTCGTCGTGCGCGACCCGGCGGCCGAGAACGGCGTGCGCCGGCACGTCGACCACCTGAGCATGGTCTACACGGTCGGGCCTCAGGCCGACCCGGGAGGCCTCGTGCGCAAGATGACCGAGGACATGGCCGCAACCGGCCTCGACGTGTATGCGGTCAACCACGAGTTCATGAACTCCCAGTACGAGATCAACCTGCGCCACGGCGAGGCGCTGAACGCCGCCGACCGTGCCTTCCGCCTGAAGACCGCGGTCAAGGACATCGCCGCGCAGAACGGTCTGCACGCAACGTTCATGGGCAAGCCGTTCAACGACCAGGGCGGCTCGGGCACCCATCTGCACCTCTCGCTCAACCGCGACGGTCGCAACGCGTTCGCCGCCGCCGAGGGCGAGGACGGCACGGCCCCGGAGCTCAAGTCGTTCACCGCCGGGGTCCTGAAGCACGCTCCCGCGCTGATGGCCTTCCTGAACCCGACGATCAACGCCTACCGCCGGATCGTGCCCGACTCGCTGGCCCCGACCCACGCCAACTGGGGCTGGGACAACCGGGCGACGTTCATCCGCATCCCGCCCGAGCGCGGCAGCTCGACCCGCGTCGAGATCCGCGTCGGCGACGGCGCCGCCAACCCGTACCTGGCGATCGCAGCCATGCTGCTCGCCGGCGCCGAGGGCGTGCGCGAGGGCCTCGAGCCGCCCGCCCCCGTGGCCGGCGACGCCTACCGGGCCGACCCGTCGGTGATCGGCGATCCGCTGCCGTCCTCGCTCGACGCCGCGCTCGACGCGCTCGAGGCGGATGCGCTGCTGCGCGACGGCCTCGGTCCGGAGATCGTGAACACGTTCCTCGGGATCAAGCGCTTCGAGATCGAACGTCACCGCGCGTGGACGTCCGACTGGGAGATCGCCGAGTACATCCACCACCTCTAAAACGCCATGACCCTGACACTCGACTCGATCGACCTCTCTGACCACGACGCCTTCGTCGACGGCGTTCCCCACGACTGGTTCGCGCTGCTGCGCCGGGAGGACCCGGTGCACTGGAACGACGAACGCGGCGGCCGCGGGTTCTGGGCGGTGACCCGCTACGAGGACATCCGCAGCGTGCATCGCAGCGCCGAGCTGTTCTCCTCGGAGATCGGTGGCACGTCGCTCGAGGATCTCGAGCCCGAGCACATCGAGGCCCGCAAGTCGATGATCGACATGGATCCCCCTCGCCACGACGAGCTGCGGGGATTGGTCAACCGCCGCTTCACGCCGCGCGCGGTGATGATCTGGGAGGACCAGGTGCGCCGGGTGGCGGGCGAGGTGCTCGACGTGGCCCTGCCGAAGGGCGAGTTCGACTTCGTGCACGAGATCTCCTCGGAGATCCCGATGCAGGTGTTCGCCGAGATCCTCGGCGTCCCCCAGTCCGAGCGGCGGGAGATCATCGAGATCGGCGACCGGCTGCTCGGCAACGCCGACCCCGAGTACGCCCACGACGGCGACGACGACGCCCACCGGCACCTGCCGTTCTCGAGCCCGGCCGCGCTGGACATGTTCGCGTTCGGGCGCCGGCTCGCCGATGAGCGCCGCCGGGACCCGCGCGACGACATCATGACCACGCTGGTACAGGCCGGCCTGAGCCAGCGTGAGATGGACGTGTACTTCGTGCTGCTGGCGACGGCGGGCAATGAGACCACGCGCCACACGATCACCCATGGCCTGGTGGCGCTGCTCGAGCATCCGCAGCAGTTGTCGAGGCTCCGCGAGGATCCCGCTGGTCTGGGAAAGACGGCCACGGAGGAGATGCTCCGCTGGGCGACGCCCGTGCACCACTTCCGTCGCACCGCGGCCGTCGACACCGAGCTGGGAGGTCGCTCGATTGCCGCCGGGGACAAGGTCACGACCTGGTTCGTGTCCGGCAACCGCGACGAGACGGTGTTCGAGGAGCCCGACCGGTTCGACATCAGCCGCACGCCTAACCCGCACATGACCTTCGGGCCGGGCGGGATCCACCACTGCCTCGGCGCGCACCTGGCAAAGCTCGAGATCCGCATCACGTTCGAGGAGCTTCTGAAGCGTGGCGTCGAGATCGAGCTCACCGGTCCGCCGGAGCGGCTGCGCTCGAATTTCTTTCACGGCGTCAAGCGGCTGCCTGTGCGGGTGCGCGCATGATCTCGCTGCGGCGCATCGACCACGTCGCGTTTCGCGTCGCAGATCTGGACGAGGCGGCCGAGCGCTGGTCGCTGCAGTTCGGGCTCGGGGTGCGCTCGCTCGAGCCCGGGCGGGCGCTGCTGGCCTGTGACGATGAGCCGTATTCGCTGGAGCTGATCGCCGGCGATTCGGTTGGGCTGGACCATGTCGCGTGGGAGCTGGCGCCCACGTGCTCGCTGGAGGATGCCCGCGCGCACCTGGAGCGACATGGCTGTTCGGTGCGCGTCGACGCCGATGGCCTGCATGCCGTCGACGCGGACGGCAACGGCGTCCAGGTCGTCCCGTATCGCGAGCCGGTGAGCCGGCTCGTGCCGCATGCCCGGCCGGCCGGCCGCGCGATCATCGGCCACCCGCGCAAGCTCGGCCACGTGAACTTCCTCACCGGCTCGCTCGAGGAGCAGCTGCGCTTCTACACCGAGGCCCTCGGCATGCACGTCACCGACTGGCTGGGCGACGGCGGGGTGTGGCTGCATGTGAACACCGACCATCACGTGATGGCGCTGATCGACAAGGGCTCAAGCCACTTCCACCACCTGGCGTTCGAGCTCGTGGACATCGGCCACATGCGCGACGCGCTCGACCATCTCGGCCGGCATGGGCGGTGGCTCGGGTGGGGGCCGGTCCGGCACGGCGTCGGGGGGAACATCGCCTCCTACGTGCGCATCGTCGAGGAGGAGTGCTTCGTCGAGCTCTACTGCGACATGGAGCAGCTGCAGGCCGATCACGAGCCGCGGCGCTGGCCGGACAACCGCTACTCGTCGAACACGTGGGGGCCGCTGCCGCCGCGCTCGTACTTCCGCTTCGACGAGGCGGCCGTCGTCTCCGAGCGCGAGTCACTAGAAATGCTCGGAACCCCACTTCCGGAGGTCGTCGCATGACCCTGCAGGGCTACACCGTCCCCCGCACGCCGAGCGGGCAGGCCAGCCTCGTGCCTGCACCGCCCTGGCACTACGTGGCCGACTTCCTGGTCGTCGACTTCTGGGCCGACCCCGACGCGGCGGTCTCGCTGCTGCCCGCCGGCCTGGAGCCCCATCCGGACCCGGGACGATGCGCGGTCGTGTTCGCCGACTGGCAGTCGTGCAGCGACTCGGGTGACGAGCTGCTCGACCCGGCCCGTGGCCAGTACCGCGAGTTCTACATCGTGATCAGCGGGCTGCTGGACGGCGAGGAGGTCACGACCTGCCCGTTCATCTGGGTCGATCAGGACTTCGCCATGGCCCGCGGCTGGATCCAGGGCTTCCCGAAGAAGCTCGGCTCGGTGTGGATGACGCGCGCCTACGCGTTGCAGTCCCGAGCCGCCCCGGGGGTCCGGGCGGGCTCGCGCTTCGGCGCCACCTGCTCGGCCCGAGGCCGGCAGATCGCCCGCGCCGAGGTGACGCTGTCGGGGCTCTCCGAGTCCGGCTCGGTGCATACCGGGCCGCCTTTGGTGAACGTGCGGCACTTCGCGCGGCTGGCCGCCGGGCACCACGAGGATCCGGCCGTGCACGAGCTGGTCCGCGCGCGCAGCCGCGACCGTTCGGTGTCGGAGATCTGGGAGGGCTCGGCCTCGCTCGAGCTGTTCGACGCTCCCGGTGAGGAGCACACGCTGCTCTCTCCGGTCCGCGTGGCCGGCGGCTACCGGTTCACGTTCGCCTACACGGTGGACGACCTCGAGACGGTGCGCGAGCTATGAGCGTCACCGCCGACGTCGCCGTCGTGGCCGGAGTCGAGGTTTCGACAGACCACTACATCGGCGGAGAGCGGGTGGGCTCCGCTCGCCGCTTCGAGTCGATCTCGCCGATCGATCAGTCGCCGCTGGCCGAGGTGGCACGGGCCGACGCCGGCGACGTCGACCGCGCGGTGCGGGCCGCCCATGAGGCCTTCGCGGGCTGGGCGGCGCTGGGGGCCTCCGGTCGGGCGGTGTACCTGCACCGGCTGGCCGACCTGATCGAGCGAGACGTCGAGCCCCTGGCCGCAGTGGAGTGCGCCGACATGGCGATGCTGCTGCGCTCGCTGCGCGCGCGGGTGATCGCGCGGGGTGCGCGGAATTACCGCTCGTATGCCGATCTCGCCGTGGCCTACGAGGAGCGCGACTGGCACTCGAACGGCACCTGGAACCGCGTGCAGCGCATGCCCGCCGGGCCGGCGGCGGTGATCACGCCGTGGAACGCGCCGTTCATGCTCTCGACCTGGAAGACCGCGCCGGCGCTGGCGGCCGGGTGCACTGTCGTGCTGAAGCCCGCCGAGTGGTCGCCGCTGTCGTGCTCGCTGCTGGCTTCGCTGGCCGACGAGGCCGGCTTCCCGCCCGGGGTGTTCAACGTGCTCCAGGGCATCGGCGAGGAAGCCGGCGCGGCGCTCGTGGCCCATCCGCTGATCCGAAGGGTGTCGTTCACGGGCTCGCCCGAGACCGCCCGCCTGATCGGCGTGGCGGCGGCTGGCAACCTGGTGCCGTTCACGGGCGAGCTCGGCGGCAAGGGTCCGCTGATCGTCTTCGAGGACGCCGATCTCGACGCGGCCGCCGCCAAGGCCGCGGGACAGTACGACGACTCCGGGCAGGTGTGCCTGGCCGGGACGCGGCTGCTCGTGCAGGCGTCGGTGCGCGAGGCGTTTCTCGAGCGCTTCCACGGCTTTGCCGATCGCCATGTTCTCGGTGATCCGCGGTCGGAGGCGACGACGGTGTCGCCGATGATCCATCCCGCCCACGTCGCCCGGGTCGAGGGGTTTGTCGATCGGGCGGTGGCTGACGGGCAGCGGCTCGTGCGCGGAGGCCGGCGACTCGATGGGCTGTTCTTCGAGCCGACGCTGTTCGAGCCGACGTCGAACGACGCCGAGATCGTGCAGCGCGAGGTGTTCGGCCCGGTGCTGACCTTCCAGACCTTTCGGGATGAGGACGAGGCGGTCGCGCTGGCGAACTCGACGCCCTACGGGCTGTCAGGGATGGTCTACACGAGCTCCATGGGCCGAGCCGACCGGGTCGGCCGGGCGGTCCGGGCCGGCGTCGTGTGGGTGAACACGTTCCTGGTGCGTGACCTCACGGCGCCGTTCGGCGGCATGGGGATCTCGGGCATCGGCCGCGAGGGCGGCAACTACGCGCTCGACTTCTATTCGGACCTGAAGACGCTGCAGATCCTCGACGGGAGCGTGGGATAAAGACCCCCATATACGGGGTTTATCTACCAGCGTGAACGCCGACCACCTCACCACCGCCGTCGCCGAGCAGGCGGGCTGGATGGAGCAGCTCCTGGCGGAGTTGGTGGCCGCCCCGACCGTGCTCGGCAACGAGGAGCCGGGCCAGCGGGTGATGGCCCGAGCCTTCGCCGACTGCGGGCTCGAGCCGCGGGACGTGTGGCTCGATGCCCAGGCGCTCCGCGCGCATCCCCACTCATCACCCTTCTCCTGGGAGGTGGCGAGCAAGCGCAATGTCGTGGCGGACTGGCGCGCGGGTGCCGCGGGGGGACGCTCGCTGATCCTGAACGGCCACATCGACGTCGTCCCCCCGGCCGCGTCTGCGCTGTGGACGGGCGACCCGTTCACGCCGCGGCGCGACGGCGACTGGCTCTACGGCCGCGGCGCCGGCGACATGAAGGCCGGGCTGGTGGCCGTGGCCGGGGCCGTGCGGGCGCTTCGCAGCACCGGGGTTGAGCTGGCCGGCGACGTGCAGTTGCAGTCGGTCGTCGAGGAGGAGTGCACGGGGAACGGCGCGCTGCAGTGCCTGATCGACGGCGCCCACGCCGACGGCTGCGTGCTGGCCGAGCCGCACCCGGATCATCTGACGATCGCCCAGGTGGGGGTGATCTGGTTCCACGTCGAGGTGTCGGGCCGGCCCGTGCACGCCGCCTACGCCGGGACCGGTCATAACGCGATCGACGCCGCCTACACGGTGCTCGGCGCGCTGCGCGAGCTCGAGGCCGAGCTGAACTCCGACCCGCCCCCGCCCTACACCACGATCGCCCACCCGATCAACCTCAATCCTGGGATCGTCGCCGGTGGCGACTGGACCTCGACCGTGCCGGCGCGCTGCACGCTGTCGTGCCGGCTCGCCTGCTACCCGGGCACCGACCCGTACGAGCTGCGCGCGCGCGTCGAGCAGACCGTGGCGAGCGCGGTCCGCGAGTCGCCCTTCGAAGCGATGGTGCGCTACGACGGCTTCACCTGCGAGGGCTCGATCGTGCCGGCCGGCGAGCCTGTCGTGCAGATGCTGAGCTGGGCGTACGCGCAGGTCCACGGGGAGGCGCCCGCGCTGCGCCCGACGACCGCGACCACCGACGCCCGCCACTTCATCCGCAGCGGGATTCCGGCCGTCTGCTATGGCCCGCGTGCCGAGTCGATCCACGGCATCGACGAGCGGGTCTCGCTCTCCTCGATGATGCAGTGCGCCGAGGTGCTCGCGCGGTTCGTCGTGGCCTGGTGCGGCACCGCCACCTGAGGCCGGCGGGCTGTCTGCTGCCCGCCCGGGCGAGGGAGCGCGCCGCCCGCCGCCGCCCGGGGCCGCCCCGGAGCCGGGGGCGCGCCACCCGCTGCCACCCGGGGCCGCCCCAGAGCCGGGGGCGCGCCGCCCGCTGCCACCCCCCGCCAAGTGAGTTTTGTGCCCTTCAGGCGGAAGAAATTCACTAAGCAGCGGACCGTGGCGCCCCGGGGCGACGCTTAGTGAACTTACGCTCGCGATCCCGGAACAAACTCACTAACAACCGGACGGGGAGGGGACCCTCGGGGGCGGGGCCCGTCGCGCCCCTGGACGAGGAGCTCGACTACCGCCCCGCGGTTCAGAGCTAGGCCGTCGCGCTCAGAAGCGCGTCCGAGATCTCCCCCACCACGTCGGGAACGGCTCGGACGTCCTCCTCGGTCGTGCGGTGGTTGACGAAGCACGCCCGTAGCCAGGTGCCTGAGTCGACCTCGGCGGGGG
>DATGJM010000062.1:0-46874 GCA_035295205.1 Solirubrobacteraceae bacterium | reverse complement strand
TCGGAGTCGTGCTCGTTCATCTGGCATCCGAACGTCGTTAGGTGGTAGGTCCTCACGGCGAGCCAAGCGTAGCTGGAAGACGAGCGGGCCTCAGAACGGCAGCCCGTTGACCTTGACGTTCCCGGCCGGGAGCCGCGCGCCGTCCTTTAGCGGCCGCCACATCGTCACCCCCACTGCCGGCATCTCGATGAGTCCGCCGGGCTGCTCGACGAGCACCGGCGGGGGAATTTCGGCAAAGCCGTGAAGCCTGTAGAGCCCGACGTTCTCGGCGCGGCAGAACAGCATCGCTATTTCGGGCCCCATCGTCTCGGCACACTTCAGAGCCTCCGATATCACCCGTCGGCCCAGCCCTCGCCCGCGATGCGAAGCGGTCACGATCACGCCGCCGACTCCCACGATCGGGATCGGCGGCTGCGAGCCGAACTGCACATCCACGACCACCAGCCCGGCCACCGCGAGCAGCCTCCCGTCGGCTTCGCGGACGCCTACATGTCGCTCTTTGGGCAGCCACTCGAACTGGAGTTCCGCAGCGCCGAACGGGTCGTCCTCGTCGCCCGCGAGCGCCGCTGATTGCTCGTCGCTGAGCCGGCCGAACTCGATCAGCTCCACGGGCTGATCGTACGCGCCCCTTGTCGCCTGCCGACGCCGTTCAGGCGGGTTCGTAGCCCGGCAGCACGATCTCCACGCGGGCGCCCGCGGGCCGGCCGTTCGCTGCCACGACTTGGGCCTCTCCTCCGTGAGCCTCGGCGATCGCCTGGACGATCGCCAGGCCGAGGCCGGCGCCGCCCTGCTTGCGGTTCCGTGCGGCATCCATGCGGTGAAAACGCTCGAACACGCGCTCGCGCTCGGCCGCCGGGATGCCGGGGCCGTCATCGACCACGGCGAGGCGGAGGTGATCGGCGGCCAGTGGCTGAACCTCGAGACGCACGAGGCCTGAAGGCTCGGCGGTGTGGTCGATCGCGTTGCGGACCAGGTTCCCGAGGGCCTGAGCGAGCCGATCGGGGTCCGCGGTGATGTAGCCGGCTGGCACCGGCCCGAGCTCGAAACGCCGCGCTGCGGTGTGACTGAGGCCCTCCCACACGTCGTCTACGAACGGCGCGAGCTCGATCGGCCGGGGACGCAGGAAGTCAGCGCGCTCCGCCTGGGCCAGCAGTAACAGGTCGTCGACCAGCCTTCCGATGCGTGAGATCTCGGCCTGGACGAGCCGCTCGACGCGCCGGACGTCCTCAGCGGAGGGATTCTGCTGGGCGGCCAGGACCTCGAGCTGCCCGCGGATCACGGTGAGCGGCGTGCGCAGCTCGTGTGAGGCGTCGGCGACGAACTCGCGCTGGGCAGCGAACGCCTCCTGCAGGCGGTCCAACATCCGGTTGAACGCCTCCGCCAGCACACGCACCTCGTCGGCTCGTTTGTCGTAGCCCTTCATGCGCGGCGCCAGCTCGCCGGCATCGACGTGCGTGGCGACGCCCGCCATCTGGCGCAGGGGCGCCGAGACATGCGCGCCGGCCAGGTAGGAGGCCAGCAGCGCGATCACGAACGCGATCGCACCGGCGACCAGGAAGGTCGTGGCGACGCTGTGCTGCGCCCGCTCGACCGCGGCCAGCGGCTCGCCGGCGCCGACGCGGATCGTGACCCCGGCCAAGTGAACGATGGTCGTGTACACCCGGACGTTGCCGGCATCCGGCAGGGGATGCACCGAGAACCCGGTCCGCGCCGCGAGCAGCTCGAGCCCCATCGTCTTCTCCACGGTCTCCTCCCCCGGCAGTTCGCCGGGCTCCGCGAGCGTGCCGCCGAACAGCTCCGGATGGTTGCTGATGTTCGGCTCGCCGGGCACGAGGACGAACAGCAGGGTCGAGGACGGCTTGTAGGGCTGGGTCGACACGTAGCGCTCGGCGTCACGCGCCACCTCGGTCGGAGTTCGCGCTCCGAGGGCGGTGATCTCCTGAGCGCCCTGCGTGGCCTCGCCCCGGATCTCGCGGTCGATCTGGCTGCCCAGCTGCGCCCCCGTCTGGCGGTAGACCACCGCGAACACCGCAGCGGCTGAGATCAGCAGCATCGCCGCCACCCAGGCCGTCAGCCGCCACTGGAGGCCCTGTGCGAGCCGAAAACGGCGTCCGTGTCTATGCCTCGGGCTCAAAGCGGTAACCCACCGAGCGTACGGTCACGATCGGACCGCGGCCTGTGGACTCCCGGCGCACGAGCTTGCGTCTCAGGTAACCGATGTAGACATCGACCACGTTCGTCCCGGGATCGTGGTCGTAGCCCCAGACCGCGCGCAGGATCTGCTCGCGCGTGAGCACGTGCCCGGCGTGGGTCATCAGATAGGTGAGCAGATCGAACTCGGTTGTGGACAGCCGAACCGCCTCCCCGTCGGCGTGCACCTCGCGCGTCAGCAGGTCGACCTCGATGCCGCCGGCACTGAGGGTCGTGCGCGGCGCTTGGGCCGCCACGCGCAGCTGAGCCCGAATCCGGGCCGCCAGCTCGGCCAGGGAAAACGGCTTGGTCACATAGTCGACAGCGCCGGCATCGAGGCCGGCGACCCGATCCTGCACCTCCCCCAAGGCCGTCAGCGCGATAACCGGGAGTTCCGGCTTGCGCTCGCGCAAAGCCTTCAGCACATCGAGCCCGCTGCGACCCGGCAGCAACATATCCAGCAGCACGAGGTCGTGGTGGCGGTCGAGCGCCTCGCGCAGACCGGCATCGCCATCGAGTGCCGGAGTGACTTCGAAGCCCAGGCCGCGCAACCCTCGCTCGAGGAAATCGACGATTCCCGGCTCGTCTTCGATGACCAGAATCGAGGTCGCCATGGCGGGGGCGATGATACGGCTCCTCTGCTGGGAAAAGAGAGCTCTCATCAACGTCTGACGAGGCTCTGAGGGTGCGCCACCATATTTGTGAACCACCTATGGGCACTGGCGGTACCGAGGGAAATGAGCATCTGACCTCGATCACGGGCGTGATCCTGATCGTCCTGCTCGCTGTGCTCGGGGTCACGATCCTGCGGATCCATCAGCTGATCAGCATTCACCTGTTCGTGGGTCTGCTGCTGCTCGGCCCGGTGGCGCTCAAGCTGGCCAGCACGGGCTACAGGTTCGCCCGCTACTACACACGTGACCCGTCCTACCGTCTGAAAGGGCCGCCGCCACCCGCCATGCGGATGCTCGCACCGGGCGTGGTGGTCACGACCGTCGCGGTCTTCGTGAGCGGAATCGTGCTCATGTTCCTGGGGCCCTCCCACCGCCAGGCCTGGCTCGGGATCCACAAGGTGAGCTTCATCGCATGGCTGGCATTCACGGGTTTGCACGTGCTCGGCCACCTTCCAGAGCTCGCTACGCTGGTCGCGGGCCGCGCACCCACGCTCCCGGGACACCGGCTACAGGGCAACGCCGCCCGCTGGCTTGCCCTGAGCGGAGCGATCGTGGGTGGACTCGTGCTGGCGATCGTGCTCATCCCCCATTTCGCCGCCTGGACGGCCAGCGGGGCCTTCGATCACCGCGGCGACCACTGAGCCACGGTCGGCTGTGGGCTGACGCGGGGCGCCCGGCGTGACGCTGGGCGCGCGGGGTGACGCCCGGCGCCGGCCGGAGCGCCCGCGAATGGCGCTCCGACCGGCTGGGGCATCGGGGGGCGTCAGCTGGAGGGCGCGCCGCAGCTGGTCGTCCAGGTGCAGGCGCTGAAGCCGTCTGTGTCCGAATCGGGCGCCGACGGCGTGCCGATCACGGAACCGGACGAGGAGGTCAACTGCATCTCCTCGGTGGACTTCAGATGCGGCGCGGCGCCGTTGATGCTCGCCAGATCGAAGTCCGGGTTGGTGAGGTTGGGAAGTGACGCCAGGCCCGGGCTCGTGCTCAGCAGCAGCGGGGTCTCCTCGATCCACTCGGCGCTGAGGTGGGTGGAGGGATACGGGACCGTCTGCGTGAAGGTCTCGTTACGGGTCACGTCCTTCAGGGTGATCTTCCACAGGTCACTGTCAGGAACGATCTCGGCCACGGAGGCGAACATCCGGTCGCCCGGGTGCACGGTCATGTTGATCGTCAGCGACGGCGCCGGGATGATCTCCCACCAAGCCGAGTACGAGGCAGCGCCCGTCGAGCTCACGTCCTGCTCTGTTCCGGTCTGGATGAGGGTGCTGTCGGTGACGGTGCAGCCGGCGTCGACACAGCCGCCGCCGATTCCGATCCAGTCCGAGGACGCCTCGGACTGGCCGGCCGTGTGCTGGGTCGCGGTGGGCACCGTCCAGTAGCCGCTGATCGAGTTGAAGAGCTTGCCGCCCTGCTCGAGCGTGCCCTGGTTATAGCCGAACCAGTTGGTGCTCTTGTTTGTCTGGAAGGGCGAGAGGTGCAGCGTCTGGCCGTGGGAGCTCAGCGCCGCACTGGCCGGTGCGGCGCCGAACGCGAGCGCGAGCACGGCGAGCACGGGCGCGGCGATCAGCCGACCCCGCAGACGGCGGCCCCCCCGAGCGATATCGATGCGCATCAAGGGTCCTTTTCTCGGCGGTCCGCGGGCCGGAACCGCCGACCTCCTGCCAAGGCGGCCCGCACTACGTCTGTATACCGGCTCGAGTGCGCCCGTGCGCCGGTTCCCGGCTAGCGCGCGTACTCGACCGCTCGGGACTCCCGGATCACCGTCACCTTGATCTGGCCGGGGTACTCGAGCTCCTTCTCGATCTCACGCGCGATCTCGTAGGACAGCAGCGTGGCCGCGTCGTCGTCGATAGCGCCCGGAGCGACCATCACGCGGATCTCGCGGCCGGCCTGCATGGCGTAGACCTTGTCGACGCCCTTGTGCCGAGTGGCGATCTGCTCGAGGTCGCGCAGGCGCTTGACGTACTGCTCGAGGGATTCGCCGCGAGCCCCGGGGCGGGCGCCCGAGAGGGCATCGGCGGCTTGGACGATCACGGCCTCGATGGTCTGCGGCTCGACCTCGTTGTGGTGGGCCTCCATCGCGTGCGCCACGGCCTCCCCCTCGCCGTACTTGCGCGCCAGCTCGCCGCCGACCAGGGCGTGCGGGCCTTCGATCTCGTGGGTCACAGCCTTGCCGATGTCGTGCAGCAGCGCCGCCCGGCGGGCGGTCTTGGCGCTGGCGCCCAGCTCCTCGGCCATCATCGCGGCCAGGTTGGCGACCTCGATCGAGTGCGAGAGCACGTTCTGGCCATAGCTAGTGCGGAACTTCAGCCGCCCGAGCAGCTTCACCAGCTCCGGGTTCAGTCCCTGAACGCGGGCGTCAAGCACCGCCTGCTCGCCGAGCTCCACGATGTGGCTCTCCAGCTCTGATTTGGCCTGGTAGTACATCTCCTCGATCCGGGCGGGATGGATGCGGCCATCCTCGAGCAGCTTCTCGAGCGTCAGGCGCGCGATCTCGCGGCGCACGCCGTCGAAGCCCGAGAGCACGACCGCGCCGGGGGTGTCATCGATGATGAAGTCGACGCCGGTGAGGTTCTCGAGGGCCCGGATGTTCCGGCCCTCCCGGCCGATGATCCGGCCCTTCATGTCGTCGGCCGAGAGCTGCACGACGGACACGGTGGTCTCGGCGGCGTGCCCGGCGGCGAGCCGCTGCATGCACACGGAGAGGATGTTGCGCACCCGCCGGTCCGCCTCGCGCTTGGTCTCCTCCTCGATCTGGCGCAGGCGCTTGGCGGCGTCGTGGCGTGCCTGTTCCTCGACCTCCTTGACCAGCAGCTGCTTGGCCTTGGCGGCCGACATGCCCGAGATCCGCTCGAGCTCTGCCTCGAGCCGGGATCTGCCCTCGGCAAGCCCCTGCCGGTCGCCCTCGAGCTCGGCCTCGCGGCGCGCAAGCTCCGCCTCGCGGCGGGCGAGCTCGGCCTCGCGCAGCGCGACCTCGGCGTTGCGCTCTCCGGCCGCGAGTTCGGCGGCCACCTCGCGCACGGCGGGAGCGCCGGCAGCGGCATGGTGCGTGGCGTGGGTGCGCCCATAGAGCACCGCCGCCACAACGATCCCGACCGCGATCAGCGCTGCGGCACCGATGATTTCCATGGTCGTTCCTCTCATGAGCCCGGATCGGAATCCGGGCGTCCTTCACAGCTTGAAGTTTTCGGGAGCGACCGAGCGACCGTGCGAGCGGCGCGAATTCTTCTACCGGTGTGCGTGAGCTAGCTGGAGCTCACGGCTAACCGGCTTGGCCTCCAAGCGCCTACGACAGTTCCAGCGGCTGCTTGTCGGCGGCCGCATCTGCTGTGTCCAGAATCCAAGATGTCCATGATTTGCTCGTATTTCGCGGCCCGCGGGCCGTTCGTTCGCTGCCCGCATCGTAGTACCGAGGGGCCGCCTTCGCAAACCTGGGAGGGCTCAGCCAGAGCGGCGTCGTCAGCCGTGGCCGACGGCCCGGGGATCGCGCCCGTACGCGCGGAGCGCTTCGAGCGCGAGATCGGTCTCGAAACCCTTGCGCAGCAGGATGCCCAGCGCGCGCTCGCGCTCGCGGTGCTCGACCGGCGGCTGCGAACAGCGGCGGCGAAGGAGCCCGAGCGCCCGCTCGAGCTCGTTCCCATGGGCGCCACCTTCTGCCAGCGCCGCCTCGACGAGCTCGCGCTCGACACCCCGCTCGCGCAGCGTGCGAGCAATGCGCTCGCTACCCCAGTCCTCCAGCGCACGCTTGTCCTCGACGAACAGGCGAGCGAAGCGGGCATCGTCGAGCAAGCCCTGCTCGACGAGCGTCGCGACCGTGTCCACGATCAGGTTCGGCTCGACGTCCCTGGCCGCGAGATGGCTCCGCAGCTCCTCGATGGTGCGCTCGCGCCGTCCGACGTAGCGGTAGGCCAGCGCGAGCGCACGCTCGGCGTGATCCATGGCCGTCTGACGCGCTTGGATCGTCGCCTCTCTGCACTCAAGCCGCGACCATGGGCTCCACGGGCTCGACCGACTCGAGCGCCTGCTCCTCACGAGGCTCGATCGCCTTCACGAGGTCGCGTCCTACCCCGAGCACCTCATAGACCTTCGCCTCGATCTCCTTGGCGATCTCGAGATGCTCATCCAGGAAAGCCTTGGCGTTACCCCGACCCTGGCCGAGCCGCTCCTCCCCGTAGGAGAAGAACGAGCCCGACTTGGTGACGATGTTGTGCTCGATCCCATAGTCCAGCAGGCAACCCGAGGTCGAGATGCCCCTGCCGAACTCGATATCGAACTCGGCCTGCTTGAAGGGGGCGGCCACCTTGTTCTTGACCACCTTGACCCGGACGCGGTTGCCGACCGCCTCGGTGCCGTCCTTAAGCGTCTCGATGCGCCGGATGTCCAGCCGCTGCGAGGCATAGAACTTCAGCGCGCGCCCACCCGGCTGGGTCTCGGGCGAGCCGAACATCACTCCGACCTTCTCGCGTATCTGGTTGGTGAACACGCACAGCGTCTGCGTGCGGTTCAGGTTGCCGGCCAGCTTGCGCATGGCCTGGGACATCATCCGGGCCTGAACGCCGACCGACTGGTCGCCCATCTGGCCCTCGAGCTCCGCCCGCGGGGTGAGCGCGGCCACGGAGTCGACCGCGATCACGTCGACCGCGCCGGAGCGGATCAGCATGTCCACGATCTCGAGCGCCTGCTCGCCGTAGTCGGGCTGGGAGACCAGCAGCTCATCGATGTCAACGCCGATCCTCTGCGCATACAGCGGGTCCATGGCGTGCTCGGCGTCCACGAACGCGCACACGCCGCCGAGCTTCTGCGCCTCGGCGATGACGTGGTAGACGAGCGTCGTCTTACCGGAGGACTCCGGGCCGAAGATCTCGACGATGCGGCCCCGGGGAACGCCACCGATGCCCAAGGCGATGTCGAGCGACAGCGCGCCGGTCGGGATCGCGTCGACGGCCACACGCGCACCTGGGTCACCCATGCGCATGACGGTGCCCTTGCCGAACTGCCGCTCGATCTGAGTCAGCGCGCCCTGCAGGGCAGCTTGACGCTTGGCGTCCATCTTGTTGTCGGCTTGGGCGCCGTTGGTCTGCTCGCTCATCTAGCTTCGGCTCCTTGGTTCATGCGCTTTGGATGGCAACGGTAAGGCGGGGGGCGGACGGAACCGCAAGCTAGAGCCCAGGCCTGCAACGAAACAAGACACGGTTGCAACAAATCTGTTTCGAATTCGTTCCAATCCTGTGGAGGCGGGGCGTGGCGCGGATTCTCGATGCGGGCTGGGGAGCCTGGATGCGGGCTGGGAGCCTGGATGCGGGCTGCGCGGCAGGGCAAGCAGGTGTCGGGGCCGCGGGCGAGAAATCCCAAGATGCAGCCATGCGCAAATCTCGCCGCAGCGACCCCGTCGGCAGCATCGAACGGCAGATCGCCGACTTCCGCGACCGGGCGACCGACCTTCTGCGTCGGGAGCAGACGCTGCGGGCCGAGGTCGCCCGGCTCGAGACCGATCGTCCCGGCTCTCGTCTGAGAGAGCGCCGCCGGGCGCGCACCCTGGCCCGCGCCGAGGCGCGCGTCCAGCGGCTCTACGACGAGCGCGAGATGTTCGTGGAGCAGGGGCTGCGGGCGATCATGCTCACGCTCGAGGAGCAGTCGCGGCGCACGCGCGAGCGCCTCGATCGCGAGCTCGAGCGGCTCGTGCCGGTGCAGAGCGAATGGGAGCGGCTGGGCGAGGCCTTCGTCGCGCTCGAAGGAGCTGTCGCCACGCCGGCCGTGGAGCCGCTGGCTGGGCAATGGCAGGGGAGCTTCGAGATTCCCGCCTTCCCGGTGCAGGAGCGGGAGGGCTACCTTCGGCCGTTCCCGCACCGGGCAGTGTTGTTCTGAGCCGCGTGGCCGGGCGGGTCGGGGCGGGCGGGCGCCGCCATCGGCATGACATGAGGCCGGATCGCGGGGGCCCACGAACACAGACGCGCGCACCCCTGGCTACCGGGCAGGGTCGGCGGGTCTATGTGCGCGAGACGAACAAAGGCGCGGCCACCCCGCCCGTGATAGGGGGGGTCGGCGCGTATGGGGGTCGGCGCGTGTGGGCGGCGGCGCGTGTGGGCGGCGGCGCGTGTGGCCGTCGGGCTGGCCTGTCCGGCCGGGCTCCCGGCGGGCGTGACGCGAGAAACCGCGGCTAAACGCGGCGACCCCTGTCAGCCACGGTGGGGTCGCCGCGTCTGTCCGCGCATAGCGCGGGAAACCGCGCGCACCCCCCGCGCCAGTGGGAGGGGTGGTCGCGTCTGACCGCGGTCGCATCAGGCCGCCAGGCCCCGCGCAGCTGCCAAGCCCCGCGCGGGTGCCAAGCCCCGCGCAGCTGCCCAGCCCCGCGCGGCCGCCCAGCCCCGCCCAGCTGCCCAGCCCCAGCCCAACCGCAGTTGCTCGCCCGCCCGAGCGCAGCCAGCGGCTCGTCAGACCGAGAGCTCGACGCTGCCGAGCGGCTCATAGCGCGCACCCGACGGCGACAGGTGCGAGCGGAACAGCGTGACCCGCGAGCCGGTGAACTCCAGAGCCGCAGGCGCCGCAAGCGGCTCGGCCCGCACCCGTGCTCCGTGCCGCACCCGGGCGACCGTCACGTGGGGCAGATACGGACGACGCTCGGGCCGGTACCAGCCGCCCGAAGCGAGCGCATCCGACAGCTGGGCCTGCACCGCGGACAGGACGCCGGCTGGATCGGCGAGCCCGACGGCCAGCACCTTGGGGCCGCGGCGAGGCAGCCAGAGGCCGTCTCCGAGCCGCAGCGGCGCCGCGGGCAGACCGGAAACGGCGGCCAACACCGCCGCGAGCACGGCGTGGACCTGATCCGCGGGCTGGCCACCCAGGAAGCAGAGCGTCACGTGCAGACCCTCATCGGCCAGCGGCCGCAGGGCATCCGACGCCGCGGCCAGCACCGGTTCCCGCCAGCTCGCCAGCGCCTCCCGGACCGGGGCCGGCAACTCGAGGGCCACGAACAGCCGGGCCCGGGGCTCGCGTCGGGCCTCCGAGCCCGACCGCCGGGACTCCGAGCCCGGCCGCCGAGGCTCCCGCCCCGGCCGCCCGCCGTCAGTCACCGCCCACCAGCACCCGCCGCAGCATGTGCATGGCCACCGTGGTCGAGCGCTCCCGAATGTCGGTGCGTCCTCCCGGCAGCTGCAGGCGACGAGTCAAGACCCCCGCACTCGGTTCACGTCCCACGACCGAGAAGCAGACCGTCCCGACAGGCTTCTCCGCGGATCCTCCCCCCGGGCCGGCGACTCCGGTCACCCCGATCCCGAAGTCGGCCGAGAATCGCTCGACCGCCCCGCGGGCCAGCGCCTCGGCCACCTCCTCAGACACCGCCCCGAATCGCTCGAGCACCGACTCCGGGACGCCCGCCAGCGCCACCTTCGACGCATTCGAGTACGCCACCACCCCGCCGGCGAAGTACTCGGACGATCCCGCCCGCTCGGTCAGCCTTCCGGCCAGGAGCCCGCCCGTGCACGACTCGCAGACGGCCACCGACCGGCCGGCCAGCAGCTCCGCCACCTGCTCGTCCACGGTCCGGCCGTCCGGCGAGAACAGGACCGCCCCGTGGCGAGCCGCCATGAACTCGACGAACTTGTCGTACGCGTCCTGCGCCGAGGGCTCGTAGCGGGTCGAGACCTCGATCTCCCCCCGCCGCAGGCAGGTCGTGATCTCGAGCGCCGACAGGTCGACGCCATCGTCGGAGGCCGCCCGCAGCGTGGCTGCGATCTCCGACTCGGGGATCCCGTACAGCCGGGCCAGCCTCCGCCGATACTCGGGCGCTCCGGCGACAACCGAGCGAAACACATCCGTGTCCACTGCCATCGCCCACATCGGCTGAAGCTCGCGCGGCGGACCCGGCAGGACGATCACGGTCGGGGCGCCCTCGCGCGCCGGCGGGACGACCAGCCCGGGAGCGGTACCGATCGGACCGAGTACGACAGAGCCCGACGGGATCACGGCCTGCTTGCGGTTAGACGCCCGGATCGCCTCGGGATCGAGACCCGCCCAGCGCGAGGAGAGCGGGCGCAGGATCTCCGCGATCCGCTCCTCGAGCTCGTCGTCGAGCACCATCTCCCTCCCGGCGAAGCGCCCGACGACCTCAGCTGTCAGGTCGTCGGCCGTCGGCCCGAGGCCGCCGCTGGTCACGATCAGCCGCATCCCGGAGCGCTCCATGAACTCCAGCGCCGCCAGGAGGTCATCCCCCCGGTCTCCGACGATCTGGATGCTCGCGGCGTCCACTCCAACCTCGCGAAGCCGCTCGGACAGCCAGGGGCCATTCCGGTCGGAGATGATCCCCGTGAGAACCTCGGTACCGGTGATCAGGATGCCGGCGCGCGGACGGGCGCTCATGCGCAGGTGGGCTGCTGGGCGGGCGGGAGCGGCGTCATCCCGGTCGGCGTCAGGCGGTAGCCGATCGACGTCGACGAAGCGGGGACGCTCACGGACTTGCCGTTGACCTTCATCGTCACGCCGTTGTTGCCCAGGGTCAGCAGCAGCTTGCTCGCGGTCTCGACGGGGATCGACTGGCCGGCGGTGAAGATCTGCCCCGGGATCAGCTTCTTCCCGCGCCCGTCGACCAGGCAGACGTAGACCTGGGCGGTCGGGACGAGCTGCAGGGTCACCGCGCGAGCGACCACCCGATGACGATGAGGCTTGGAATGGCGTGTCACCCGGTGGGTCACCGGAGGATGCGTCGCGGTTGTCGGGGGCGCCTTGGCCTTCTTGCCGCCCAGCGTGCCGACGATGTACAGGGCGACCACGACTCCCACAAGCACCACCGCGATCACCAGCCACGACGGCACGAGCGGCCCGCGCGCCGCGCGCTCGCGCTCTCGGTGCAGCGCCGCGACGGAGCGGGGCTCGTACTCGCCTGGACGCTCGTAGCGGCGCTTGAATTCGTCCACCAGCAGGCGGCTGTCCAGTCCCAGGTAGTCGGCGTAGGTGCGGAGGAAGCTCTTGACGTACACCGGGCCGGGAAGCGCGTCCCATTCCTCGTTCTCGATCGCGCGCAGGTAGCGGGCGCGGATCTTCGTCGCGCTCTCGACCTCGGTGATGTCGATCCGGGCGCGCATGCGCGCCTCGCGCAGGCTCGTGCCGATGTCTGCCATCGCGCCTCGAAGGCTATCTAGCGCCCGTTCGCGAGCCGGTGCTCTCGGCGGCGCTCGCCTCGCGCAGGAAGCCGAGCACGAGCGCGTTGTATTCCGCCGTCCGTTCGAGCCCCACAGCATGGGCTGCACCGGCGACGACGGATAGGCGAGCGCCCGGGATCAGCTCCGCGAGCTCGTGCGCTTTCCAGATCGGCACGAACATGTCCCGCTCCGCCGCGATCACATGCACCGGCATGGTCAGCGCGCCGAGCCGGTCACGGGTCTCATGCCCGGCATCGGCGAGTAGCTGGCGTTCGTACCCCTCGCGGCGCTGGCGATGCGGGTAGGAGAGCACGATCCGGGCCATCGCCTCGATCTCGCTCCCCATCTGCTCGAAGGTCTGCTCGGACAGCGTGAGCCACATCAGCTCGAGCGCGAGCTGCGTGTCGCTCTGGTGGGCCGAGGCCTTCACCGCCAGGTGGTTGCGGGTCCGCCCCCAGCGGCCATTTCCGGCGTAGCTCGCCACCAGCGTGAGGCTGCGTACGCGCTCGGGCTGGGCCAGCACCATCTCCTGGGCGATCCCGCCTCCCATCGAGTAGCCGAGCAGGTGAAAGCGCTCGAGCCCGAGCCGGTCGGCGAGCGCCAAGGCGTCGGCCGCCAGCGCGCGCATGTCGTAGGGCTCGGTGGCGTAGAACGAGCGCCCGGTGTCGCGGTTGTCGAAGATCGTGAGCTGGTGCTGCGCCGACCACGCCGGGATCTGGGCTCGCCACCCCGAGACATCGAGGGCAAGGCCCTGGACGCACAGAAGCGGGTCGCCCTGGCCGTGCTGCTCGTAGTACAGCCGGCCGGCATCGATGTCCACGTGCGGCACGAGGTCAGTCTAGGTACGGATCCGCGGCGACCGGAGCCGGTGCGCCGCCCGGGCCGGCCTCGGCCAGGTGGGCCAGGATGCGGGGCACGTCGGCCTCGCCGATCAGCACCTGGCGGGGCTTTGAGCCCTCGTAGCCGGAGATGATCCCCCGGCGCTCGAGCATGTCGATCAACCGCCCCGCCCGCGTGTACCCCAGCCGCAGCCGGCGCTGGAGCATCGAGGTCGAGGCCGTGCCCATCTGGGCCACGAGCGAGATCGCCTCCTCGAGCAGCGGATCCTCGTCGGGGTCGAAGCCATCCTCATCGGAACCGCCCGCGCCATCCGAACCCTCAACCTCCTCGAGCAGCTCGGCGTGGAACTCCGGCTCTCCCTGGCGGCGCCAGGCGTCCGTGATCTCGGCGATCTGCTCCTCGTCGATGTACGCCCCCTGGATGCGCTGGAGCTTGCTCGAGCCCACGGGCGAGAACAGCATGTCCCCCTGGCCGAGCAGCGCCTCCGCCCCGTTCTGGTCGAGGATCACCCGTGAGTCGGTCTGTGACGAGACCGCGAACGCGATCCGGCTCGGCACATTCGCCTTGATCATTCCCGTGATCACGTCCACGCGCGGGGACTGCGTGGCGAGGACCAGGTGAATTCCGACCGCTCGCGCCTTCTGAGCCAGACGGATGATCGAGTCCTCGACATCCGCCGGCGCGACCATCATCAGGTCGGCCAGCTCGTCGATCACGCAGAGGATGTAGGGCAGCGGGGGCTCGTTCCGACGCTCGCGCGCCCGGTTCAGCTCGGGCAGCGAGCGCGTGCGGGCCAGCGACATGATCCCGTAGCGCTGCTCCATCTCACGCACCAGGTTCTGCAGGGCATTGGCCGCCATGCGCGGGCTCGTGATCACCGGGGTGAGCAGGTGCGGAATCGACTCGTAGTGGTTGAGCTCGACCTGCTTGGGGTCCACGAGCACCACGCGAACGTCGTGCGGTGTCGCCCTCAGCAGGATCGAGGAGAGCATCGCGTTGACGCACGCCGACTTCCCGGCTCCGGTCGTCCCGGCCACGAGCAGATGCGGCATCTTCGCGAGGTCAGCCCCGATCGCCCGTCCCGCGATGTCCTTGCCCAGCCAGACCGTCAGTGGCGACCAGTCCGCAGGCGGCTCCTGGAAGACGTCGCCGAGATGCACGATCCGCCGCCGCGCGTTGGGAACCTCCACGCCCACGGCCTGCTTGCCTGGGATCGGGGCAAGGATGCGGATGTCGGTCGCGGCCAGCGAGTAGGCGAGGTCGTCCTTCAGCTGTGCCACCTTGGAGACCTTCGTACCGGGCGCCAGCCGCAGCTCGTAGCGCGTGATGTGAGGACCGGTCACGCGCCCGATCACCCGCGCCTCGATGCCGAAGTGCCCCAGCGACTCCACGAGGGTCCGGGCGACCACCTCCTGCCCGGCCGTGTCGGGCTTGGCGGCCTCACCGGTGGAGCGCACGAGCACCCGGGCCGAAGGCACCCGCCAGACGAAGTCCGGGTCGTCGGTGATCGAGGCGCGGTAGCGGCCCTGGGGAGTGAGATCCTCCTCGCTCACAGGCTCGGGCGGAGGATCGATCGAGGCGGGCTCGCTGTCGGCCTCGAACTCGTCCTCGAGCACGTTCTCGGGCGCCGGCGGGGCCTCCACGTGCGTCGCCCGCACGATCATCTCGGTCGTGTCCTCGTCGGGCACGACCAGCTCCGGGGGCTCATCGAGCGGCTCGAGCTCCTCGAAATACTCCGGGGGCGGAGCCGTGCGCTCGGGAGATGGGCCGGGCCGGCGCACGGCTGTGGCCAGCTCCCCGGTCGAGCGCCGGATCACGCGGCTGGTGCGCTGGGCGTGTGAGTGGCCCGCGCGAATCACTCCGGCGAGCGTCGCGCCGGTGAGCAGGATCGCCGCGGCCACGAGCAGGAACACGGCCAGGATGTCGGCGCCGGCGAGCTGAAGCAGATGCCCGGCCGCCCAGAGCTCCGCCTGGCCCAGGATCCCGCCGCGCTGCTCGAACATCCGCGCCAGCCAGAACTGTCCGCTCGGCGTGCGTCCCGGGCCGATCCCCAGCGTGCCGGCGGCCAGTGCGAGCGTCAGCCCGGCGGTCAGGCAGATACCACCGGCCCGCAGGGGACGTCCGGGTGGGCGCAGCTCCCTGGCCAGGACCAGGCCCCCCGCCGCGATCAGCACGACGGGGATCGCGTAGCCGAGCGCGCCGAGCACGAACCTGAACGCCGTCACCGCGCCGCCCCCGAGCGTGCCGCCCTCCCACCCCAGATAAGCCACTCCGGAGAGGAACACGCCGATCGCGACGAGCGCCAGCGCGAGGATGTCCACGTGGTGGGGCTGGAGATCGAGCGCGGGAAGGCTCGGGCGGCTGCCCAGCAGCGAGCGCTTCGCGCGCGCGGGTGAAGCTCTTCGTCTGCGGGCGGCGGCCATCTCCGAAGCGAAGGCTTCGACACCGCCGCCGCGGTTCCTGCCCGGCGAGACGCCGTACCATGAATCCCGCGATGAGCAGCGACTATGAACGTCCGCCGCGTGTCCTGGTGGTGGAGGACGATGACTCGATCGCGCAGGTCCTGCAGCGCTCGCTGCGAATGGAGGGCTATGACGTGCGGTTGGCCGGTGACGGGGTCGCGGCGCTCGACCAGGCCCATGCCTTCCTGCCCGACCTGGTGATCCTCGACCTCGGCCTCCCGCGCCTGGACGGCATCGAGGTGGCCAGGACCCTGCGCAAGTCAGACGACGTGCCGATCCTGGTGCTCACCGCCCGGGACGCGCTCGAGTCCCGAGTCGAGGGCCTCGACTCCGGGGCCGACGACTACCTGGTAAAGCCCTTCGAGCGTCAGGAGCTGCTGGCGCGCATGCGCGCGCTGCTGCGCCGGCGCCCTCCCCGCGGCCAGGCCATCCTGACCGTCGCCGATCTGAAGCTGAACCCGGACACCCACGAGGTGATCCGCGGTGGGCGCCCGATCGACCTCACCCAGCGCGAGTTCGAGCTGCTCGAGTACCTGATGCGCAACGAGCGGATCGTGATCTCGCGCCAGCGCCTGCTGGACGAGGTGTGGGGCTATGACCCGTTCTCGATGACCAATACGATCGAAGTCTTCGTATCCAACCTCCGACGCAAGCTGGAAGCCGGTGGCGAAGCTCGCCTCCTTCATACGATCCGCGGCGCGGGCTACGTCCTCCGCGTATAGGTCGGTGCCGATCCGCTGGCGCCTGGCCGGCGGCTCAGCGGCGCTGACCTGCGTCATCCTGGCCTCGTTCGCGGTCATCGTGGGCGTGCTGACAGCTCGTGAGCTGCGTGGCCAGTTCGACAACCAGGTACGGACTGCCGGCGATCAGCTGGCCAGCCAGCTGAACAACCACCTGCACCTGCTGAGCGGTCTGATCCTGGACTGCGACCACGCGCCGGTGAGCCTCAGCGATTACGCCAGCGCCGAGCACGCCCAGATCCGGATCTTCTACGCCCAGGGGCTGATGTGCACGCAGGACCTGCAGCGAAGGAAGCTGAAGCTCAAGGGCATACCTACTGCGGAGCTGTCCGGGACGCCGAACTTCACGGTTCCGGACCTCGACAAACCGTCCTACCAGCAGTTCGGCTACAGGGTCGAAGCCCGTCCCCTGCACCTGATCGTCACGCGGGCGGTCGGCCCGAAGCTGAAGACCGTCCATACCCCGAAGCTGGGCGGCGAGGCGCTGATGATCTACGCCCGCCCGCTCTCCGACATCGAGCGCACGGTCGCGCGGGTCCAGTTCTTCCTCGTCCTGGGCGTGCTTGGCGGAACCGTGCTCGCGCTGCTGGCCGGACTGGCCACAGCGCAACGCGCGATGCGGCCGGTGGTCGAGCTCACCAAGGCAGCACGCGCGGTCGAGCGCACGCGCGATCCGAGCCGCAGGCTCCCCCACCCGGAGGCCGACGACGAGGTGGCCGAGCTCGCCCGGACGCTCGAGAACATGCTGGCCGCGCTCGGCGACGCCCGCAGCCAGACCCAGGCGATGCTCGACCGCCAGCGCGAGTTCGTCGCCGACGCCTCGCACGAGCTGCGCACCCCGCTGACCAGCGTGCTGGCCAACCTCGAGCTGCTGGCGGAGGAGCTCGACGGCGAGCAGGCCGATTCAGCTCATGCCGCCCTGCGCGCCACCCGGCGGATGCGCCGCCTGGTCGGCGATCTCCTGCTGCTGGCGCGGGCCGACGCCAACCGCGCGCCACCGCAGCGCCCCACCGATCTCGCCGAGGTGGTGACCGAGGCGGCGGCCGAGCTCGGCCCGCTGGCCGACGAGCACGACCTCTCGATCTCGGTCGAGTCCGCGGTCGTGCCGGGCGTGCGCGACGACCTTCACCGGATGGTCCTGAACCTGCTCGAGAACGCGGTCCAGCACACGCCCCCCGGAACCCGGATCAGCGCCACCGTGACCGGCGACGGAGCGGCGGCGAAGATCGTGGTGGAGGATGACGGGCCGGGCATCGACCCGGCGATCGAGCGGCGCGTCTTCGACCGGTTCGTGCGCGGCGCCGGCGACGGCGGACGGGGATCGGGCCTCGGCCTGGCGATCGTGCGGGCGGTGGCGGAGTCCCACGGCGGGACGGTGCTCCTCGCTCGACCGCGCGATGGCCAGGGCACACGGTTCGAGATATCGATTCCCGAGCGTCCAGTCGCCGCCTTCCAGAACGGCGCCAGCGAGCGGAACGGAGGACGGGGCCAGGGGCGCTCCCGGCGCGGTCAGACCTCGACCACCACCGGCAACACCATCGGCCGCCGGCGCAGGCGCTCGTAGACGAACGCCGCCAGGTCGTCGTGGAGACCCTGCTGGAGCAGGTCGATCTCGCGCACGCCGTCCTGGGCGGCCGCCTGCAGCGAACGTTCCACCTCGCTGCGGATCTCATCGACGAGGCCGTCCGCCTGCTCGATGAACGGCACGCCCCGGAAGATCACCTCGGGCGGGACGACTGACTCCCCGGTCTGCTCGGACACCGTGGCGACGACGATGAAGATCCCGTCCGCGGAGAGCA
Organism: Solirubrobacteraceae bacterium; assembly: GCA_035295205.1. Classification (GTDB taxonomy): domain Bacteria; phylum Actinomycetota; class Thermoleophilia; order Solirubrobacterales; family Solirubrobacteraceae; genus Palsa-465. The sequence continues at coordinate 29,038 of DATGJM010000062.1, read as the reverse complement.
TGCGCCGGTCGCGCAGGGCCACGTCAGATGGATCGCCGATGTCGACGCCATCCACGAAGATCATGCCCGCCTGCTCGCGCTCGCCGAACCTGGCGCCACCCGAGTCGATCTCGAGCACGAGGCCGTTCTCGCCCGCGAACACGTCGTCGGGGTGGATCCCGACGGCGTCGGCGAGCTGCCCGTGGAGCTGGATGCGCTTGTGATCGCCGTGGACCGGCAGCACGTAGCGGGGCTTGAGCAGGTTCAGCATCAGCTTGAGCTCTTCGGCGTAGCCATGGCCGGAGGCGTGGATCGGAGCCTCGCGAGGGGTGATCACGTCGCAGCCGATGTGGTAGAGCCGGTCCACGGTCTCGTTGACCGCGCGCTCGTTGCCCGGAATCGGGGTGGCCGAGAACACGACCGTGTCGCCGGTGTGGAGCTTGATCATGCGGTGGTCGTTGTAGGCCATGCGCCGGAGCGCCGAGAGTGGCTCGCCCTGGGAGCCGGTCGAGATCACGACGACCTTGTGGTCCGGCCAGTCCTCGACCTCCTGGGGCTGGATCAGGATGCCCTCCGGGACCTCGATGTGGCCGAGCGAGCGCCCGATGTTGACGTTCTTGCGCATCGAGCGGCCGACGAGGGCCACCTTCCGGCCCAGCGTCGCGGCGGCATCGATGACCTGCTGAACACGGTGGATGTTCGAGGCGAAGCTGGTGACGATGATCCGCCCCGGGGCGCGCGCGAACACTTCCTCGAGCTTTGGACCGACGTCGCGCTCCGAGGGCGAGAAGCCGGGACGGTCGGCGTTCGTCGAGTCGCCGCAGAGCAGCAGGATTCCCTGGCGCCCGAGCTCGGCCAGACGGGAGATATCGGCGGGAAGCCCGTCCACGGGGGTCTGGTCGAACTTGTAGTCGCCGGTCGCGAGGACGGTCCCGAGCTCGGTGGTCACGGCCACCGCGCACGAGTCGGGGATCGAGTGGGTCATGTGCACGAGCTCCACTGTGAACGGCCCGAGCTCGAGCTGCTCGCCCGGAAGCACATCGGTGATAGGGACGTCGCGCAGGCGGTGCTCGTCGAGCTTGGAGCGGGCCATCGCCACCGTCAGCCGTCCCCCGTAGATCGGCGGCCACTCGTCGAGCTCGCGCAGGATCCAGGGCAGCGCGCCCAGATGGTCCTCGTGGCCGTGGGTCACCACGATCGCCTCGATGTCGGACGCCCGCTCGCGCAGGTAGCCGAAGTCGGGCAGAACGAGGTCGATTCCGAGCATGTCGGCGGTCGGAAAGCGCAGGCCCACGTCGACGACCACGATCCGGTCCTCGTATTCCAGGACCATCATGTTCTTGCCGATCTCGCCCAGGCCGCCGAGCGGCAGGACCCTAAGCGTGCTGGTCAATGGGCGTGCACGTGGGCGCCGGCCAGGAGGCCATGGCGCTCGAGCATCGACTCGATGACCGAGAGCTCGCGCTCATCGAGATCGACGTACGGCAGGCGGGGACGGCCCACCTCCAGGCCCAGCATCCGCAGCGCAGCCTTGACGCTGCATGCCAGCGGCGCCACGGCGAGATCGCGATAGACGTCGTGCAGGGCCGCATCGAGCTCGAGGCGGTGCTCGGGCTCGGAGACCATCCGCTGGAACTCCTCGCCGAACAGATGGCTCGCCACGAGGATCCCGCCCGCCTCACCCATGTCCAGCACCTTGGCGAACAGGTCGTCGTTACCGGCGTAGATCCGGAGGCCATCGATCTTGGCAAGGTTGTCCGGGTTTGCCTGCTTGACCGCCACGATGTTCTCGATCCGGGCGAGCTCGGCCAAGAGGTCGTTCGGCATGTCCGAGCCGGTGCGCTGTGGGATGTTGTAGAGGACGATCGGCAGATCGGTGCTCTTCGCGATCTCCTCGAAGTGGCGGATGACCCCGCGGCGGCTCGGGCGGTTGTAGTAAGGGTTGACCGAGAGCAGGGCGGCCGGTCCGATCTCCGTGGCCCGTTCGGTGAGCTTGACCGCATGGCGGGTGTCGTTCGACCCCACGCCCGCGACGATCGGCGCACGGTCGCCGACCTCCTCCACGGCCAGGCGGATCATGCTCAGATGCTCCTCGTCGTCGAGCGCCGATGCTTCGCCTGTCGTGCCGCAGATCACGAGGCCGTCCGAGCCGTGATCGAGCAGATGATGCATGAGCCGGACCGCCGCCTCCTCGTCGATGCGCCCGCGGGCGTCGAACGGGGTGACCATGGCAGTCAGGACTGCGCCGAGCTGGACGGACATCCGCGGCATTATTCCACGGTACCCGGCCGGAGCCGTGGATCCCGCCGCGGGTGCCACTCCCGGATCACACGGCCGGCGTCACTCCCTGGCCTCGCTCGCCCTTGCCCCGCACCAGCGGGCCGGCGTAAGAGCCCGGCTTGGGGCGCGGCTTGCCGCCGGGGAAGGCCAGGCGCAGGATGGTGCGCTGGACCATTCCGAGCTGCTTGCTGAACGGGCCGCTGTTATAGGGCAGGCCGTAGCGCACGCATATCTCGCGCACCCTGGGCGCGATCTCGCCGTAACGGGTGCTCGGCATGTCCGGGAACAGGTGGTGCTCGACCTGATAGCCGAGATTTCCGCTGATCACGTGGAAGAGCGGCCCGCCGTCGATGTTGGCCGCGCCCACGAGCTGGCGCACGTACCACGCCCCGCGGGTCTCCTCCGCCGTCTCCTCGACGGTGAAGGTGTAGGTCTGGTCCGGGAAGTGCCCGCAGAAGATGATCGCGTAGGACCAGACGTTACGGATGAAGTTGGCCGCCAGGTCGGCGGTCAGGGTGCGCCGGAAGGGCTCGCGGAAGGAGCGGCGCTGGACGAGCTCGGAGAGCAGACGGCGCCGCCGGCGACGCCGGGGCAGCATGCGTCGAAGCCCGCTGGGTTGCGGGCGCCGGGTGCGAGCGCTCAGCACTGCGGCCTCGATCGCTGTCATCACCAGTCCGCTCAGCACCGGCCACGCGAGGTAGTCCTTGGTGATCTGGGTTCGAGCCTTGCCGGCGATCCCCTTGAGCTCCTTGCGCACCTGCTTCATGTCCTTCTCGCCCTTGCGGATCGCCTCGAAATCGAGGTCGTGCACAGCCACGCCCCACTCGAACAGCAGCATCAGCAGGATGTTGTAGAAGGGCTGCAGCAGATAGACCGGGTGCCACTTCTGGTGGGGGTCGATGCGCATGATCTCGTAGCCGAGATCGCGGTCCTTGCCGAGGATGTTGGTGTAGGTGTGGTGGATGTAGTTGTGGGAGTGGCGCCAGGCCTCGGCCGTCGAGGCGGTGTCCCAGTCCCAGGCCCGAGAGTTGATCACCGGGTCGTTCATCCAGTCCCACTGGCCGTGCAGGACGTTGTGGCCGATCTCCATGTTCTCGAGGATCTTGGCCAGGCCCAGGGTGGAAGCGCCGAGCAGCCAGGGCAGCCGCCACCGCGACGCGATCAGCTCGAGCCGGCCGATCAGCGCGAGGCGCCGCTGGAGCGCGATGATCGAGCGGATGTAGCGGGCGTCGCGATCGCCGAGGTCGGCCTTGACCGCCTCGTGCAGGGCGTCGAACTCGCGCCCGAGGGCCTCGATCTGCTCAGGAGTGAGCCGGTGCAGCGGGTTCTCGTCGACGAGGCTCGCGGCTTTCGTCGCCTCGGTCGTGGGCCTGCCGTTCGTGGTGGCTGTCGCCATGGGCGGTCCTCCTGTCACTGGTGATTGTCAGAGGTCGATCTCGACCGGGCCTTCCGGAGCGCTGATGCACGTCCGGACCATCTCCCCCTCCTCGCCGTAGACCTGGCCGTTACGCAGGTCGCGCACCCGGCCGGAGCGCAGCTCGCCCACGCAGGTGTGGCAGATGCCCTCGCGACAGCCGTAGGGAAGCTCGAGCCCCGCCTCCTCCCCGGCCACCAGGATCGGCGTCTGACCGTCGGACTCGGCGTCGCCCGCGGACTTCAGGAACCTGATCGGCCCGCCCTCCCCCGCGCCCGCCTCGCCGAGGCCGAGCTTGGGCTGGAAGCGCTCGAGGTGGAGCCGCTCGGTATCGCCGTGGCGGTCCCAGTGCTCGGTGAAGGCGTCGAGCATGTCGCCGGGGCCGGAGAGGTAGGTTTCGCGCTCGCGCCAGTCCGGGCACAGCCGCTCGAGGTCACCAGGCCCCATCCGGCCGTACTCGCGCGTGAGCTGCTCGTGCAGCCGGAAGCCCTCGTGACGGCGGGCCAGCTCACGCAGCTCCGGGCCGAAGATGACGTCGTCGGTGTGGCGGGCCGAGTGCAGCAGCACCGCGTCGCCCAGCTCGTCGTAGTGCCCCAGATGACGGAGCATGCTCATGATCGGAGTGATCCCGCTGCCGGCGCTGATGAACAGCAGGTGCTCGGGCGGCGGCTCGGAGAGCACGAAGTCACCCTCCACGCCCCCCAGCCCCACGATCGTGCCCGCCTGGGCGTGGGACACGAGATAGGGCGAGACCTTGCCGGCGTCCACGTTCTTGACGGTGATCGAGATCAGTCCGTCCTCGCGGTAGGGATCGGACGTCAGCGAGTAGGCGCGCCAATGCCGCACGCCGTCGATGTCGAGCCCGATCCGCAGGTACTGGCCGGGGCGATGGCCCGGCCAGCGGTAGCCGGGCTTGATCAGCACGGTGGCCGCGGTCGGCGTCTCGCGCTTGACCTCGACGACGCGCCCCCGCAGCTCCCGCGTCGACCACAGCGGGTTCAGCATCTCCAGGTAGTCGTCCACCAGCAGCGGGGTGCTCAGCGCGCTGAGCGCGCGGAACACACGGCGCTGCAAGGGGTGAACGTTTGGCGGCGCACCCTTTTCCGGCATCTCCCCCGGTTACTTCCCCTCCCGGGGTTCTCTAACCGCAGACTGCGGGGTGAGGGGGCCGGGCGCAGGCGAGCCCCCGGCGCGGCACGGCGAGCCCGGGCCCGGCGCACGGCGAGCCCGCGGCCCGGCAGGGCGAGCCCCGGCCCGGGCGCCGGGCGAGCCGGGGGCCCGTCACGCAGACCCCAGCTCGCCCGTGCGCGCCGGCCTTCAGCTTGCCTACTCGCCAACCGGAACCGGGCGCGGTGCCACACGGGCGCTTCGCTCCCGCGCCCGGCGCCGGAGCGCCGAAGGCGCCCACCAGTTCCGCTCGCCCAGGAGGGTCATCACGGCCGGGAGCAGCACCGTGCGGATCACCGTGGCGTCGATCAGGATCGCCACCGCCAGGCCGACGCCGAACTCCTTGAACTCGAGCTGGCTGAGGCTGGCGAAGATCGAGAACACGGCCACCATCACCGCCGCGGCGCTCGTCACCACTCCGGCGCTCGAGCTGATCCCGTGAGCTACCGCCTCGCGCGTGGACAGGCCGCGCCCGCGGGCCTCGCGGATCCGGCTGAGGATCAGCACGTGGTAGTCCATCGAGAGGCCGAACAGGATCACGAACATCATCAGCGGCAACCAGTTGCTGACTCCGCCGATCGAGGTGAATCCGAGCAGCGAGTCCGCCCAGTGGTGCTGGAAGACGAGCTCGATCACGCCGTAGCCCGCGAACACCGACAGCAGGTTCAGGACGATCGCCGTGAGCGGGATGACCACCGAGTCGAAGCTCAGCAGCAGGAACACGAACGCCAGCCCGAGGACGAACACGAACACGAGCGGGGTGCGTGCGGAAAGCAGCGCGCTGAAGTCAGACGAGGTCGCGGTGTCCCCGGTCACGTTGACCTTCACCCCCGGGACGCGGCCGAGCGTGGACGGGATCAGCTGTCCGCGCAACGTGCCGAGCGCGCGGTTGGAGGCCGTGTCCGTGCCGTCGCCGGCGAGCGCGATCTGCGTCACCGCAACCGTGTGCGCGCGGTTGACCGTGACCGACATCGGCCCGGACATCTGGCCGGTGCGCAGCGCCCGTGCCTCCAGCGAGCCGATCGCATCCCGGACCGGCGGTGCCATCACGTCGCGGGCCTGGACAACGACCAGCGCGGGCCCTGGGCTCCCGGGGAAGGCGGCCTGGATGCGCTGGTAGGTCTTCATCACCGGCAGGTTGGCGGGGACGCTGCGCACGCCGGGATTCAGCGTGTGCAGGCTGAGCGCGGGCACTCCGAGCGCCACGAGGGCGGCGACTGACACGAGGGCTGCCATCCGCGGCCGCGCGAGCACAGGCCGGAGAATCGCGGCGCTCAGCGAGCCTCGCCCACGTGCCGGGCGTGGAGCCAGGCGAGCCAGTCCGGGGATGCGCCCCCTGTCGATCCGGTCACCGAGCGCGGAGAGCACGGCGGGCAGGAAGGTCACCGAGCCGATCATGGCCGCCGCCACGACGATCATCGTCCCCACCGCGAAGGAGGTGAAGGTGGCGTTGCCGACCACGAACATGCCGGCCATGGCAATCATCACCGCCGTGCCCGAGACGAGCACGGCCCGCCCGGCGGTCGCCGCCGCCGTCTCGAGGGCCTCCTCCGCCGAGCGGCCCCTCCGGCGCTCCTCGCGCTCCCGCCGGACGTAGAACAAGGCATAGTCGACTCCGACGGCCATCCCGATCAGCACCATCACCGCTGAGGCCGAGGGGTCGAAGGCGGTCAGGTGGCTGGGGATCGCGACCAGGCCCAGGGCGGCGGCCACCGCGGTGAGCGCCAGCAGCACGGGGACAGACGCGGCGACCAGGGCCCCGAACACCACGATCAGGATCAGGAGCGTGATCGGCAGGGAGAGCGTCTCGGCGCGGTGCAGGTCGTTCTGTGAGGCTCGGCTCAGCGCCCGGTCGGCGCTGGCGGCGCCGAACTCGGCGATCCGCAGATCGGGGTGCTCCCGCTGCGCTGCCGCGACTGCGGCCTGCGCGCCCTGCACGTGATCCTGCGCCTTGTCGGCCGGACCGCGGATATTGAACTGCACGAGCGCCGAGCGCCCGTCGCCTGAGATCTGCCCCCGTGCGCCGTGGGCGTACGGCGAGCGGACCGCTCCCACCTGCGGCACGGTTCGCAGGCGGGCGATCACGTCGGCGACCGCGGGGCGCAGGTCATGGCGGCCGCTGACCGCCTGCACGAGCACGTCCTCCTGTGCGGGCTGTGGGAAGGCCGAGTGCAGGACCTGGTTGGCCCGCCCTGAGCTTCCCGTCCCGCCCTGATCGCTGGCCAGCTGGCGCGTGCCGATCGCGCCGCCGAGCACGAGCGAGCCAACGACCAGTCCCAGCCACAGCAGCATCGCGAGCTTGCGATGCGCGGCGCTCCAGCGCCCGGCCCTTATGGCCAGCCTTCCACCTGACATCACGCACCTCCGGTCGACGTGTTCTTAGGGGTGACGGGTGGTCCCGTCGGTGTGCTCAGAAGGTCCCAGCGCCGGCGCCCGCACACCAGCCGAGCAGCAGGTGAGTCGCGGCTCGGGCGCGCACCCCGCGGCGGGGTGGGGTTAACCCGAGGGTGGGGTAAGCCCTACCGACGGCTGGCCTGGTCGCCGGATGGGCGCCACCGAAGCGATGGCCTACCGTTGCCGGCGTGAAACGGGCTTTTCGCGAGTTTCTGTATGTCGGTGGAGGAGCGCCGCTGGGGGCTCTGTGGTTCATGCTGCTGGGCGCAGGGATCGCCACCGGCGTGAGCACCGGGATCGTGATCGTCGGCATCCCGCTGCTGGCGCTGACCCTCCTGTTCTGGCGCTGGGCGGCCAACGTCGAGCGGGGCCGCGCTGCCCTCGTGCTCGGGGCGCCGATCGCCCGCCCGCCTAAGCCCGTGCCATCCCGCCCCACGCTCGTGGGCCGCTGGCGCGCCCGGATCACCGACCGGGCCACCTGGAAGGAGCTTGGCTACCTGCTGGCGCTGGGACCCGTTGGCGTGCTCAGCGGCGCCGCATCGATCGCACTGTGGGCGCTGGCCCTGGCGGCCGTCGTCGCTCCCGCTGTGACGGCCGCGGCACCCGATCGGTCGCTGCTCGGGCGGGCGAGTGTCGGGGTGCTGATCGCCGTCGTGATCGGCGGTCTTCTCGTCGGCGTGCTCGCCGTGCTTCTGACCCGCGTCCTCTCGCGGTGCGTCATCGGCATCGCGCGCGGCCTGCTCGCGCCCGACGAGCGGGCACTGCTGGCGGCGCGCGTGAGCGCGCTCGAGGCCAGCCGGGCGGGCGCGGTCGAATCCGCCGACGCGCGCCTGCGCCGGCTCGAGCGCGACCTGCACGACGGCGCCCAGCATCGGCTCGCCTACATCGCGATGGAGCTCGATCGCGCCCGCGCGAAGATCCACAGCGATCCGGACACGGCCCAGGCACTGCTTGCCTCAGCCCACGAGGAGTCCAAGCGCGCGATGGCCGAGCTGCGCGACCTCGTCCGCGGCATCCATCCGTCGGTGCTCACCGACCGGGGGCTCGATGCGGCGATCTCGGGCCTCGCGGAGCGCTGCCCGGTCCCCATGGAGATCACGATGCGTCTGCCAGAGCGCCCGCCGGATGCGGTAGAGACCGCGGCCTACTACGTGATCGCCGAGGCGCTGACGAACATCGCCAAGCACGCGGGGGCGAACGCGGGAGCCATCGAGGTCGTGCGCGACGATGACCGGCTGCGGGTCGAGATCCGCGACGACGGCCACGGCGGCGCCGAGCGCAAGCCCGGCTCGGGGCTCGAGGGCCTGGCCCAGCGCGTGGAGGCGCTCGACGGCACCTTCACGGTGGACAGCCCGGCCGGCGGACCCACCCTGATCCGAGCGGAGCTGCCATGCGGGTCGTGATCGCCGAGGATCTCGCACTCCTGCGCGGCGGGATCGCCTCGCTGATGCGCGACGACGGGCACGAGGTGGTCGCCGAGGTCGGGGACGGCGAGGCGCTGATAGAGGCCGCCGCCGAGCACCGCGCGGATCTGGCGGTGATCGATGTGCGCATGCCGCCGACGTTCACCGACGAGGGCGTGCGGGCCGCCGTCGAGCTCCGCCGGCGGCAGCCGGACGTGGCGATCCTGATCCTCAGCCAATACGTGGAGGAGCGCTATGCCACCGACCTGCTGGGAGGTGGAAGCCAGGGGGTCGGCTACCTGCTGAAGGACCGGATCGCCGACGTCGGCGAGTTCCTGTCCGCGGCGAGGCGGGTCGGGGCCGGCGGCACGGCGATCGACCCCGAGGTCGTCTCGCAGCTGCTGAGCAGGCGGCGACGCAGCGACCTGCTCGACGAGCTCACCCCCCGCGAGCGCGAGGTGCTGGCGCTGATGGCGGAAGGGCACACGAACGCCGCCATCGCCGAGCGTCTGGTGGTGACCGGCGGCGCGGTCGAGAAGCACGTGCGCAACGTGTTCATGAAGCTCGGCCTTCCGCAGACCGACCAGCAGCACCGCCGGGTCCTGGCCGTCCTCACCTACCTGGGGGTCTGATGCGCACCTTCCTTCACATCGTCGTCGCCATCGTGGTCGTCGGGCTGGTGCTCGTCGGCGCCTTCGGGATCCTCGACGTCGCCGCCCGCCACAGCTTCGCGGTGCGCGCGGCCTACGCGGATGTGCGCTCGCTGAACATCGACTCCGGTAGCGGGAACGTCACGGTGACTGGTGACCCCGGCGCCCGCGCGGTCACGGTGACCGCGCACGTCACCGAGGGCCTGTTCCGTCCCGGGCGCGAGGCCAGCCTGCGCGGCGGCGTGCTGCGCGTGACGGCCTCCTGCCGGGGCTTCACCCCGAACTGCTCGGTGAGCTACGACGTGACCGTGCCGGCCGGAATCGAGGTGGTCGCGAGCTCGGGAGCCGGCGACGTGCGAGCGCTGCGGCTCGACTCAGGGGCGAGCCTCGTGCTGAGCTCGGGGGCCGGCGACATCAGCGCCACCGACGTGCGAGCCGGGACGATCAAGCTCTCGAGCGGTGCCGGCAACATCAGCGCCGAGCTGGGCACGCCCGCCCAGAGCCTGACCGCCAGCTCCGGGGTGGGCGACATCAACCTCGAAGTTCCCGGAACCGTGGCCTACAGCGTCGATGCCACGTCAGGCGTGGGCCACGTGTCCGACAGCCAGATAAGCACCCAGCCGAACGCCCCCCGGCGGATTCACGCCAGCTCCGGCACGGGCGACGTGAGCATCACGCCGGTGCGCTAGAGCAGGTGCTCCAGCCCGACCGTGGGCGACTGGGCCAGGCCTGCGACCTTCCGGATCGCCAGCAGCACCCCGGGCATGAATGACTCGCGGTCGATCGAGTCGTGGCGGATCGTCAGCGTCTGGCCGACGTCGCCCAGGATCACCTCCTGGTGGGCGACGAGGCCCGGGAGGCGCACCGAATGGATCGGGATCTCGGGCGCGCCCGGGTCCCGGGCGGCGGCCATCAGCTGTGCGGTCCGCGCCGCCGTGCCACTCGGGGCGTCGAGCTTGCGGTCGTGGTGGAGCTCGATGATCTCCGCCGCCCGCATGTGACGGGCGGCCTGGGCGGCGAACTGCATCATCAGGACCGCGCCGATCGCGAAGTTCGGAGCGACGAACACGTTCGCCCCCTCGAGGCCGCGCAGCTCATCGATGTCGAAGCCGGTCGTGCCGATGACCACGTGCACTCCGGCGGCCACGGCCTCGCGCGCGTTGGCCAACACCGTGTCGGGCACCGTGAAGTCGACCAGCACCTCGGCCCCCGAGAGCACGTCGGCCACGCTGACCTCGAGCGCAGGATCGGCGCGCCCGGTCAGCTCGAGGTCAGGCGAGGCCTCGACGGCCCGGCACACCGTCTGTCCCATCCTCCCAGCGGCGCCGGCCACCGCCACTCGGATCATGCCCCGCTGGCTCCCGAGGCCAGGGCCGGCTCGAGCGCGCCGACGGCCTGCTCGAAGCGGGCCTCGTCGGGCCCGATCCCCGCCGCGGAGAGGCGCTCGACCGCCCACAGCTCCTCGACGAGGGCGGCGATCTCCTGCGCGGTGACGGCGTCGATCCGTGCCACGAGCTCGTCCAGCGACATGATCGGCGCGCCTGCCAGTACCTCGGAGCCGAGCCGGTTCATGCGCGCGCCCGTGGACTCGAGCGCGAGCACGACCCGGCCCTTCAGATTCTCCTTGGCCCGGGAGAGCTCCTCGTCTGACACCGAGCTCCGGCGCATTCGCTCGAGCTCGGAGCCGACCACGGCGAGGGCCTCCTCGAGGTTGTCGGCGCGTGTGCCCACGTACAGGCCGACCTGGCCGGTGTCGCGGTAGGCGCTCGTGAACGAGTAGACCGAATACGCGAGCCCCCGCCGCTCGCGAACCTCCTGGAACAGCCGCGAGGAGGAGGTGCCGCCGAAGATCGTGTCCAGCACGCGCAGCGCAAAGCGGCGATCGTCGTGGCGGGAGAGCCCGACCCCGCCGACGCACACGTGGTACTGCTCGGTGTCCTTGCGCTCGAAGCGGCGCCGCGGTGCGAGCGCGCCGGGCGCCTCCGGGCCGGCGGGCCCGACGCCGGCGGACGGCACGTCCGCATCACCTCCGCCTGGCACCCGCTCGCGCGCGAGAGCCACGATCGCGTCGTGCTCGACCGCCCCCGCGGCGGCGATCACGACATTGGCCGGGACGTAACGCCCGGCATGGAAGGCGGCGATCTGCGTCACCGGCGTGTCGGCGATCACCTCGGCGCGCCCGATGATCGCCCGCCCGAGCGGATGCTCGCCGAAGATCGCCGACCCGAGGACGTCGAAGACCTTCTCCTGGGGGTCGTCCTCGTACATGGCGATCTCCTCCAGGATCACCGCCCGCTCGGAATCGACGTCCTCGAGCGCCGGCCGGAAGACCATGTCGGCCATCACGTCGAACGCGTCGGGCACGTGCTCGTCGATCACGCGCGCGTAAACAGAGGTGGTCTCCTTGCCCGTGCCGGCGTTGAGCTCCGCCCCCATGCTGTCGAAGATCTGGTCGATCTCCAGGGACCCGTACTTCGAAGAGCCCTTGAACAGCAGGTGCTCCAGGAGATGCGAGAGCCCGGCCTCGGCCTCCGACTCGGCGCGGGAGCCGACGCCGATCCAGAAGCCCAGCGACACGGACCGGACGGAGGGCATCGCCTCCGTCACGACCCGTACGCCACCGTCGAGGACGGTGATTCTGTGCTCGGCCGGCACTGGGGTGTCAGTGGTTACGACGCCGGCGGCTGGTCAGGAGTGGGGGCGCTCGGGATCGCGGTCGCGCACCCGCCCGCGGTCGCCGCGATCGCCACGGTCACCGCCGCGGTCGCCGCGGTCACCGCCCCGCCCGCCGCGACCCCGATCGCGATCGCGTCCGCCGCGGCCCCGGTCGCCGTTCTCGCGCGAGCGCCGGCCACCGGCGTCGCCGCTGCCTACGGCTGCCAGCTCCTCGACCGTCTTGCCCGCGATCTCCGGATCGTCGGCGAGGCGCAGCCCGATGCGGCCACGCTCGCGGTCGACCTCGACGACGCGGACCTTCAGCTCATCGCCCTTGCCCAGGACCTCCTCGACCGTCTCGATGCGCCGGCCCGGGGCCACGTTCGAGATGTGCAGGAGGCCATCCGTGCCCTTGGCGAGCTCGACGAAGGCGCCAAAGGTGGTCGTCTTGACCACCTTGCCGGTGAACTCGTCGCCGACCTCGACCTCCTTGGTCATCGAGCGGATGCGCTCGACCAGGGCGTCCCCGAGCTCGCGGTTGGCGGCGTAGACCAGCACCTGGCCCTCGTCGTTGACGTCGATCTGGGACTCGAACTCGTCCTGCAGGGCGCGAATCGTCTCGCCGCCCTTGCCGATGAGCAGACCGATCTTCTCGGGATCGATCTTGACCGAGGAGATTCCCGGGGCATACCGCGACAGCTCGGCGCGTGGCGCGTCGATGACCTTGGCCATCTCACCGAGGATGAACTCGCGGGCCACCTTGGCCTGCGCGAGCGCATCGCGCATGATCTCGAAGGTCACACCGGTGATCTTGATGTCCATCTGCAGCGCGGTGATCCCGTCGCGGGTGCCGGCCACCTTGAAGTCCATGTCGCCAAGGTGGTCCTCGACGCCCGCGATGTCGGTGAGGATGACGTAGTCATCGCCTTCCTTGATCAGACCCATGGCGATGCCGGCCACCGGGCTCTTGATCGGCACACCGGCGTCCATCAGGCTGAGCGAGGAGCCGCACACGGAGGCCATCGAGCTCGAGCCGTTCGACTCGAGGATGTCCGACACGACGCGAATCGTGTACGGGAAGTCCTCCTGGCTCGGGATCATCGGCACGAGCGCGCGCTCGGCCAGCGCGCCGTGACCGATGTCTCGGCGCTTGGGGCCGCGCATGAAGCCCGCCTCCCCGACCGAGAAGGGCGGGAAGTTGTAGTGGTGGAAGTAGCGCTTGGCCGTCTCGAGCCCGAGCGTGTCCAGCCGCATCTCCTCGCGGGTGGTACCGAGCGCGGCGACGCTCAGGGCCTGCGTCTGCCCGCGGGTGAACAGCGCCGAGCCATGTGTGCGCGGCGCCACGCCGACCTCGATCGAGATCGGGCGGATCTCCTCCGTGCCCCGGCCGTCAGGCCGCCGCTTGTGCACGGCGATGCGCTCGCGGATGATCGTCTTCTCGAGCTTGTCGAAGGCCAGCTGGGCCCTGGCGCGGTACTCGGGGTAGGTGTCGGCGTCGGGGGCGCCGGAGTACTGGGTCAGCACCTCCTCCTCGACAGCCTTGGTGGCGTCCTGGCGCTCGAGCTTGTCCTCGACCTGCGTGGCCGCGTCGAGCGCGGGCCCGTGCGAGGACTTGATCTGCTCGTAGAGGTCCACGTCGACCTGCGGGATCACGACCTCGGCCTTGGGCTTACCGGCCTTCTCGGCCAGCTCGCGCTGCAGAGCGCAGAGCTTCTTGATCGCTTCGTGGGCGATGTCGAGCGCATCCAGGATCTCGGCCTCGGGGATCTCGTTCGCCCCCGCCTCGACCATCAGGATCGCGTCCTCCGTGCCGGCCACGATCAGATCGAGGTCGGTCTGATCGACCAGCTGCTCCTCGTCCGGGTTGATCACGAAGTTCCCGTCGATCTTGCCGATGCGAACTGCGCCCACGGGGGCGGGGAACGGGACGTGTGAGAGCATCAGCGCCGCGGAGGCGCCGTTCATGGCCAGTACGTCGTAGGGATTGACGTGGTCGACCGAGACCGGCAGCGCGACCAGCTGGGTCTCGTAGCGCCAGCCCTTGGGGAACAGGGGCCGGATCGGGCGATCGATCAGGCGGGCGGTCAGCGTGGCCTTTTCGCCCGCCCGGCCCTCACGCTTGAAGAACGAGCCGGGGATCTTCCCGGCCGCGTACATGCGCTCCTCGACGTCAACGGTGAGGGGCAGGAAATCAACGTCGCGGAGGTTTCCCGCGGTGGCGGTACAGAGGACCATCGTGTCCCCAGCCCGCACCACAACTGCGCCGGAGGCCTGCTTGGCCAGCTTGCCGGTCTCGAACGAGATCTCGGTTCCCTGGATCTCGACGGACACGCGCGTCACGGCGTCAGACATATTCAATTCTCCTTCTGCTCCGCCCTTCGGTCGGCGGAGTGCTTCTCGATTCTTCTCTTAGTCCGAACGGGGTGATGGTAGCGGTCCGCGTGTAACCGCTGCACGCCTATGGGCGTGCCCGCGGCTCGCCAACCGACTCGTTCGGGAGGATCGCGGCCGTCGGCGGCTCCTCACCGGCGTGCCTGGCATGGCGCTTGGCCACTCCGAGGTGCCAGAGCCCGATGATGATGAACAGGCCTGTTGGCATCAGCAGCGTGAGGATCGAGCCGGCGAGGTAACTGGCAGCAACGGTGACCATCGACTAATCGTCTCCTTGGCAGATTATGAGGTCGGGAGGGCCGGAATGGAAGCCTGGCGGCGCTCGGGCTCCAGCCAGCGGTAGAAGGCGATGAAGATCGCGATCGTGTAGCTGATCGAGCCGGGCACCCACATCATCCCCGCCGCGAGCTGCTGGTCGGCCAGGGCCGAGATGCCGCCCGGCCTCGACGTGAGCGCCGCGTAGTGCGCGTAGATCGGCTGCGCAGCGAACACCAGCGTCAGCGACAGGGCGAAGCCGACGAACATCGCGCCCGCCAGGTAGGCGATCCGTCCCACCCAGGTCAGCCGTGGCCGCAGCGGGCCCGTGTCGATGACGCGCGACCAGAACACCAGGCCGGTGAAGAAGAACATCGCGTGTTCGATCTGATGGATCGCGCCGTAGCGCAGCGTGGCGTCGTAGGCGGCAGGGATGTGCCAGGCCAGCAGCGAGCCGTTGAAGAGCACGAAGGCGGGCCATGGCCGGGCGAGCCTCCGCAGCGGAGCACCGGCACGAGAGCGCACGATCGCCCGCCCCCCCCGCGTGCGCGTGCTCAGCGGCAGAGCGCGCCACATCCGTGGCCAGGGCCGCCCGAGCAGGACCAGCGGCGGCGAGACGGTGAGCAGCACCACGTGCTGGAGCATGTGCACCCAGAAGAGCTTGTCGGCGGCTCCGTCGATCGGCGAGTCCAGCACCAGCAGGATGCTGGCGAGGCCGGCGACGAAGCAGAGCGCCCTGCGCCGATCATCCGCGCGCGCCGGCGCACCTCGCCCGCCCATCCAGTAGAGCAGCCCGGCCAGCGCGACGTAAGCCACTGGCGGCTCGATCGACCAGCCGCCCCAGGACATCAACCGACCCCGCGCGTGTACATCACTTGATGATGTACAGGCAGATGAACTCGATGACGCCGATGGCTACGTAGAAGGACCAGAAGAACGAGCAGGCCTCGAGTGAGGCGGCGGTGATCATCGGCTCGAGTGTGAGCCCGTGCCGGCGGGCCCTCGCGATTCCTGCGGCCTGGCTCTGGATCCAGTACGCGCAGCCAAGCATCAGCACCGTGTAGGTCGAAGTCCAGCCCGTGTACACACTGGCGTAGCCACCGCTGGCCGGACCGTAGCCGAGCGTCGTCCACGTGATCACCTGCAGGATCACCGCCACCACGGCGAGGCCCGCGGCCAGGCCGCCAAACGCGGCCGTGCGCGCCGGTGCGGCGACGGCCATGCGCAGGACCACCGCGCTGACCACGAGCACGATCGCGATCACGAGCCCCCATCCGAACGGCGGGCTGACGTGGCCGATCTTCCAGTCGTGATTGACGTCGTTCAGCTTCAGATAGATGTAGGCGAAGAGGAACGAGATGAAGAAGAAGGCGACGCCGCCGGCGATCAGACGGGCCCCTGCCCACGTGGCCCGCGGCTGCCAGTAGACGGGCTCTGGCTCGACGTCCAGGTGCGGCAGGTGCTCGGGTGCAGAGGCTTCCATGACTCAGTCTCCGCTGGCCACGACAGGCTCGCCCGCCGGGCCGACGCCGTAGGGATAGGGATCGCTGTCGAACACCGGGAAGCGCTCGAAGTCGTAGATCGGCGGCGGCGAGGTAGTCAGCCACTCGGCCGAGCGCGACCCCCACGGGTTGGGCTCGGCCGGCTCGCGCACGATCAACCACGACTGGACGGCGTTCCACAGGAAGATGAGCATCGAGAGGCCGATGCAGAAGGCCGAGATCGAGACCCAGTCATTCAGGAACTGCATGCTGGTCGGGTAGGTGACCACACGTCTGGGCATGCCCATGAAGCCGAGCGCGAACAGCGGGCCGAACGTGCTGTTGAAGGCGATGAACAGCGTCCAGAAGTGCCACCTCGCGAGCGTCTCGTTGAACCTGTAGCCGGTGATCTTGGGGCCCCAGAAGTAGATGGCCCCGAAGATGCTGAAGATCAGCCCGCCCATGATCGTGTAGTGGAAGTGGGCCATCGAGAAGAACGTCCCGTGCGTCGTCACGTCGCTCGGCACCGAGCTCAGGAACACGCCCGAGATCCCACCCCACAGGAAGTTGAACGCCCAGGCCAGGCAGAACCACATGGGCACGGTCAGGCGCAATCGACCCTGCCAGATCGTGCCCATCGCGCACAGGAAGATGAAGCCCGTGGGCAGCGAGATGAGCTCGGTCGAGAGCATGTAGAACGGCCGCAGGTCGGCGTTGATGCCGCTCACGAACAGGTGGTGCTGCCACACGAAGAAGCTGAGGATGCCGACCCCGAGCATGCCGGCCACGGCGATCCGGTAGCCCCAGAGCGGCTTGCGGGCGAACACGGGCAGCAGCTCGAGGACGATGCCGAACCCGGGCAGGGCCACGATGTAGACCTCCGGGTGTCCGAAGAACCAGAACAGGTTCTGATAGAGGTAGCTGCTGCCACCGTTGCCGGCGATGAAGAACGCGGTCTGCGAGGTGCGGTCCATCGCCGCCATCAGCAGCGTGGCCACGAGCATCGGCGCCGCGAGCATCATCAGCGCGGCGGTCGCAAGGACGCTCCAGACGAAGATCGGAAGCCTCGACCAGGTCATGCCCGGCGCTCGCATCGTGATGATCGTGACCAGGAGGTTGAAGCCCAGGAGGGTCATCGAGGTCCCGACGAGCGCGAAGAACCCGATGTAAGCGTCGTAGCCGGCCGTGCCCTGGTCCGACAGCGGCGCGTAGCCGGTCCAGCCGGTCTGGAAGCCGCCGAGGAAGATCGTGGTGATGAGCACGACGCCTGCGGCCATCAGGAGCCAGAAGGTGAACGACTCGATGCGCGGAAACGCCATCCGGCGGGTGCCGATCATCAGCGGCACGAGATAGTTCGCCAACGGGCCAAGCACGCCCGAGGTCATCATTCCCATCATCATCGAGCCGTGCAGGCCGACCAGCGTGAGGTATTGGTTGGCCCCGAACACGTGCACGTTGGGCTGCAGCAGCTCGGTGCGGATCAGCATCGCGTTCAGCCCGCCGACGAAGAAGAACACCGCGATCCCGACCAGGTACTGGATGCCGACGACCTTGTGGTCGGTGCAGAGGGTGATGTAGCGCCACCACCCCTCCCCCTCTGATTCGTGCTCGACCAGAGTCGGCGGATGACCCATCAGGCGCCTGATCGGGTAGTTCAGGAAACCCAGGCCGCCGAGGAAGCCGACCACGCCGAAGAAGTAGCCGAGCAGGATCTCGATGTCGTTCTGGCCGGCGGTGATCGAGTAGTAGTTGAGGCTCTTGGCGTGGATCGCGTTCCCGATCAGCTCGCCGATGAGGAATCCGATGATCCCGCCCAGGATCCCGGTGAACAGGTTGAAGCCGAGCAGGCGCCGCCACGGGCTGGTCGTACGGGCTGGGACGGCAATCGAGCTCATCCACCTCTCCTCTGCGGGTCCGGGAAGTACGTAGTCGAGTAGGGCGGCAGCGACTTCAGAATCGGCGCGTACGTCTGCTCCTCCTGGGCGATCCAGCTCGTGAAGTCGCTATCCGACACCACCGTGCCGGTGTCGAACATGTAGCCGTGCCAGACGCCGCAGAGCTCGACGCAGCGGATGTCGAACTTGAACGGGCTCTTCGTCTGGACGTAGGCGACGTTGTCGAAGCCCGGATTGGCATCAGCCTTGACGCCGAGCTGCTGGGCCCACCAGGAGTGGATCACGTCCAGCGAGGTGACATGGAATTCGATCAGCCGGTTGGCCGGCAACTCGAGGTGCTGGGTCTCGACCCCGCGGTAGCTCGGGAAGCGATAGGTGAACTGCCACTGCTGCGCGATCACCTGGATCTGCAGCGGCGCCTGTCCGGCGGGCGGGTCGGGCTTGGCGATCGGACTCGGCCCCTGGCCGCCGCCCGAGCCGTCCTGCAGCATGCTGACGCTTCCGAAGACGGCGAGGAAGAGCACGATCGTGGCGGTCGTCGCGATCCAGGCGATCTGATAGTTGGCCGCGCCGCGATCCGCAGGCCCCTCGAGCACGGATGAGTGATCCCGCTCGCGGAAGACGATGATCGAGTAGATGAACCACGTCAGGACGATGATCGCGATCGGCGTCGAGAGCCCGAGCAGGATCGTTGTGTCGTCCATCTGGTGGCCCGCCTGGACCGTGTGGTCGCCCGGCGGCATGTTGGGCGCCAGCAGCAGGACGACGAGCAGCGTGGCCGGAACGGCCAGCGCGATCGAGATCCACAGGACCCGCCGGAAATGCTCCCGTCCAGTCACGCTCCTCCCCCGCTTCTCATACGACCTTGATGAACCCGTCCATGTAGCCGACGGTCTGCATCGGCCCGCCGAAGCCCTCGATGAACCCGGCAGCGCATGGCACGTAGCACTGCCAGCGGTAGAGACCCGGGCCGGGCGTGGTGAAGCTGAACTGGATCGTCTCGTGGTCGTTGCTCATCGAGCAGGGCGCGTTGGAGCACGGGTTCTTGGCGCTGCTGGGGATGCCATAGAGGGGCACAGAGAGGTTGAACGCCTGGATCGCGAACACGTGCGAGGCCGTGGTCGGGTCGATCGCGCTGGTGGACTTGCCATTCAGCAGAAACTTCCCGCCGGTGACGCCGGTGGCCTGACCGAGGAACTCGTTGCGCAGACCGGTCTGGGAGTCGAACTGGTAGATCGTCACGTGCACGAGCGTGTGCGCGGGCAGGTCGTAGGTCGTGGCGTGCTTCCACGTCTTCAGGTCCGGGCTGACCGCGTAGTAGGACACCCAGGTCGGATGGGAGTCGTTGAGCGCCGCCGCGGCCACCGTGGCCAGCGTGAGTTGCGCCCCGCCGCTCCCCTGCGTGGCCGACACCGACGCCGACGCGTTGGTCAGGTACAGGCCGATGTATAGGGCGATGAGGATCACGACCACCGCAGCGGTGGTGATCACTCCGGCTAAACGCTTCGTAACTGAGGTCATGCTTGCGGGCCCCGTTCTATCGCTTCACTGACGCGAAACGACACAAAGATGACGGCGATGTCATCTGGTGGTCATCTATACGTCATCTGCCGCCGCCATCGCTATCGTTGAGCTCGGAGGAGGAAACGTGAGGATTCTGGTCGTCGAGGATGAGGGACGCATCCGCTCTTTCCTGGCCCGTGCGCTCGTCGCCGAGGGCTTCGGCGTCGACGTGGCCGTCGACGGCGAGCAGGGGACCGATCTCGCGCTCGCCGGCAGCTATGACCTGGTCATCCTCGACCTCCTGCTTCCGGGGCGCAGCGGCCTCGAGATGCTGCGCGAGCTGCAGCGCCATCAGCCTGACATGCCGGTGCTCGTCCTTTCGGCGCGAGGGGACCTGCAGACGAAGCTGCGCAGCTTCGAACTCGGAGCTGTCGACTACGTGCCCAAGCCGTTCTCGCTGGACGAGCTGCTGGCCCGGGTCCGCGTCCAGCTGCGACGCGGGCGCTTCGTGCAGGACGGCGCGGAGCTGCGGCTGGGCAAGCTGGTGCTGGACCTGGCCGGCCGCCAGGCCCGCGTCGGAGACACGGTCGCCGACCTGTCCGACCGCGAGTTCCGCCTCCTGCAGTTCCTGATGCTCCACGGTGGTCAGGTCGTCAGCCGCCAGCGGCTGCTGGCGGAGGTGTGGGGCTACGACTTCGATCCCCGATCCAACGTGGTTGAAGTGTGCGTGCGGCGCCTGCGGCGCCGCCTCGGGCCTGAAGCCCCGATCGAAACGGTGCGAAATGCCGGCTATCGCGCTGCGGCCTGAGCTTCGGCTGTCTCGGGCCGGCGAGGCGCTCGCTCTGGTGCGCCGTTACCGGGTCGAGGTTCTGTGGGCCGTGTTCGCGGCGGTCAACTATGCCGCCATGATCGCCTGGCCGGCGTGGGAGACGATCCCGTTCCACTTCGTGTGGATCAGCCTGACGCTCCTCTATGGCTTCCGCGTGTGGCCGATCCGGGCCACGCTCACCGTGCTGGGGATCGTGATGGCTGCGACCGCGGCCTCGATCTCGCTTGACGCCTTCAACGGCATCCAGCTCTGGGGCGAGCTGTTCGAGGTGCCGCTGATGGCGGCGATGTTCCTGGCCATGGTCTGGCACGCCCGCCGTCGCGTGCAGGCCCTGGAGATCGCCGAGCGCCGCGCGGAGGAGCGCCGGGCCATGCTCGAGCGCCAGGAGCGCTTCGTGCAGGACGCCTCCCACGAGCTGCGAACGCCCGTGACCATCGCCCGGGGGCACCTGGAGCTGCTGCGCGGCCGGGTGAGCGACGGCGGCGAGCTCGCGGTGGCCCTCGACGAGCTCGGGCGCGTCGATTCGATTCTGGAGCGCCTGCTGCTGCTCGCAGCAGCCGGCCAGCCCGAGTTCGTGCGCGTCGCAGCCATCGACATCGAGCCCTTCCTCGAGGACGTGTTCATGCGCTGGTCCGAGCTCGCTCCGCGCGCCTGGCGCCTGGGCACCCTCTGCGCGGGCACCCTGACGGCCGATCCGGAGCGGTTGCGGGCTGCGCTCGACGCGCTGCTCGAGAACGCGGTCAAGTACACCCCGGAGAACGCCGCGATCGAGCTCCGCACCCGTGAGCGCCGCGACGGTCAGCTGCTGATCGAGGTGATCGACGAAGGCTGTGGCGTGCCGCAGCAGGCCCTCCAACGCATCTTCGAGCGCTTCGGCCGCGCCGACGCCGCTCGTACCCGCGCAGCGGGGGGCGTGGGGCTCGGGCTGGCCATCGCCGACGCGATCGCCAAGGCCCACGGCGGTCGCTGCGAGGTCTCGAGCCTGCCCGGCGGCTCGCGATTCGCGCTCGCTCTGCCGCGTTTCGCCGCAGCCACCGAGCCTGCGGTCAGGGTCTGAGGGCCCGCAGCTCGTCCTCGTCGATCCGGCCCGCGATCATCCTGCCGGCGACGAACAGCGCAGGCGTGGACACGACACCCGCGCGCAGGCCGGAGTCGAAGTCGCGCTGTACGCGCGCGCGCACCGCCTCGCTGCGCCGGTCGCGCTCGAAGCGCTCGAGGTCGAGCTCGAGCTCCTCGGCGTGGCTCCACAGGTGGGGATCCTCCAGGCGAGCCTGATCGGCGAACAGACGGTCGTGCATCTCCCAGAAGCGGCCCTGAAGACCCGCGGCCTCGGCCGCGCAGGCCGCCGGCCACGCCCGGGGGTGGCTGGCCCGGCGAGGGAAGTGACGGAACACACGCAGGAAGCTGAGGCGCTCCAGCCTGACGCTCAGCGCCGCGCAGTACGGGCATTCGAAGTCGGCGTACTCGATCACGAGCAGCGCGTCGGCTGATCCGCGGACGTGGTCGTCCGGGGTCGGATCCGGGACCGGCGCGGAGCCGAGCTCTCGCACGACGCGATCAGGGTTCGGCCAGCTGTGCGAGCCCGTCGAAGATCAGGTTCACGCCAGGGAGCTCGCTCGGGGATGCGGCCTGATAGCTCCAGCGCACCACGCAGTCGGGACCGATGATCGCCAGCGCGCGCTGCGGGAAGCCGCGCGGGTGATAGACGCCGAAGGCCCGGCAGGTCTCGCCCTTCGGCTCGAAGTCAGAGAGCTGCTCGATGCTCACGCCCAGCTGCTCGCGAAATGCCCTCTGCGAGTAGTGGGCGTCGCAGGAGACGCCATACAGCGTTGCGCCCCGAGCCTTGAACTCGTCCAGGACCTCCTCGTAGAGCGAGAGCTGATCCGTGCAGACCTCCGAGAAGGCGAACGGATAGAAGACGAGCACGGTTGTCGCGCCCTCCAGGTCCGCGCGCGTGAACTTCGAGCCGTCCTCGCGGCGCAGGATGAAGTCGGGGGCAGGCGAACCTGCCGGGATCACCGGCGCAGACCGAGCTCGCGGATCAGCGCGCGGTAGCGCTCGAGATCGTCGTGCTGCAAGTAGTCGAGCAGCCGGCGGCGCTTGCCCACCAGCATCAGCAGACCGCGGCGGGAGTGGTGATCCTTGCGGTGGGTGCGCAGGTGGTCGGTGAGCTGGTTGATGCGCTCGGTCAGCAGCGCCACCTGGACCTCGGTCTTGCCGGTGTCCGAGGCGCTCTCACCGAAGCGCTCGACGAGCTCGTGCTTACGTGCCTTTGTCAGTGCCATTCGAGGCCGCAGGCTAGCAGGCCGGCTAGGCGCCGGCAGCGGCGCAGAGCTCGCGCGTGTCCTCGACGTCCTTGGCCATCTGCTCGACCAGGGCCGGGACGCTGTCGAAGCGCCTCTCGCCCCGCAGGCGGACCAGGAACTCGATCGTCAGAAGCTGTCCGTAGAGGTCGACGTCGCGGTCGATCAGGTAGGCCTCGACGAGCACCGCCCGCCCGGTCCCGAAAGTCGGCCGCACGCCGACGTTGACCGCCGCGCAGACGCCCCCGGCGCGGGCCGCGTAGACACCGTGGCCCGGGCAGACGAGAGCTTCGTCGGGGACGATGTTGGCCGTCGGGTAGCCCAGCTCGCGGCCGCGGCGGTCGCCCGAAACAACGGTGCCGCGCAGGCGAAAGGGGGCGCCGAGGAAGCGGCTGGCCACATCGACCTCGCCGGCGAGGACGAGCCCCCGGATATGGCTCGAGGAGATCACCTCGCCGTCGACCTCGACCAGGTCGACGACGCGAGTCTGGAAGCGGCCGTCAGAGGCCAGGAGGTTCGGGTCGCCGCCGGCGCCGTGGCCGAAGCGGAAGTTCTCGCCGACCGAGACGTGGGTGGCGCCCAGCTTGCCAACGAGGACGTCGTCGATGAAGGCCTGGGGGCTCTGGTGCGCGAAGCCCTCATCGAACGGGATCACGACGAGCTCCTGCACACCCAGGGCCTCGATCAGCTCGGCCTTGGCGTCGAGGCTCGTCAGGAGCTTGGGCGCGGCCTCGGGGCGCACGACGCGCAGCGGGTGGGGCTCGAAGGTCAGGACGGTGTCGTTTCCGCGGATCACCTCGCGGTGGCCGAGGTGCACGCCGTCGAACTCGCCGATCGCGATCCGGCGAGGACGCGGGTCGGCGTCGGGGAGCTCGGTGACCTGCATGCGGGGCCGTAGGCTAGTGGTCGGGAGGGTCGCCCTGCCTGCCGGACCCCTCCGGGCTCGAACCATGTGAGTTTCCGCCGCACAGACCGGCGCGAACTCTCATGGTTCGCCGGATATGGTTGCGTCATCGACGAGCTGCGAATCATCAACCTGGCCGACGTGCGGGCGCGCGCGCATCCCCGTCGCGCGACGTTGCTGGAGTTCGAACCCGACGAGGTGAGCTGGCCCGACACGGGCGTGAACGTTCAGATCATGCAGCCTGGCCAGCCGAACTGCCGCTACCACTCAGAGCCGGTACAGGAGGACTTCCTCGTGCTGCACGGCGAGTGCATCGCGATCATCAACGGCGAGGAGAGGCCCCTGCGCCAATGGGACTTCTTCCACTGCCCGGCAGGGACCGAGCACGTGTTCGTCGGCGCCGGCGACGGCCCCTGCGCGGTTCTGATGATCGGCTCGCGGCGCGTGGACGCCGCGCACTACCCGGTCAACGAGGTGGCGGCGCGCTACGACGCCTCGGCGTCGCACGAAACCGACGACCCGGCCGAGGCTTACGCCGACTGGCGCCGCGAGCCGAGGCGCGAGGTGCCGAACCCCTGGCCGCTGGCCTAGCGCTCTCCCGATCAGCCGCGCAAGCCTATGATCGGCTTCACCATGCCGTCCGGGCGGGGCTCGGCCAGGGCGATGAGGCCGTGCTCGTCGCAGAGCCTGATCGTGGGAGCGGCCGGGGCCTCGGTCGCCGGCACCGCCCGTCCGTGCGCCGCCGCCCGTGCGGCGTCGGGGTCGAGCCGCACTCCGGGCAGGAAGCTGAGCGCGTCGTCGAGCGCGATGACCCGCTCGGGGTCGGCGCCCGCTACCTCGAACTCGCCGATCCGGGTGCGCCGCAGCTCCTCGCAGTAGGCGTCACCGAGCGCAGCGATCAGGCTGCGCACATACGTGCCCGACGAGCACTCGATCTCGAAGGCGCGCCGGTCGCCGTCTCGCCAGCGTTCCTCGAAGCGGTACACCGAAACCTCGCGTTCGGCGAGCTCGACCTCCTGTCCAGCGCGGGCGAGCGCGTACGCGCGCCTCCCCCCCACCTTCACCGCCGAGTACGCCGGCGGTCGCTGGCTCACCAGACCGGTCGGCAGTGCGAGATCCCCCTTCGGCACGACTCCGGTCACGACGATCTCGCCCTCGGGATCGCCGGTGCTCGAGACGGCTCCGAAGCGGGCCACCGCCTCGTAGGTCTTGGGAAGCGCCATCAGGAAGCGCTGCACCCTGGTCGCCCGCCCCACCAGGATCAGCAGCAATCCGGTCGCGAACGGGTCCAGGGTGCCCGCGTGCCCGACCTTCACCCCCCGGCCGAGCCGGCGGCGGGTGGCGGCCACGGCGTCGTGCGAGGTGATCCCGGGCGGCTTGTCGAAGAGGATGACGCCGCTTGGCGCTGTCACGTCGCCGTCGTGGCGGCCAGCTGCTCGGCGACTTCCTCGCGCAGGAACGCCACCAGGTCGTCCCAGTCCATGGCGGTGCTGAATCCGGCCGCTTGGCGGTGGCCGCCGCCGCCCTGGGCGCGCGCGATCCGGGAGACGTCGACGCGGTCGTCGTTCGAGCGCAGCGACACCTTGCGCTGGCGCTCGCCGTCGGGGCTCGACAGCCGGTCACGGACGAGTGCCGCGACCGCGGTGCCCTGGAGCGCGCGGAGGTGGTCGACCACCCCCTCGGAATAGCTCTCCTCAGCACCGGACTGCTCGAAGTCCTCGAGCGAGAGGCCGGTCACCGTGACCTGCCCGCCGTCGTAGCGCTCGACGTTTGCCAGCGCGCGGGCGAGCAACGCCAGCTTGCCGTATGGCACGCCTTCGTACACGCGGCGGTAGAGCTCGTGGACATCGACGCCGGCCTCGATCAGCTCCGCCGCCATCCGGTGCGCCCGTGCGGTGGTGTTCTGGTACATGAAGCGCCCGGTGTCCGTGACCAGCCCCACGTAGAGCGCCTCTGCGATCGTTTGCGTAGCCGCGACGCCGAGGCCGTGCATGAGATCCCAGACGATCTCGGCCGTGCACGAGGCCTCGGGAACGACGAGGTTGACGGTGCCGAACCGGGTGTTGTCGTGGTGGTGGTCGATGTTCAGGATGTGCATCGGATGCCCGCCCGCCCCCTGGAACGCCTCAGCCGGGTTGCGCTCCAGGTTCCCGCAGTCCAGGAACACGATCGTGCGCTCGTCGAGGTCGTCCGGCGGGGCGGTCACGAGGCCGTCGAGCGGCAGGAAGTCGTACTCCTGCGGCAGCGGGAACTCGGACTCGGCCATGAACATCAGCGAGTCCTTGCCGAGGGAGCTCAGCACGCTGTGCATCGCCACGAGCGAGCCGAGCGCGTCGCCATCCGGATGCTCGTGGGTGATCGCGATCAGCTTGGCTGCCGAGCGGAGCTCATCGAGGACCCGCGCGCGATCGGGCCCGGATCCGTTGTCACCCATCGTGCGGATGCTCCTGGTCGAGCAGCTGGGTGATGCGCATCCCTCGCTGCACGGATTCGTCGAAGCGGAAGGCCAGCAGCGGCGTGTGCTTGAGCGACAGCTCCGAGGCGAGCCTGCCCTGGAGGAACCCGTGCGCAGCCTGCAGCGCCTGCAGCGACTGCTCGCACTCGGCCTCGTCGCCGAGGACGCTCACATATACGCGCGCGTGGCGCAGGTCGGGGCTGGTTTTGACTGCCGTCACGGTTACGAAGCCGACTCGTGGGTCGGAGAGATCTTTGGCGATCGCATCGCTGAGGACCGCCCTCACCGCCTCGTCGACGCGTCGCATGCGGCCGTCGCCCATCCTATCCCTCCTTTCCTAATGGGGACCTAACCGACATTCGTTAGGTCCTCCACGGAGGTGAGAACGCGCCGGACGCTCACCTGCTCGGGACAGCGAGCGAACAGCCACCGCTCGACGTTGTCGACGGCGGCGTCAAGGGCCGAGAGGGAGCCGCCGGTGAGCGCCGCGGTCAGCCGCGAGCGCTGCCACAGGTCCTGGTAGGCGACCTCGGAGACCGCAACCCCGCAGCGCGTGCGAAGCTGGGCCTTGATCGACTGCAGCTCCCGGCGCTTGCCCTTCAGGCTCTCGGCATAGGGGAAGTGCAGATCGATGACAAGCACAGCGACGAAGCCGCTCTGCGTCAAGGCCGTAGCTAGACGAGCTCGCGCTCGACCTGGCGCGTCGCGTACGCCTCGAGCACGTCGCCTTCCTTGAGGTCGGCGTAGTCCCTGAGCACGATGCCGCACTCGTATCCGGAGGCGACCTCGCGCACGTCCTCGTTGAAGCGACGCAGGCTGGCGATCTCGCCGTCGTAGACCACCGTCCCGTCGCGCACCAGCCTCACCTTCGAGCCGCGCGTGATCTTGCCCTCGGTCACGTAGGAGCCGGCGATCGTACCCACGCGCGAGGCGCGGAAGATCTGGCGCACCTCGACGCTGCCGAGCGCCTCCTCGACCTCTTCGGGGGCCAGCATGCCCTGCATGGCGTCGCGCAGCTCCTCGATCGCCCGGTAGATGACCGCGTAGTGGCGGATCTCCACCCCCTCGCGCTCAGCCACGGCGCGCGCGTCGCCGACCGGGCGCACGTTGAACGCGAGGATGACCGCGTCGGAGGCCGCCGCCAGCATCACGTCGGACTCGGTGACCGCACCCACCGCGCGGCGGATCACCTGGACCGAGACCTCGTCCTGGGGCAGCTTCGCGATCTCGTCCTCGATCGCTTCCAGCGAGCCCGCGACATCCGCCTTGAGCACCAGGTTCAGATCCTTCACGCCGGAAGCCAGGAAGTCCTCGAGCGAGATCTTCTTGCCCGAGCGGCGCGCGAGCGATTCGGCCTTCAGGCGCGTCGCGCGCTCGTTGGCGAGCTGGCGGGCGCGGCGCTCGTGCTCGACCACGCGCACGTGCTCGCCGGCCTCGGGGACGCCGTCGAAGCCGAGCACCTCAACGGGCTCGCCGGGAATCGCCTGGCCGACACGGTTGCCCAGGAAGTCGTTCATCGCGCGGACCCGACCCCAGTGGGCGCCGGCGACGAGCGCGTCTCCGACCTCGAGCGTGCCGCGCGAGACGAGGATCGTTACCACGGGTCCGCGCCCCGGGTCTAGCTTGGACTCGATCACGGTCCCGGACGCGGGGGCGTTGGGATTGGCGCGCAACTCCTGGAGGTCGGCCAGGGTCACGATCGTGTCGAGGAGGTTGTCGAGCCCCTCCCGGGTCTTGGCCGAGACGTCGACGAACTCGGTGTCGCCGCCCCATTCGACGGGCTGCAGGCCGAGCTGTGTCATCTCGCCGCGCACGCGGTTGGGGTCCGCCCCCTCCTTGTCGATCTTGTTGATCGCCACGAGCATCGGCACGCCCGCCTCCTTGGCGTGGTCGACCGCCTCCTGGGTCTGCGGCTTCACGCCGTCGTCGGCGGCCACGACGATCACCGCGATGTCGGTCACCTTGGCGCCGCGGGCGCGCATGGCGGTGAACGCCTCGTGGCCCGGCGTGTCCAGGAAGGTGACCACCGCGTCGCCGTGATGGACCTGGTAGGCGCCGATGTGCTGGGTGATGCCGCCGGCCTCGCCGGCTGCCACCTCGGTCTCGCGGATCGCGTCCAGGAGCGAGGTCTTGCCGTGGTCGACGTGGCCCATGATCGTCACCACGGGAGCTCGCAGCAGCAGGTCCTCCTCGGCGTCGTCGAAGACCGGCGCCGCGATCGTCTCCTCATCGGAATGGACGATCTCCACGGTCTTGCCGAACTCGGCTGCCAGCACCTCGATCGTGTCGTCGGGCAGCGTCTGGGTGAGCGTCTTCAGCTCGCCCAGCGCCATCAGCTTCTTCATCACCTCGGGCGTGGATACGCCCAGGTACTCGGCCACGTCCTTGACCGTCGAGCCCGAGTTGATGCGGAGCATGTCCGGCTCGTTGCGATCGGAACGGGCGCTGGGACGAGCCTCGGCTTCCTCGTCGTAGATCCCGCGCCGACGCCGGCCGCGGCGCTGGCGGCGCGGAGGCTGGGCCGCGCCGCCCGGTCCGCCGGCCCCGGTCGCGCGCCGAGAAGCCTGAGAGTCGATGACCACGCGACGGCGTCCGCCGGCGCTGCCGGGGGTGCGCTCGCCCTGGAGGGAATCGCGGGTGGGTCGCTTGTGGGCGCCGTCGGCACGACCGGCGTCGCCCGCGGGCGCGGACGACGCGGCCTGCTCGGCGCCGGGAGGTGGCTGCTCACTGCGTGCGGACGGCTGCTCATTGCGTGCGGACGGCTGCACACTGCGCGCGGGGGGCTGGTCGCTGGGCGGCACTCGCTGCTGGCCGCGTCCGGACGGCTGGCCGCTGACGGCGGCTGAGGACTCCTGGCTGCGGGCGCCCGATTCGGGCTGACCGCCACGGCCGGCCGGCGGCTGCGAGGGGCGCTGCGCCTGGCGCTCGCGCGGGGCCTGTGCGGGCTGGCGCGCTGCGCCGTCGCCCTCACGGCCCGACGGCCGGCTCCCGCTGGTGCTGCGCGCCTGCGGCTTGCCACCGGCGCCCTGGGAGCGCGAAGCATCGCCACCGCCGTTCTCGAGCACGCGAGCCGCCGCGGC
>DATGJM010000061.1:0-12345 GCA_035295205.1 Solirubrobacteraceae bacterium | reverse complement strand
TCTCGACCGCCGCCCAGCAGAAGGCCTACGCGCAGCTCTATCTGACCGAGTACGGAACCATCACGGCTGCAGGCGGCACCCCCGCCGCGGTGACAGCGACCCTGAACGCCCGCTGCAACCAGGCGGCGCTGCTGGCCGAGGCCACCGACGTGTCGCTGATCGCCGCCATCCACCGGCGGTTCTGAGCCGTCAACGGATCTGAGCGCCGGGACCACAGCGGTGGCCTCCGCCGCGCTCAGAAGGGCGAGGAGGCAGCGAGCCCGAGCGCCCGCGACATGTCGAACGGAGCCGCGCCGTAGTCGAGCCACGGACGCCCGACCCACACGTATGCGTCGGCGTAGCGCGCGGCGAGACCGCGGTCCTGCCTGGAGAGATGCCACTGCGGGCTGGCCACGTCGGCCGTCGGCGGGATCCCGAGCGTGGCGCAGATGTGGTCGTAGCGGCTGCGGCACACCCGAGGGTTGCCGACGTTGCCGGGGTACTGACCGTTCAGGAACGGCGCGCCGTTCTCGGCGGTGTTGATCACGAAGTGCTTGCCCGGGAAGCCGGCGGCGGCCAGCGCCTGGTCGAGCTTGGCGCCGTACTCGAGCTCGGCACCCGTGGCGTCGTACTCGGTGGTGTTCAGCGCGAAGCCGCGGACGTAGCCGATGCCCGCCTGCTCGAGCATCCATACCGCCTGGTGGAACGAGGGCCAGTAATGAACGCCGCCGTCGATGTAGACCGTGGTATGTGGCAGGGAGCTGAAGCGCTGGGCGGCGTACCGCACGAGCTGGAGCGGCACCGGCGAGGGGGCGCAGGCGGCGAACGCCAGGTCCGGCTGCAGGATGACGGCGACGCGCGAGGAGCCGATGCCGGCGGCGAAGTTGTCGATCCACTGGCGATAGCTGGCCTGGTCGGCCGCTCCCCAGAAGCCGCCCGGGCACGCCGCGCCCTCCCACGGCTGCAGCCGGAAGACCGCCACCTGTGCGAGCACGTTCGGGTTGCCGCCGGTGACGTTGGCGATGTACTGCTGGACGACCGACTGGATCTGCGAGTCGGGGTACCAGGCCCCGAACGAGAACGCCGCAGGCGCGAGCGCGATTTTGGCCAGCAGCTGGCGGTTGACGCCGGTGGCCCGCTGGTAGAAGGGATAGACGCTGTTGTCGTACGGGCCGGTGTAGACGCCCCAGGAGCCGGCGGCCAGAGGGTTCGGCACCGAGGCGGCATGCGCGTGGTGGCGGCGGTGCCGGCGGGCATGTTCACGCCGATGTCGCGTGGCGTGGACACGGCGGTGCCGCGTGGCGTGCACGCGGTGATGTCGCTTGGCCTGCACACGGCTGCTCTTGGCCAGGGCCGGCGCTGCGGAGGGCGCGAGCAGGGCGCAGATGAGGACGCCGACGGCCAGCGGGCGGCGTGCGAAGAGGCGGTGCAGTGGCGAGGCGGCAGTCATGGGGGCGGACGGCGGCCGGGGTCCCGGCCCGGTGCTCATAAGGTCGGCATGAGCGCCGTCGGGGTTTAGGAAGAGGTGTCAGCGCCACGACAGCCGTCCGACGCCGCCCGTCACGGCGACGGCAGGACGGTCACCAGCAGCCGAGATGGCCGGGCGATGTCGTGGTGAAGCACGTTATGCGCGACGACCCCGGTGGTCTCGAGCGCCTCGTCGCCACCGGTGCCGAGGTTCGGCGCGAACTTCGGGTGCGCCGAGGAGGCGACCTCGAGCCGGATCCGGTGCCCGGGGAGGAAGCGCTGCGCGGTGTCCCACATCACCACCTCGACCTCGTACACGGCTCCCGGTTCCACGGACTCCGCCCGCTCGTGCCCGTCGCGGTAGCGCAGCCGGATCAACCCGTCGCACAAGCGCTGCACGAACCCGCCCGGGTGCACGTCGAGCAGCTTGGCCGTGATGTCGGTGTCGGCCGCTGAGGTGGCGACGTGGGCGATCAGCCGCACGGCTCCGACCACGTCGAGCGGCTCGGTCAGCGGCTCGCTCGTGTAGACGAGCACGTCGCCGCGGGTCTCGACGCCGGCGTAGTCATCGGCGCCCCCGATCTGGGCCGACGACTGGTCGGTGATGAACGGGACCGGGCGATCCGGGTCGTGCAGCCACTCGTCCGGTGCCGCCCCCTCGCGGGGCTCGTCGACCAGCTGGCCGTCGCCGAAGCGCGAGTTCGCGCGCCCATCGCTGTCCAGGTAGAACGCGCGCTCGACGCTGCCGGGGGCCGGCCAGCTCTGCAGATCCAGCCAGCGATTGGCGCCCATCAGGAAGACGCGCGCCGGGGTGGCCGGCTCAGCCGGGCCACGGCCCCGGACCATCTCGTCGAGGAAGCCGTTCATGTACCCGGGCAGGTCGATGACGGAGTCGTGACCGAAGTCGACCTCGCCCAGACGCCGACCGGCGTTGACCTGGTGCCCCCAGGGCCCCATCAGCAGACGCTGCCCGCTTCTGCCCGCCGCGATCATGGCGGCGAAGTTGGCCGGAGTCCCGATCTCCTCGTCGTCGTACCAGCCCGAGATGTGGAGCACCGGGACGTCGACCTCGCCGATCCGGTGCTGATAGCGGATCGGCTCCCACCAGGCGTCGAGCGTCTGGTGTCGGCACTCCGCTCGCCACAGCTCTGAATGGAAGCCCGCGACCTCGTCGAGCTCGATCAGCGGACGGTGGCCGTAGACCTTCATCCAGTCGACCGCCTCCGTCCACTGCACGCCCCGCCCATCGGTCATCCGGTACCAGTGCACGTGCATCGGGCCCGAAACCCCCGTCGGGTTCTCCACGAACGGGTCGCTCGGCGTGACGAGCACGATCATGGCCCTCAGCGCCGGCGGCTGATGCAGGGCCGTGAGCCATTGGATGCGGCCGGGATAGCTTCCGCCGTAGGTGGCCACCGAGCCGTCGCACCACTCCTGCTCGGCCACCCAGGCGATCACGTCGACGCCGTCGAGTCCGTCGTTCCGGTACGGCTCGAACTCCCCCTCGGAATCGCCTCGGCCGCGGACATCGACCCAGACCGCCACATAGCCGCCGGCGGCGAACGCGTCCGTGCGCTCGGTCGCCCGCTCGCCTGTCCGGCCGTAGGGCGTGCGCATGACGACGGCCGGCGCGGGCAACTCCTTTGGCAGCACGAGATCGGCGGCCAGGTTGATGCCGTCGCGCATGGGGATACGGACGTTGAAACGGCGGGTGAGAGTGGCGTCGGTGATCGGCATGGGCGCCAAGGCTACGATCCTCGCGTGCCCGCGGGGATCGAGGCGGTGATTGCGCAGATGGAGGAGATCGACCGCGCGCTGCCGCGTAAGGACGGCGTGGCCTACTTCAACCGGCTCTACCTCCAGGTAACGAGGGCCGTGCTGACTGCCGGCGCCGCGACCCGGTTCGCCGACCCCGCCTTCCTCGACCGCCTCGATGTCGTCTTCGCGCAGCTGTACTTCGACGCCGAGGCGACGATCTCGAGTGGCGCGCCATGCCCGGTTGCCTGGCGGCCTCTCGTGCAGGCGCGCTCGGAGAAGCTGGAGCCGATCCAGTTCGCGCTGGCCGGCATGAACGCCCATATCAATCACGATCTACCGCTGGCGGTGGTCCAGACCTGCGAGGAGCTCGGCCTGGCCGTGGACGACGACACCCCCGAGCACGCCGACTACGAGAAGGTCGACTCGATCCTCGAGGTGGTGGAGAGCCACGTCGCCGCGTGGTTCGAGACCGGGCTCGTCGCCGACATCGAGGACGTGACTCCCAAGAGCGTCGATCGGGCGCTGGCGATGTGGTCGATCGTCGCCGCGAGGGAGGTTGCCTGGGATCACGCCGCCGTGCTCTGGCGCCTGCGCGGTCATCCCGCGCTCGCGTCCGCCTACGCTGACCTGCTCGCCCGCACGACCGAGCTCGCCGGCCGGGCGATGCTGATCTAGCAGGTCACCTCTCCGCCGCGGCGCTCGGGGCGCCGTCGCGGGGCGGGAAGCTGCGCAGCAGCATCGTCAGGCGGGCGGCGAGCATCGGATTGCCGCTGGCCCTGAGCTTCCCGGCCAGGTAGGCCTCGACAGGGCTAGAGCTCCGGCAGGCGAGGAGCAGGAGCTCGGCGCCGTCCACGGTGATGGTCAGCTCGGGCTCGGCGCCCTTGGAACCCTGCCGGGCCGACCAGCGACCGTCGGCGTACTCGAGCAGATAGATCTCGATGCCGCCGTCCGGACGGCCGGTGACGTGACAGCGGACCGCGGTCGTCACCTCGTGCGCGCGGGTCCCGTTGAGCGCGCGCGGCAACGCCCAGAACACCGTCTCGAGGACCGGACGGCGCAGCGGCGTGCGCATCAGCTCGCGTACAGGCCGGTCTGGCATCGAGGCCAGCATCCGCGCGAGCCCGCCGGTCAGCTCGGACTGCAGGCGGTCGAGGAAGTCGGCTGGGGTGCTCATCGGCTTCAGACGGTAGCGGCCGGGTCGGGCCCGCCACTTAGACTGGGTCGCAGTGCCTCAGCCGCCGCCGCAATATCTGCTGGCGCGCCGGGAGAGCCGGCGGTCCAAGCGCCGCCGGCGCCGCCGTATCGAGGCCGCGTTCTCGCTGCTCCTGGTTCTGACGGCGGCGGGCGTCGTCGCAGTGCTTCAGCTCCGCGGGGCGCGAGCGATTGCGCATCGCCGCGTCGCGCTTGTCGAGCGGCCGCGGGTGCGTCCGCGCCCGCCGGCCCGCGGCCCGGCTGTGATCACCCCCGCGATCGCGGCGCGGATCAGCCGGCTCGCGGGCTATGGCCTTCCGGTCTACTGCGGGGGGCCGCACGGCAATGCCGTTGCACTCACGTTCGACGACGGGCCCGGCCCCTACACGTATCTCGCGCTGCGCAAGCTCTCGCGCGCGCACGAGCACGCGACCTTCTTCGTGGTCGGGCGCAGCATCGATCACTACCCGCGCTGGCTTCCCCGTGAGCTGAAGGTGGCGGCGATCGGCGACCACACCTACACCCATCCATACCTGCCCGCACTCTCGAAGGCCGAGATCACCGGCCAGATCGAGCGTACGGCCGAGAGGATCGTCGAGGACTCGGGACAGACCGCGCTCCTGTTCCGGCCGCCCTATGGCGGGCGCAACGCCGTCGTCGACGCCGCTGCCAAGCGACTTGGGATGCTCGAGATCCTCTGGTCCGTCGACTCCCGCGACTCCCTCGGCGCCAACTGGGCGGCGATCATCGCCAACGTCGAAGCCGGCTTGCATCCGGGCGCGATCATCCTCATGCACGAGAATCGCGGCCAGACGATCCGGGCTCTGACCACGATCCTGCCCTACATGCACGCCCACCACGTGCGCTCGGTGAGCATCCCCGAGCTGCTGGCCTCGGACCCTCCCACGCTGGCCCAGCTGCGGGCGGGCGGCCGCGGGTGCGGCACCGGGCGCGTGGGCCTCACCGGCAGCTGACGCCTGGCGGGCGCGACGTAGACGCCTGCCGGGCGCGAAGTACCATCACCCCCCGCGGGCGGTTAGCTCAGCTGGTAGAGCACGTGCCTTACAAGCACGGGGTCGGCGGTTCGAGCCCGTCACCGCCCATCATCTCCACGCGGGGTGACTCGCGATCACCTCTCGCGGAGCCGACCTCGGATCCGATCACGGTTGCGAGCAACGGATCTGGCCAGGTCGTACTTGCGAATCCGGTTCAGATAGGTGACACACCAATCGAGCTGATCGAGAAGCATCTCGGCAGCTTCGCGATACCGCTGCGCCTGAGGGTTGTCGGACAATCTCCACTCTCCCACGCCGGGTGGTCCCTGGTCGGTCCTACCCAGCTGCGCGCGGCCCTAGGCATCCCCGGAGGCTCCGGCCCGAGATAACTTTGGGGCTGCCGCCGTGATGATCGTGATGACACCCGAGGCGAGCGACGCCGAGATCGCGGCCGTCAGGCAGCGGCTCGAGACGATCGAGCGCCTGCACGTCCTGATCATGCCGGGGGAGCTGACGACCGCCATCGGGGCGATCGGCGACCCGGAGGGGGTGGCCGAGCTGGGACTCGAGGGGATGCCGGGGGTCGATCGCGTCGTGCCGATATCCCGGCCCTACAAGCTCGCCTCCTCGGAGCTGGCTCACCGCCACGCGACCGTGCTCGAGATCGAGGGCCGGATCGTGGGCGGAGGCGAGACCTTCTGCCTGATCGCGGGACCGTGCACGGTCGAGTCGCGCGAGCAGACGCTCGACGTGGCGAGGGCGGTCGCCGCGGCCGGAGCGTCGATGCTGCGTGGCGGGGCGTTCAAGCCGCGCACCTCGCCCTTCTCGTTCAAGGGCCTGGGCAGGGCCGGGCTCGAGATCCTCGCCGAGGCTCGGGCCGAGACCGGCCTTCCGATCGTCACGGAGCTCCTGGACAGCCAGCACGCCGACGCGGTCGGTGAGTACGCCGACGTCGTTCAGATCGGCGCCCGCAACATGCAGAACTACGCCCTCCTCGAGGTCGCCGGGAAGCTCGGCAAGCCCGTCCTGCTCAAGCGCGGGCTGTCCTCCACCGTCGAGGAGCTGCTGATGGCGGCGGACTACGTGCTGAAAGAGGGCAACGAGGCGGTGATCCTGTGCGAGCGCGGCATCCGCACGTTCGAGACCGCCACGCGATTCACGCTCGACCTGAGCTCGGTGCCGTGGCTGAAGCTCCACACGCACCTGCCGGTGATCGTGGATCCGAGCCACGCGGCCGGCGACCGCCGGCTGGTGGCGCCGCTGTCGCGCGCAGCGGCAGCCGTGGGGGCCGACGGCCTCCTCGTCGAGGTGGCCGCCGACCCGATGACCGCCGTCTGCGACGGTCCGCAGCAGCTGGCGGCGGACGACTTCGCCGACTACGCGCGCGAGGTCGCCTCGCACGCGATGCTCACCGGCAAGCGCTTGGCCTAGGGCTCAGCCCGGGAGTTGTGGGACCTGTCTCGTCGAAAGGAATGGCCACACGGGCCGGCGCGCGCACCACGTGCGGCCGGAAACGGTCTCAGCCGAGGGAGCTCCTCTGGTCTTCGTTGAATCTCCCCCGGGGCGCCCCAGCACCGGTGGCGAGCGCTACTCGCCGCTGTCGTATTTGAACGAGATCCCGAGACGGACCCGGAAGCTGACCACGCCACCGTTCTCGATCGTCACGTCCTGGCGAACGACCTCGGCGACGCGCAGATCGCGCACCGTCTTGCCCGCCGTCTCCACCGCGTGCCGCGCGGCGGCCTCCCAGGACTCACTGCTCACACCGATGACCTCGGTGACGCGGTAGACGCTGTCTGCCATCGTGAACCACTCCTTCCGCCGGCGCTGTGTTGACGGCGCGAGCCTATACCCGCGGCCGCCGTCCCTCAACGACCCGCACAGGAGATTCGCTGCGCCCGGCGAAGCCCGTCGCATGCTTCGAGATTTCAAGACATTCCTACTCCGCGGCAACGTCGTGGACCTCGCAGTGGCGGTCGTGATCGGCGCGGCCTTTGGAGCCCTCATCACCGCACTCGTGCGCGACCTGATCACGCCGATCATCGCTCTGATCTTCGGCAAGCCGGACTTCAGCGCGCTGTCGTTCACGCTGAACTCGAGCCACTTCCTGTACGGCGACTTCATCAACTACGTGATCGCGTTCGTCTCGGTCGCGGCTGCCATCTTCTTCCTGGTCGTGCAACCGATGAACGCGGTGCTGCGCGCGCGTCAGCGGACCAAGGCCGACCCGGAAGCGG
The DNA here is from genome assembly GCA_035295205.1 of Solirubrobacteraceae bacterium. GTDB lineage: Bacteria > Actinomycetota > Thermoleophilia > Solirubrobacterales > Solirubrobacteraceae > Palsa-465. Next base: position 4,718 of record DATGJM010000061.1, on the reverse strand, counting down.
ACAGCCGGCCGTGCACTGAGTGCCTGAGCGACATCCCCAAGCTGGCTCGGCGCTGCGCCTACTGCACCTCGATCCAGGAGCCGGAGCCGCTTCCCGCGTAATTCGTGGTTCAGCGGTCCGCGCCGTCCGCCTGCCGAGGCACCGGCGGCGCGGCGGGGCGATGGCGGTCGGAGATCTCGTGCACGTAGGCAGACACGACGGCGTCGGCCAGCACCTCGGACCGTGAGCGGGGACTCTCGTAGGGGTTAGGGCTGCTGGTCATGCTCCACCTCCGTGCGTAGTTCGATGGGCGTCGTACATTACCAGAAAGTTCGAAGGTCATCGAACTACTGTCTGACGGCCGCCGCCTCACGGGTCGCCCTGGTGCGAATGAGCGAGCCGAGCACGAACGCCAGGAATGAGGCCACGGCCAGGGCGAGGCCGGCCACGTTCACATGTGCCAGCGGACCGGTGCTCACCAGGTGAACCCCGTGCGGCGCTGCGACTGCCCAGCTGCCGGCGGCCAGGAGGACGAACCAGCGCGCACGGGCGCGGAACACCAGCGGAATCGCGGCGAGGCACAGCAGGTAGTGGCTCCAGAGCACCGGTGTGAGCAGGAGCGCCGCCAGAATCGCTCCGGAGAAGAGCACGCGCTCGTCGTGCTCGCGACGGTCGTGGAGCCAGGCGGCGCCGAGCACGAGCGCGGCGAGCGCCCCGGCGGCGACCTGGGCGGCCGCCGCAGGGACATGTGAGCGCATCAGCGCGCCGATGACTCCGAATCCGGCCGCAGACTCGTGGGCGCCCAGCGCTGAGAGGAGCTCGGAGTAGGACAGGATGCCGATTGGCCCGACGGCGAAGCCGAGAATCAGCAGCGCGGCGGTGGCGACGGAGGCGTACGCGAATGCCCGCCATCGCCCTGCGAGGATCGGCCACAGCAGGAGCGGGGCCAGGAACAGCTTCGCGCCCACGACGGGCGCGGCCAGCAGGCCGAACACGACCGGACGATCGCGCAGCCGCCACAGTGCGACGGCCCCCGCGAACTCGAGCGGGCTGAGCGCCCCGAGCTGCAGACCGCTGATGGCGAAGCTCGACGCGAGCACCAGGATCGAAGGCCACGGATCGTGCTCGTCCGAGCACGCTCGGCAGGCCGCGAGCACCGCCGCCACCGTGAGCGCGAACACCAGGGCGCGGCTCAGCGCTGCCGGCAGCGCGGCCAGCGGCAGGAAAGGCCAAAGCGCGAAGTACGGGTACACGAAGGCCGAGCCCGAGTAGACGGCACGGCTGCCGGGCGCCGGGTAGACCGCTCCGCCGGTCAGCGCCGCATGCCCGGCGCGCAGGAAGTCCGCGAGGTCGTAGCTCGGGCTCAGCGGCAGGAACACGAGCACGATCGCTCCGACCACGAACAGCGGGCCGAGCGTGCGCACGGATGACTGAGGCCGTCTCAAAGGCTCCGAACAGGAGCTTCTGCCTCGCGTCGAAGCCGGCGCTAAGACGGCTGTGAGACCTCGTTTAGAGCCCCAAAACGGCCCTCCGGGCCAGGAACAATCATGGCGTGCGCTCGCGCCGCGAGACAGTCCGCCTCCTCGCCCTGGTCTCGGTCGCGGTTCTTGCCATCGACGCCTGCGGCGGCGGCTCGAGCTCCAGCGGTTCGACCTCGGCCAGCACTCCCCGGGCTACCACCACCGTTGCGACGACGCCTCGCCCGAAGCCTCCCGGACCGTCCTATCCGCAGGTTCTGGGTGTCGCGCTTCGCTCGGGTCCGACACATCTGGTGCCCGCGGTGCGATGGCACGGGCAGACGGCGGTGTGGCTGGCCCGGCTGCCGTCGGGCGTCGCGCTGCTCGTCTTCGACCAGCGCCTGGTTGTGCTGCGGCTGCATTCGGGTACCGCCGACGCGGGTGGCGCCGGGTGGCGCTTCGGGCCATCGGCGACGAGGCGTGAGCTCCATACCCTCGTGGCTGCCTTCAACGGCGGTTTCCGGCTCTCCACGGGCGCCGGCGGATTCATGTCCTTCGGCCGCGTCGCGGTGCCGCTGCGATCAGGCCTGGGGTCGATCGTCACCTACGCCGATGGCCATACCGACGTCGGTGCGTGGCACCACGGCCTGCCAGCACCGGGGGCGGCGGTGGTATCGGTGCGGCAGAACCTCAGCCTGTTGGTGGACGGCGGCAGGCCGGCCAGCAGCGTTGGCTGCAGCTCCTGCTGGGGAGCGACGCTGGGCGGCGTGAGCGACCCTGCGCGGGGAGCGCTCGGCGTGACCGCGGACGGGCGGCTCGTCTGGGCGGGAGGCGAGAAGCTGACGGTGGCCGAGCTCGCTGGCGCGCTCGTCTCGGCGGGCGTCGTGAGGGCGGTCGAGCTCGACATCAACCCCGAGTGGGTGGCCGCCTACCTCTACGGCCACCGCGGCGGACACGGGCCACTCGCGCCGATCCCGGTGATGCCCGCCCAGCACGGCATCCCCGGCGACTACTTGGCTCCGTGGAGCCGCGACTTCTTCACCGTGGACGTTCGCTGAGCGTCGCGAATTGCATTAGAGTGAGCAGACATGAGGAGGTTCAGCCGGATCGGGGCGGTCGGTGCGTTTCTCGTTGTCGTGTGCACCGCCGCTGTGGCGCTTGCCGCCGCATCGAGGCCGCCCGCGTATTGCAACCTGCCCCCGGGCCCGAAGACGCCCGTCTGGGGCTTCCACACTCACGGTGGGGCGCCGATCACCGCCGCCACCGGTAGCTACGCGCACGGCCGGGGGATGCTGTCCGGCACGCATGGCACCGGCCTGATCTGCCAGGTCGACCGGTCGGGATCCGGTCCCGATCGCCAGATCATCCTCACGCTCACGAAGGGGAAGATCAGCCTCCAGCATGCGCTCATCATGGGAGGGCATATCGGGAACCTGCTGAAGTTGCCGGTACGAGTGAAGTCGAGCACCGACCCGCGCTGTCACGTGGGCACGCTTGGGACGCTCAGCCTGTGGGCGACCTACGACGGCATTCACATCGACTGGGCGCACTTCTCGCTCGGGAAGTCCTGCCAGGGGCACAACCACCGCTACAGCGGCCCTTCGGTCGCCGTCCTGATCCCGCCGCACGTGCCGGCGTAGGCGCCGCGCCGGGGCTTCAGCCGCCCGAGGCGGAGCGGAGCGCTCAGGCGTCCGTGGCGGAGCGCTCAGGCGTCCGTGGCGGGGCGCTCAGGCGTCCGTGGCGGGGCGTTCAGGCGTCCGTGGCGGGTCGGCGCCGCGCAGCCGGCGCTGAGCTCCGGCGCTTCTGGCGGCTGTGCCGGGAGGACAGCATGTCCAGATCGCCGTCGACGTGCATCACGCGGATCGTGACGACGAGGACCAGCGCGACTCCGACGGCGGCCCAAGCGGTGATGATGCCGGTGCCGAGCGAGAGAATGTTGAGCAGGAGGGCGAGCAGCACGATCGCCTCGACCGCGGCCAGAAGCTGACGGCTCCGAGCTCGCCAGAGCGACGGTGCAGGTCGCCCAAGGCTGGAGACCGGGGTCACGGCGGCGCTACGCGCCATGCGTTCTGAGGGCAGGGTGGTCACGGCCGTCGCCTACCCGGCCGCTACGCGCCGGAAACCCGAGCGAGTCGTTGCGCCGCCTCGCGGAGCCGGTGTTCAGGCGCGGCGGCGTAGGACAGGCGGACGTACGGACCCGGCGGTTCGGCCGGGAACCACGGCGCCCCGGGCATCAGCGTCACTCCCACCTGCTCGGCGCCACGCACCACGGCGCGCTCGTCGCTGCCGGGTGGGAGTCGCAGCCAGAGCGAGAGGCCACCCCGGGGACGCTGGAACAGCTGCCAGTCCGGCACGTGCCGGGAGAGCGCGTCGATCAGGATGTCGCGCCGGTTACGGAGGGCGCCGCGCAGCTGGCGCAGGTGGCGGCCCCAGGCGGGACTCGTGACGAGCTCGACCGCGGTGTGCTGGAGCACGGCGGAGACGAAGAAGTCATCAACGATCCGGGCGCGCCGCAGCCGCTCGCCGGCCGGCCCGCGGGCGACAACCCCTGCGATCCGAAGGCTGGCCGCCGTCGACTTGCTAAGCGAGCGCACGTAGATCACGTGGCCGTGCGGGTCGGCGGCGATCAACGGCGGGGGTGGTGGCTCCTTCTCCAGCCACAACTCGCGCACGTAGTCGTCCTCGATCACGAACGCGCCGTGGCCCGCGGCCAGTTCGAGAACCTCCTGACGGCGGGGCGCGGACAGGACCGAGGCGTGGGGATTGGCGTACAGCGGCTGGAGGAAGATCAGCCGAGCCCGGGTCCGCGCAAGGGTGTCCGCCAGCAGATCGGTGCGCACTCCCTCGTGGTCCACGGGCACCGGCACGGGCACGAGGCCCACCGCACGCGCGGCGGCCAGGGCGCCGAGGTACGTCGGCGACTCGAACACGATCGGATCTCCGGGCCGCCCAAGCGCGCGCATCAGGGTTGCCAGCGCGGCCTGTGCCCCGGCCGTGATCACGACGTCGGCGGGATCCACCGCCGCGCCGGTGTCGCGCGCGAACCAGCTGCGGAGCTCCTCCGTGCCCTCGGCGGGGGGACGGCCCCAAGCTCCCGGACGGCGGGCGGCTCGGGACGTCGCCGCGGCAAGCGCCTTCACGGGGAGCAGCTCCTCGCCGGGGAAGCCGCTCGACAGCAGGATCGCGTCTTCACCCCCGTCGGCGAGCAGCGCCTCGAGTCCGCCCGAGTCGACGATGGCCGGGCCCAGCGCGACGGCCTGCCAGGCGAGGTCGGGCGCGGGG
>DATGJM010000060.1:0-12812 GCA_035295205.1 Solirubrobacteraceae bacterium | reverse complement strand
GTGGAGAGGCTCGCGCCCGAGCAGGGTGACCGCCAGCGGCAGCACCCGCCCGATCAGGTAACGCTGCCAGCGCCAAGAGGCCGGGCACCCGGCCAGGTAGCGAACGGTCTCACCGCCGGGGGAGATGTGAAACCCGGCGAGGCCGGGGGCCTCCATGACGAAGCCACCGCCGTCGGCGCGGCAGATGTCGGGCCGGCCGTCGGCGCGGAACGTCAGCGCCGCGGTGGCGGCCGGCAAGGCGCCGGCGGCCCGCAGAACCAGCCCGGGGAGCTCCATGCCCGGCCGGGCGGTGTCGCAGCCCACGAGCTCGCAATCGCTGTCGATGCTCACCCCGAGCATGTGCCCGCGCCAGGTCATCCGAACGCCTCGGCCGCCGACGTGAGCGCCGCGGCGAGTGCCTGCGGCCCTGCTGTCCGTGGGGCGCGCAGGCGGACGAGGTGCGCGTGGCGGGCCACCTCGGCGAGCATGTCGAAGCGCCGGCGTCGCCGGCCGGGCTCTGCACCGCTGTCAAGCGCCGCGGCCAGCAGCGGGGCCGGGCTGGACTCGGGCACGCAGTCGACCGCGGGCACCGAGTCGGTCCGCTCGAGAATCACGAGCAGCCACAGGGGACGCGGCGAGAAGCGGGGCCGCTCGAGCTCGACCCAGGACTCGCCGCCGATCTCCTCGACCGTGCGCCCGAGACGCGGGCCCGAACGCGGAAGGTTCATCAGCGCGGGACCTGGATGCGCGCACCGCCCGTCCAGGAACAGAAGGTCGTCGGCGAACAGCGTGCCGCCGCGCGCGATCAGCTCCGCGGCGAGCGAGCTCTTGCCCGCGCCCTCGCCGCCGACGATGGCCACCAGGCGGCCACGCTGGTCGAGCACCGCCGCGGCATGCAGCCCCTCGTAGCCGCGGCAGAGCGCGGCGGTCCCCAGCACCGTGTCGAGAAGCAGGCGCTGAAACGCCGGCATCTCGGGGTCGACCGTCGTGCAGGTGACTGCGCTTCCGTCTGCGCTCACGTGGCAGACGGCGAGCTCGCCCGCGTCGAGTAACAGGTCGCCGTCCGAACCGCGGCACAGCCGGACGTCGCCGTCGGCTGTGCGCAGGCGCTCGAGCTCGATCCCGTCCCCGCTGAAGCGGCGCCGCACGTCGCCGAGCTGCACTCTCACCTCGAGGCCGCCCTGCGCGCTCGCCGCCAGGCCGGGCAGCCGCAGCGGCGTGACGATCGTCAGGCCGAAGGCCTCATAGCGCTCGAGTTCCACGTCCACGCTCACAGCGTCACGAGCCGCCCGTGATCGGCACCCGCCGGCGCGAGCAGCGGCTGGCCGGCGACCTCCACCCAGGCGTGGGCATTCAGCCGGTCCTGCTCCTCGGGGCGAACCGCGATCACCAGCTTTCCGATCACGCCCCGGCTCGCGAGCACACGCAGGAGCACCAGCGAGCGCATCAGGCACCGAGAATCGAGTGGCAGCGGCTCGAGCGTGCGCACCACCGCGCGAGCCAGCCGACGGCCGTCGACCTCGGCGCTGTCGTTCTCCGCGGGGATTCGGAGCTCGCTGACCACCGCTGGCAGACTGTCGCGCCGCAGCGCCCGGCGGACGCGCACATAGCTGCCGAGGATCTCGCTCGCCAGCCGTGCCTTGGACAGTGGGCTCATTCCGGCTCGACGATCACCAGTGAGCGCTCGGCGAGCGCCCGGCAGAGCTCCTCGAGGTCCCGCCGCACCTCCTCGAAAGGATGCTCGAGCTCGGCGGCGAGCCGGCGCGCGGATTCGTCGAGGTCCCCGGTCTCATCGAGCAAGGTGAGCATCCGCCCGCCGCTGCCCCGCAGCCCGTGGTACTGGCCGGTGTCGAGGTTGAGCAGGACGGTCTCGGCGCCGAACGAGCGGTGCACGACGTTCTCACTCAGGCGGATCATGGTCATGACTCGAGCAGAGTCCCCCGGCGCCGGCCGGCGCGCAGCGCGAGCTGCAGCGCGATCACCGACAGTGGCAGGAGGACGAGCGGGAAGCCGACGAGCTTGGCCAGCTCGAGGGACAGGGACTCGTGCAGGTGCGTGCCGGCCATGACATGGCGCATGAGGTCGGCCGCGGGCGTGAACGGCTGAACGCGCGAGAGCTCGCGCATCCATCCCGGCAGCACGGAGACCGGGAAGTACAGCCCCGAGATCAGCGAGATCCCGGCGACCACGAAGGTCACCCCGGTCAGAGCCTGCTTGAACACGAGCACCAAGGCCATGATCAGCAGCCCGAAGGGGAGGAAGCTGAGGGCGCCCAGGAACGCGACGGGAGCGAGAAGCGCCAGCGTCGACCAGTGGACGTGCAGACCGAAGGCGATCGCCGCGAAGACGAGCATGGCGAGCGCCATCATCAGCGCGTAGAGGAGCGGGAAGATCGTCATCGCCACCATCGCCCGCAGCGCACCGAACGGCGAGACGACGAAGCGCTCGAACGTGCCTGCGCCGAGCTCTCCGCGCAGGATCGAGGGCGGCGAGTGCAGGGTGGAGTTGAGCACCTGGAGCGTCACCAGCCCGATGAGCGCGAAGGCGAAGTAGGCGCCCGGGGTGTTGAACGAGGTCACCCGCACGAGCTTGGCGATGAAGTGAAAGAGGGTGACGCTGAAGCAGAGCGAGATCAGCTGCGAGACGAACCGCAGCCGGTAGCTGGTCAGGACGAGCCAGTCCCGCCTGACGATCGCCGTCACCGCGTCGAATTCGGCCTGCAGAGCGCTCATGCCCGCCGCACCCGCCCGTCCGCGAGCTCGTAGCTCTCGTCGGCCGGGATCGGCAGGCCGGCCCGGGACGGTGAGCACCACAGCACTGCGCCGCCCCGTCCGGTGACCTGCGCGATCGCGTCCTCGAGCAAGCCCAGCCCGAAGTCGTCGAGGCTCGTGTGAGGCTCGTCGAGGAGGACAAGCGCGGGCTCGTGCAGGAACGCCATCGCCAGCCGGACGCGCTGGCGCTGACCCATCGAGAGCCTGTCCACCCGTTGCTCGGCCACCTCGTGCAGCGCGAAATGGACGGTTGCCTGTTCGACGAGGCCGCGGCGCCGTTCGCGGGGGACGAGCGCGAGCGCCGACCACAGCTCGAGGTTCTGGTGCGCGGTCAGCCGGGCCGTCAGGCCCCGGTCGCCGGCCGACAGGAAGCCGATGTGGCGCTGGTAGGCCCGACGGTCGCGCTCGCTGTCCAGGCCGAGGACCGTCGAGTGTCCGCGCTGCGGGGAGAGAAGGCCGGCTGCGGTGCGCAGCAGCGTCGTCTTGCCGGCGCCGTTCGGGCCGCCGAGCCAGGCCGCGGTTCCGGGGCTCAGAGTCAGCGACGCACCGTGCAGGACCTCGCGCCGGCCCCACCGCCGATGGATGCCCTTCAGGACGAGCGGCATCCGTTCCGGCGACCTGCACAGAGATACCGAAGGCCCCTGCGCCTGCGCCGTCTGCACCGTGACCAGGCCCGGCGTCGACGACATGGCGCTACTGAATCAGAAGGTGGTGGGTCGGCGCGCCGGTTCTAGATCGGGATGCCCCAGAGCGGGAACCAGCGCTCGAGCTCGGCCTCCACCGGCAGCTCGGCTCCGATCTGGGCCTTCAGCACGAACTCGCGCTCGGTGTCGCGCTGCTCGCTCCCCGTGGCGGGGACGAAGGGGTAGAACGCGCCCCGCTTGTAGTTGTAGATCCAGTAGAGCCGCTTGCCGTGGCTGTCCTGGAAGCCGAACACGGCGCACAGCACGCGCTCGCCATAGCCGCCGGCCTCGATCGCGCTGCTCACCGCGTGGATGCCCGCGACGAGGTCGTCGAAATCGCTGCCGTCGAGGATCAGCCAGCGAAAGCCGTAGGAGTCATCCGAGGTCTCCACCTTCGTGCCCGACTCCTTGGCGGTGGCCCGCACGACCTCCTCCATGTCGCGCACGATCCCCTCGAAGTCGGCGGTGGCCAGCGGCTGGAAGACGATCCCCGCCTTGCCGCGGCTCGTGATCGACAGGCCGGTCTCCATCGTCACGTACGCGGTGCTCATTGCGAACAGCCGCTCCTGGGCCGGCTTGGCGAGCTTGCGCTTGCCGGTGAGGACGTCGAGGAAGCCCACTGTCAGGCGGTGCCCTGGAGCTGTGCCTCGAGCCGCTGCAGCGCTGCGATCCGGGCCTCGAGCGGGGGATGGGTGGAGAACAGCGAAGCCACGGTCTGCTTGGCCTTCGGCGGGAAGATGTAGAACGCGGCCAGCTCACCGGACGCCGCGCGCAGGTCGCGTTGCGGGACCCGGTCCATCGTGCCGTCGATCTTCAGCAGCGCTGAGATCAGCGCGCTCGGCCTGCCCGTGAGCACCGCCGAACCGCGATCGGCTGCGAACTCGCGGTAGCGCGACAGGGCCTGCAGGAGCACGAACGAGACCATGTAGACGACGGCGGAGACGAGGATCACGACGATGAAGGCGGGACCGCCGTCTTCGTCGTCGCCGCCGAAGGCGCCGCCGAACCAGAAGCCCATCTGGACGATGAAGGAGGCCACCGACGCGAAGAAGCTGGCGACCGTCATCACCATCACGTCGCGGTTGGCGACGTGGGTGAGCTCGTGGCCGAGCACCCCTTCGAGCTCGGCGTCGTTCAGGATCGCGAGGATCCCGGAGGTCGCGCACACGGTGGCCGACTTCGGGGAGCGCCCGACTGCGAACGCGTTCGGCATTGCGGTCTGGGCGATCGCGACGTGCGGCTTGGGGATGTTGGCCTGGATGCAGAGGCGCTCGATGATCGCGTGCAGGCGGTGGGCATCCGGAGAGTCGCCGGGGCCGACCTCGCGCGCGCCCATCGAGTAGAGGGCGATCTTGTCCGAAGTGAAGAGCTGCAGGCCGAACAGGGCGGCGGCGATGACGGCGATCGTGACCGCGCCGGTACCCGCGGCGATGAGGACGGCGATCAGCACCGCATAGACCAGCCCGAGCAGGAACATGGTCAGGAGCATGCGAGCCTGCAGGCCCGTATCCTTCCCGAAGGCAGTGGAACGTTTAGCCATTTGGCGTTAATCTTGGCAGACGGTTTCAGCGAGCCTTAAGCGGCACCTGAGAGAATCGCGAGGCAGGACAGGGGAAATATGTACGGGACTCATGCCATAGGCGGGCCTCGCCGATTCCGAGACGTGGTGCAAAACGGGCGCGCATACGCGGCTAGCTTCGGCACCGGCGGCTCGCTGGTCGCGGGTGCAGCCCTCCTTTTCGTCCTGGCGAGCGCACTGGTCGCCTTCAACGGCTGGCCGGCCCTCGGCACCACTCCGGGGCCTGGTTCGCTCTTCGTACCCGCCTCCTCGCGCGCCGCCGCCTCGCCCGCGGTCACACGGTTGGTGGCGCTTGGCGCCCGCTCGGGCGTAGCCGGGGGCCCGGCCGCAACCAGGCACGCCGGGCCTACGGCCGGAGGCTCTCGTCCTGACCACCCTGGCCGCCCGAGCGGCAAGGTGCCGGGCTCCGGTGACCGGACCCCCGGTGGCGGCACTCCGGCCACGCCAGGCGGACCGTCCCTGACCAGCGGATCGCCGATCTCCGGCCTGCCGGTGGGCGCAGGCACCGCGAACAACGTCACCCAGAGCGCGACAAGCGCGCTCTCCCAGACCACCGGGTCGGTCGCGAACACCTTGAAGGGCGCCACGAACACGATCGGGAGCACGATCACCGGTGTATCCAGCACCGCCGGCTCCACCGTGACGGGGACTCTGAACTCGGTCGGCAGCACTGTGAGCTCGGTCAACCCGACGCTCGGCGGCACGATCAGCCAGACCGGGACGACGGCCGGGAGCACGGTCGGCGGCGTGGGCGGCACGGCCGGCAACACCGTCACCAACGTCGGCAACACCGTCGGCAACGTGGTCGGTGGACTCGGCCACTAGCCGGGCCACCGCAGATCCCGGCGATCGCTGAACTCAGCCGCTCGGAAGGGCGGCGAGGATGAAGCGCAGGCTCACCGCTTGGAGCTCGGCGTCGTGCTGGACGGAACGGTGGTGCCCGCCGGGCACCGTGACCAGCCGGCTGCCGGAATGCTGCGCTAGCCCGGCGAGCTCGCGTGAGTGCTGCACGGGGACCTGCTCGTCGCCCTCGGCGTGCAGTAGCAGCAGCGGCACGTCGAGAATCGGCACCTCGTCCTCGAGCGGGTGATCGAGCAGGAACGCCTCGAGGCTCGTGGCGTCGGCGGCGAACGAGAACCGGCCGGCGCGCAACCCGCGCGCGAGGCCGAAAGAGCTGGCCGGGCAGATCGCCACTGCTGCACGGGCACGCAGGGGCCGCGCGGCCACCAGCGCCAGGTAGCCGCCCATGCTGGACCCGCGCACCGCCAGCGGCGCCTCCGAGCTGCCCAGCCGGTCGCGCAGGAGCGCTGCCATCAGCGCTGCGTCCTCGAGCACCCGACCGTCGAGAGCGCCCTCGCTCTCACCATGGCCGCGCTGATCGAACGCGATGGCACCCAGGCCGGCGGCCACCGCCGCCCGCGCGAAGTCGTGGTGGCTCTCCTTGCACGAGCCCGCGCCGTGGAAGATCACGACTCCGCCGGTGGGCGGCCCCGTGTCGGGTAGCCACAGCGAGTAGGCCAGCCCGTCGAGCCGGCCGATTTCACGCGGTGGGAGCGCCCTGACCGTGCGCACGCGGGACATGCGGCCGATCATCCCATGGCTCGTGGCATGATCGCGCCCCATGGTCGCCGCCACAGGCCTGTCTCACGCCTTCCCGCTCGGGACCCGAGTCAATGACGACGGTCGCCTGGAGCTGGGCGGATGCGACGCGGTGGCGCTCGCGCGCCAGTTCGGCACCCCCGCCTACGTGGTCGTCGAGGACGATCTGCGGATGCGGGCCAGGCAGTTCATGGAGGCGGTCGCCGCTCGCCACGACGACTTCGACGTCCTGTTCGCCTCGAAGGCCTTCCCATGCACCGCCGTCTACCGGGTGCTGGCTGAAGAAGGCCTGGGCTGCGATGTGGCCTCGGGCGGCGAGCTGCACCTGGCGCTGAAGGCCGGGTTCGATCCCGCGCGGATCTATCTGCACGGGAACGCCAGGTCCCACACCGAGCTCGAGGAGGCGGTGCAGGCGGGCGTGGGGCACATCGTGCTCGACTCCTTCGATGACATCGAACGCCTGCAGCGGATCTGCGGCGAGCGCGGGCGGCGCCAGGACGTCCTCATCCGGGTCACGCCGGGAGTGTTCGGCGACACCCATCACGCCATCTCCACCGGGCAGGAGGACTCGAAGTTCGGCTTCTCGATGGCCCACGCGCCGGCCGCGATCGGACGGGCGCTCGAGGCCCACGAGCTGAACCTGGTCGGCCTGCACTGCCACATCGGCTCGCAGCTGTTCGAGCTCGAGCCGTTCCGCGCGGCGGTGCGCGCCCTCGCCCGGCTGGGCGACCTCCCCGTCTACAACCTGGGCGGCGGCCTGGCCGTCGCGTACACCTCGAGCCACCATCCGCCGAGCTTCGACGAATACCTGCAGACCGTGATCGGCTGCGCGCACGAGCACCTCGGACCCGGCAAGCGGATCCTGTTCGAGCCCGGCCGCGCGCTCGTGGCCAACTCCACGGTCACGCTCTACACGGTGCAGACGGTCAAGGACAACGTCTCGAAGTGGGTCGCGGTCGACGGGGGCATGTCCGACAACCTGCGGCCGATGATGTACGGCGCCAGCTACGAGGCTGTGGTCGCAGACCGGCCGCTGGCGCCCGCCCAGGACCGCTGCCGCCTCGCCGGCAAGCACTGCGAATCGGGCGATGTGATCGTTCAGGAGCTCGAGCTGCCGGCCCCGGCTCCGGGCGACGTGATCGCCACCCCGGCCACCGGGGCCTATGGCTACTCGATGGCCAACAACTACAACGGAGTCCCCCGCCCGCCGGTGATCTTCTGCACCGGCGGCACGGCGCGCGTGGTCGTGCGCCGCGAGAGCTACGACGACCTGGCGGCGCGCGATGTCGGGTGAGTTTCGCGTCGGGCTGCTCGGTCACGGGACGGTCGGCGCCGCGTTCGCCGGCCAGCTCGCCCTCCAGGCGGAGCGGATCGAGCGCATCACGGGCCTGCGGCCCGAGCTGTGCGGGGTCCTCACCCGTAGCCAGGGGTCGTTCGAGGAGATCCTCGAGCGCGCGAACCTGATCGTCGAGCTGATGGGCGGGATCGAACCCGCGCGGGAGTACGTGCTGAGGGCGATCGCCGCCGGGTGCCACGTCGTGACCGCCAACAAGCAGTTGCTCTCCCAGCACGGGGAGGAGCTCTGGGATGCCGCGCGCGACGCCGGCGTGCAGCTGCGCTTCGAGGGGGCCGTCGCCGGCGTGGTGCCCGTGATCCGGGTGATCCAGGAGTCGCTCGCCGGCGCGCGCATCGATCGGGTGCATGGGATCGTCAACGGCACGACGAACTTCATCCTCACCGAGATGGCGCGTACCGGCGCTACGTTCGCGGAGGCGCTCGCCGACGCCCAGCGGCTGGGCTATGCCGAGGCCGACCCATCGGAGGACGTGAACGGGCGCGACGCCGCGGCGAAGATGGCGATCCTCGCCCGCCTGGCCTTCGACACCCCGGTCCATCTCGACCAGGTGCGCTACGAGGGGATCGAGCAGATCCAGCCCGACGATCTCGAATATGCGCGTGAGCTGGGGCTGGGGCTCAAGCTGATCGGCACCGCCGAGCGCATCAACGGCGGGCTGTCGGTGCGCGTGCATCCGGCGTTCCTCTACCCGGGTCACCCCCTCGCATCGGTGAACGGCCCCTTCAACGCCGTCACGGTCGAGTCAGAGGAGATCACCGAGATCACGATGTCCGGCCCGGGCGCCGGCGGCACCCAGACTGCCAGCGCCGTGCTCGGCGACGTGATCAGCGCGATGATCCCCCCGGCCTCGGTGCCGCCGGCGGGCACCGTGCTCGAGATCGTGCACGACGTGATCTCGGCCTTCTACCTGCACCTGGAGGTGGCCGACGAGCCCGGCGTGCTGGCGCAGGTGGCACAGGTCCTGGCCGAGAAGGACGTCTCGGTGAAGTCCGTTGTCCAGAAGGGCCTCGGAGCCCAGGCTCGACTGGTGATGGTCGTGCACCCGGTACTCGAGTCGCGCTTCGCGGCGGCGATGCAGGCGATCTCGGAGCTCGACGTGATGCGGGCTCCCCCGCGGGCGATCCGGGTCCTCGAAGAGCAGTTCGGCTGATCCCCGCTGTGGGTAAGGTGTGTCCTTGAGGACGCAACCGATCTGGAGGTATCGAATGAAGCTCGGTCTCACCTTGTTGCGCACGGTCATCGGCGCGCTGTTCGTCGGCCACGGCACTCAGAAGCTGTTCGGCTGGTTTGGCGGTCACGGCCCGGAGGCCACCGGGCGGTTCTTCGAGTCACTGGGGATGAAGCCCGGTCGGCGGCACGCGATCGCCGCCGGGGCGGCCGAAGCCGGCGGTGGCGCCCTGATCACGCTCGGGCTGTTCACCCCCGCGGCGGCGGCGGCGATCATCGGCACGATGGCCACGGCGATCCGGACCGTCCACATCAAGAACGGCCCGTGGGCGACCAATGGCGGCTATGAGTACAACGCGGCGCTGATCGCGATCATGATCGCGCTGGCCGACCTGGGGCCGGGCGAGTTCTCGCTCGACCACGCCCTGGGGATCGAGGTCAAGGGCCCGCTCGTGGCGCTGACAGCCGCCGCCGGCGGGGTCGCGGCAGCGACCTACATGACGACTCGCTCCACGGAAAGCGAGCCGTCGGGCGCGGGCAACGTCGCGGGCGACCCGGCGACCGCACAGGAGCCCGTGACCACGAGCGCATAGGATCCCGCGCGCCCCACCGTGCGCGCGATCCAGATCACCGACCTGACGGGCCCCCGCGACAGCGTGAAGCTCGTCGAGCTGCCCGAGCCCGAGGTCTCGCACATGCTGACCCCGGGTGAGGGCGTGCTCGTCGACGTCCACGCCGCGGGAGTCTCCTTCCCGGAGGTCCTGCAGACCCGCGGCCTCTACCAGGTGAAGCCGCCCGTGCCGTTCGTGCCGGGCAGCGAGGTCGCCGGCACCGTCAGGCAAGCGCCCGAGGGCAGCAGCCTGCGGGCGGGCCAGCGCGTGGCCGCCTTCTGCATGCTGGGCGGCTTCGCCGAGGTCGCGGTCTCGCCCGCGTTCTTCACCTTCCCGCTGCCCGACCAGCTCGACTTCGCCCAGGGCGCCGGGCTGATCCTGAACTACCACACGGCCTATTTCGCCCTGAAGGTCCGCGGGCGCCTGGCCGCGAGGGAGACGGTGCTCGTGCACGGCGCGGCCGGCGGGGTCGGAACCGCCTCGCTGCAGGTGGCCAAGGGGCTGGGGGCTCGGACGATCGCGGTTGTCTCGAGCGACGAGAAGGCGCAGGTGGCGCGCGAGGCCGGCGCCGACGAGGTCGTGCGCGCCGACGGGCCCTGGAAGGATCAGGCGCTCGAGCTCAGCGATGGCGGCGTCGACGTCGTGCTCGACCCGGTCGGCGGCGAGCGGTTCACCGACAGCCTGCGCTCGCTGCGCGAGGGCGGGCGGGTCGTGGTCGTGGGCTTCACGGAGGGCTCCATCCCCGAGGTCAAGGTCAACCGCCTGCTGTTGCGAAACACCGAGGTGGTGGGCGCCGGCTGGGGCGCGTACGTCCTCGGCAAGCCCGAGATGAACGGCGAGATCGCGGCCGCCATCGACTCGCTGATCGCGCAGGGGTTCGTCAGGCCGATCGTGGGCGCTCGCTTCCCGCTCGAGCGTGCGGCGGATGCGCTCGAGCTGATCGATGGCCGCGGGGCGACCGGCAAGGTCGTCCTGGACCTCGCCCTCTGACATCCTGCAGCCGATGATGGGGCGGGTTGCACGCCTGTGACCGGGCTGATCGAGCGCTATCGCGAGCGCCTGCCGTTCGCGCCGGGAGATCCCGTGGTCTCGCTGGGCGAGGGCGACACGCCGCTGATCGCGGCTCCGCGGCTCTCCGAGCACGCGGGGGTCGAGGTATGGCTGAAGCTCGAGGGCGCCAACCCGACCGGCTCGTTCAAGGACCGCGGCATGACGACGGCCGTCTCGGCCGCGGTGCGGGAGGGCGCCCAGGCGCTCGTCTGTGCCTCGACCGGGAACACCGCCGCCTCCGCCGCCGCGTATGCGGCGCGCGCCGGACTGCGCTGCGCGGTGATCGTCCCGGAAGGGAAGATCGCGACTGGCAAGCTCGCCCAGGCGCTGATGCACGGCGCCCGGGTGATCGCGCTGCGGGGAAACTTCGACGAGGCGCTGAGGCTCGTGCGCCAGCTCGCCGACACCCACCCGATCTCGCTCGTGAACTCGGTCAACGAGTTCCGGATCGAGGGCCAGAAGACCGCTGCGTTCGAGCTCGTCGAATCCTTGGCAGGGGAGCTCGACGGGCTCTGCATCCCGGTCGGCAACGCCGGGAACATCACCGCCTACTGGCGCGGCTTCACCGAGGCCGGGCTGCGCCCGCGGATGTTCGGCTTCCAGGCGGAGGGCGCCGCCCCCCTCGTGCGCGGCGCGCCGGTCGAGCACCCCGAGACCGTTGCCAGCGCGATCCGGATCGGAAATCCCGCCCGCTGGGAGCAGGCGATGAACGCGATGACCTCCTCGGGCGGCGGAGTCGCGGCGGTCTCGGACCTGCAGATCCTGGCCGCGTACCGGCTGCTGGCGGGGGAGGAGGGGGTGTTCTGCGAGCCGGCGTCAGCGGCCAGCGTGGCGGGCCTGCTCGCTCACGGCGCCGGGGACTGCCGGCGGGTGGTGTGCGTGCTCACCGGGCACGGGTTGAAGGACCCGCAGACGGCGCTCGAGCAGGTGTCCGGAGTGCGGCCGTGCGATCCGGAGCTGAGCGCGATCGAGGAAGCGGTACTGGGGTCATGACTGCCGGTCTGGGGCGCCGGCGGCTCGTGCGCGCGCCGGCCTCCACCGCCAACCTCGGCCCGGGCTTCGACGTGCTGGCGGCGGCGCTGGCGCTGCATCTGGAGGTCGAGGTCCGCGAAGCCGGCGAGTTCGCGGTCGAGACCGAGCTGGACGTGGCGCGGGACCGCTCGAACCTGGTCGTCCGCGCGTTCGAGCGCCTGCATCCAGCCGACGGGATGCACTTCCGAGTGAGCTCGACGATCCCGCTGACGGGCGGGCTGGGGTCGAGCGCGGCGGCGATCGTCGCCGGGCTGATGGCCGCCGACCACATGTTCGAGCTCGACGCCGACGTGCTCAGGCTGGCGACCGAGTTCGAAGGCCATCCGGACAATGTCGCCGCCGCCCTGCACGGCGGCTTCGTGATCTGCCACGGCGGCGCGGTTCACCGCTTCGAGGGGCCGCTCGGGCTCGAGGCGGTCCTGGTCGTCCCGCACGAGCCGGTGCAGACCGAGGCCGCCCGCGCCGCCCTCCCGCAGGTGGTTCCCCTGCCCGACGCGGTGTTCAACGTGGCCGCCGCGGCCACGCTGATGCGCGGGCTGGCCACCGGCGATCTCGAGCTGATCGCGGCCGGGCTCGAGGACCGCTTGCACCAGCCCTACCGGGCCGCGCTCTATCCCCGCTCGGCCGCCCTGGTTCGCCGCGCGCGTGAGATCGGCGCCCTCGGCGCGACGATCTCGGGCGCCGGACCCGCGGTGGTCGTCTGGTGCCAGTTCGAGCAGACGGGCAACGTGGTCGAGGCGCTGCGACGCGAGAGCGCCGGCTGGGCCGAGGTGATCCGGGCGCCGTTCGAGTCCCGCGGCGCCTACGTCCGCGAGCTCTAGCCCGGCCGAAAACGTGTGAATGTCCATTCACACGCGTACAGCTCGTGTGAATGGACATTCACCCGGCGAGGGGGGCGGCGAAGGCCGGGCGGGCGGGGCGGCGAAGGCCGGGCCGGCGGGGCGAGAAGGACGGGCCGGGCGGGGAGATGGACGGCCGGGCGGG
>DATGJM010000059.1:0-6868 GCA_035295205.1 Solirubrobacteraceae bacterium | reverse complement strand
GCGCGAGCTGGCCGATGACCTGGTGTTCAACCGCCGCGACGACTCGCTCGAGCGCTTCATCGCCCACTTCGAGGCCAAGGGCCCCGCGGAGGAGGCCGAGCAGGAGGACCCGACGGCACAGATGGAGCCCGAGGAGGCCCTGCACTTCCACATCCTGCGCCGGAAGAGGGACGGGGTGGAGGACTGGATCGACCGCAGCGTGGAGAAGATCGGCGCCGTCCCGACGCTGAACGACGTGCTCCTGCCGGCGATGAAAGAGGTCGGCGACAAGTTCGGCGCCGGCGAGCTCATCCTCCCGTTCGTGCTCCAGTCGGCCGAGGTGATGAAGCGCGCGGTCGCCCAGCTCGAGCGCTACCTGGACCGGATCGAGGGCTACACCAAGGGCACCGTGGTCGTGGCCACGGTGTTCGGTGACGTACACGACATCGGCAAGTCGCTCGTGAACACGATTCTCACCAACAACGGCTACACGGTCATCGACCTCGGCAAGCAGGTGCCGATCGGGACCGTGATCGACGCCGCCGTCGAGCATGACGCCACCGCGATCGGCCTGAGCGCCCTGCTCGTCTCGACCTCCAAGCAGATGCCCGCCTGCGTGCAGGAGCTGCACGCCCAGGGCCTGCGATTCCCCCTTCTCGTCGGCGGGGCGGCGATCAACCGGAACTTCGGATTGCGCATCCTCTACCCGGGCGGCACCGAGTCCGACGAGATCTACGAGTCCGGGGTCTTCTACTGCAAGGACGCCTTCGAGGGCCTGGCCAAGATGGATCAGCTGATCGATCCACAGGCGCGCGAGGCGCTGCTCGCCAAGACCCGCGAGGCGGCGCGCAAGCTGCGCGAGCAGCCGGACGAGCCCGCGGACGACGCCCCGCCCCTGAACGACGCCGGCGCGCGAAGCGGCGCCCGAACCGACACGCCGATCCCCGAGCCTCCGTTCTGGGGCGCGCGCGAGATCGAAGTCGACCTCGACGACGTCTATCGCCACCTCGACACGCACGTCCTGTTCAAGCTGCACTGGGGCGGTCGCGGGGTGAAGGGCGAGGCGTGGCGCAAGCTCGTCGGCGAGGACTTCCAGCCCCGGCTCGAGCGGATGTGGCGGGAGCAGAGCTATCTCCGTCCCCGTGCGCTGCTCGGCTACTTCCCCTGTAACGCCGACGGCAACGAGCTGATCGTCTGGGACCCGGACAAGCCGGGTGACGTCGAGCTCGAGCGCCTCGTCTTCCCGAGACAGCCGCGTCATGACCGGATCTGCCTGACCGACTTCTACCGACCGCTTGGCGGCGGCGAGCTCGACGTCGTTGCGCTGCAGGCCGTGACCGCGGGCGATGAGGTGACCGAGCTGATGGCAAGGCTCGAGGCCGAAGGCGAGTTCGCCGAGCAGCTGTTCGTGCACGGCCTCGGGGTGCAGACGGCCGAGGGAATGGCCGAGTGGCTGCACTCGCGCGTGCGCTCGGATCTGGGCATCGATCCCACCCAGGGCCGCCGCTACTCATGGGGCTATCCGGCCTGCCCCGAGCAGTCAGAGCACGAGAAGGTCTTCCGCCTGCTCGACGCCCCGAGCATCGGCCTGCGCCTCTCAGGCGGTTACGCGGTCGAGCCCGAGCAGTCGACGCTGGCGATCGTCGCCCATCACCCCCAGGCCGTCTACTTCGGCATGAAGTCGGGCTTCCTGCCCAAGTCAGGGCGCCAGGCGGCCGACGAGCTGATCGCGGGCACCGACCGTGACCCGACGCGGCTGTCCATGCTGCCCGACGCCGAGCCGGACGACGGCGCTGAGAACGCGCCCGAGGACATGCCCGCGCTGGCCGAGGCCTGACCCGCGCCACCTGCTTGGCCGTCCAGCCGGTGTCTCCTACACTGGCTCCTGGGGTGCCTTCCACGGACGCCAGCATCCAATCCCCCAGCCAGGTAGCGCTCGTCCACGATTTCCTGCTCGATATGCGGGGAGGAGAGCGTGTGTTCAGCTGCCTGTGCAACCTCTGGCCCCAGGCCGACATCTTCACGGCGGTCTATGACGAGGCGGGCACCGAGGGCCGCTTCGCGGGCCGGCGGGTGCACACCTCGTTCCTGCAGCGGCTCCGGCCCTCCGCGCGTAACTTCAGGGCGTTCCTGCCCCTGTATCCGGCCGCGATCGAGTCGCTCGACCTGAGCGCCTACGACCTCGTGATCTCGAGCTCGTCGGCCTGGGCGCACGCCGTGCTCTGCCACGAGCGCGCGGTGCACGTTTCCTACTGCCACAACCCCTTCCGCTACGCGTGGAACGACCGCGAGCAGACCCTCGCCCGGCTGCGCGATCCGCTCACACGGGCCTTCCTGCGCCGGGTGTTCGACCACTGGCGCCACTGGGACCGGACGGTCGCCCGGCACACCGACCGCTACGTCGCCAACTCGCGCACCACACAGGCCCGCCTGCGGGCCTACTTCGGCCGCGAGGCGAACGTCGTCTACCCGCCGGTGGACACCGAGCGCTTCACCCCGCGACCGGTCGAGGACCATTACGTCCTCATCTCGGAGCTGATGCCCCACAAGCGCATCGACACGGCGATCGCCGCCTTCAACCGCCTGCGCCTGCCGTTGATCGTGGTCGGCGACGGGCCCGAGGCCGGCCGCCTGCGCCAGCTGGCCGGCCCCACGATCAGCTTCGCCGGAAGGCTCCCCGACCGCGAGGTCGAGGAGCGCCTCGGGAGCGCGCGGGCCCTGGTCATGACCGCGGTCGAGGAGTTCGGGATCGTCTCCGTCGAGAGCCAGGCCGCGGGCCGGCCCGTGATCGCCCGGCGAGGCGGCGGGGCACTCGAGACGATCGTCGAAGGGGTCACCGGCTGCTTCTGGTCCGGCGGCCCCGAGGAGCTGGCTCGTACGATCCTCGCTTTCGAGGACGAGGCCGTAGATCCCCAGGCCTGCATCGACAACGCGGCGCGGTTCGACACCCGGCACTTCGAGGCCGGGATGCGGGCCGAGGTGCAGGAGGCGATCGAGGAGCGCGGAGGGACGGCTGCCGCCGGGCGGCGCCCGCTGACCTCGACCCGGCTCGTGCGCCGCCTGTCGGGCGTGGCCGGGGAGACGCCGTAGGCGCCTGCCCTACCCCTCCACGGCGCGCGTCGGTGTCGCGGGCCGGTTGGGGCTCGGTCGCGCCGGCAGCTTGACCGGCGCCGCATGGATCGCCCGCAGCCGCACCTCGCGCCAGGACATGCCCTCCTTCAGCAGCGCGGGCATCCCCATCACGATCGCCGTCACCACTTCGACCGCCTGGAGGATCACGCCGTAGGCGACGCCGGTTCCCGGATCCACGTGCCAGCCGGTGTGCAGAACCGCGACGCAGGCGGCCTGGAACACGCCGAGGTTGGCGGGCGTCGCCGGGAGCACGGCGGTGATGTTGACCGCGAACAGCACGCCCGCGGCAGCCGCGATCCCGGTCTGGTGGCCGAGCCCGAGCGCCAGCAGGAGCAGGTAGCAGGACAGACACTGAAGTGCCCAGGCTGCGAGCTGAGCCCCCGCGGCGACCAGGCCCAATCGCGGCCGCCTGAACACGGTCAGGCCCGCGCGTACGCGAGTGAGCGCCCGCCGCAGCTGGCCGACCAGGAGGTGGACGCGGCCGAAGCGAGAGCGGCTGCTGTGGCGCAGGACGACCGGCGCGAGCAGCACCACGATCAGCAGCACGAGCGGCGCCAGCGCGGCGAACAGCAGCGCGTTCTGATGGCCGTTGAAGAGGTTGACCGAGGAGAACATGATCGCGCCGAGGATGATCAGCGCGAGGATGTTCAGCAGCGTCTGCGAGACAACCGTGCCGAGCACCACGGGCAGATGCTCGCGGGGCCGTCCCGTCCGCCGGGCCACGATCAGCGCGCGCGAGGGCTCGCCGAGGCGAGCGGGCAGGGTCGAGGACATGAGCACACCGATGAACGTGCCCTGCATGGCGTCGATCAGCCGCACACGTGCCGTGGGCAGCGCGGCCTTGAGGATCGCGTGCCAGGAGAACGCGCGCATCACCATCGCGCTGCACATCGCGGCCAGGCCGAGGAGCACGAACGACGGCTTGGAGGTCACGAGCGCCTTGGCGATGCTCGGCAGCCCGATCTTCTGCAGCGCGAGCACGGCCAGCACGACGCCGCCGAGCGTGACCGCGGCCAGAGCGACGCGCCTGACGAGGGCGAACTTCTGAGAGCCGGTCTGGATCTTGGGCTGAAGGCTGGGCAGGCGGCGAGCCGGGGCTCGTGGCTTCAGATCCGCGGGACGCATCCCGTAGCGCACGGCCGCGCGCTCGAGCCCGGTCACGGGGACCGGCGTGGCCACCGCGTCGTGGTAGGCGTCCAGCACCTCGGCCGCCACCCGCGGCCAGGCGAAGCGCTCGACCTCGCGCGCCGCCGCACGCGCCATCTCCTCCCGGCGCTCGGGCTGTTCCCAGAGGTCACGCAGAGTCTCAGCCAGGCGGGTCGGGTCCCCGGCCGGGATCAGGATCCCGTCCACCCCGTCGCGGACCACGTCCCGGTAACCGGCGATGTCCGAGGCCACCACCGGCGTCCCGGCCGCGAACGCCTCGGTCAACACCATCCCGAAGCTCTCGCCCCCGAGCGAAGGCGCGCACAGGACATGGGCGCGCTCGAGCTCGGCCCACTTCTGGGCGTCGTCGACCTTGCCCAGGCCCCTGACGCCGGTGGTCTCGAGCAGCAGCGGCGCGAGCTCCTGCTCGGTCGGGCCGATCACCGTGAGCTCGGTGGGGATGTGCTCGCGCAGCGCCTCGAAGGCGCGCAGCAGCAGCGGCAGTCCCTTGCGCTCGACCGCCTGCCCCACGAACAGCAGGCGCAGCGCGTCGCCGCGGTCGATGTTCGCGCCGCGCTCCTTACGCTCGGGATTGATGTGCACGCCGTTCGGGACGATCCGGTAGTGGCCGCCGAAGAACCGCCGCGCGGTCCAGGCGGCGGCCTCGGAGACCGCGATCCGGACGTGTAGATGGTTGAACACGCGCCGTGCGCCCATCAGGTTGGCGATCCCGTTGGACAGGCGATTCTCGTTATAGGTGTGGAAGGTGCCGACGAGCGGGAGCGGCGTCCAGTCCGCCGCCAGCCAGCCGAGCAGAGGCGCGATCGGCTCGTGGATGTGGACCACGTCGTAGCCCCCGGTGCGCAGCTCCTTGTGCAGCGTCGCCACGCTGTAGGGCGTGGTCGACAGGTTGGAGACAGCGCCGTTGGCCTTGAAGCCGACGGTGCGCCCGAGCGGCACGAGGTAGTCGGGCACGCGCACACGCTGAGGCACCGCTCCCCGATGAAGCAGCTTGGCCGTGCGGTCCGGGGGATCAAGCGGGGCCAGCACCCGCACGTGGTGACCCCCGGACAGGAAGCACTCAGCGAGCGCTTCGATGTGCCTCGTCACCCCACCGGGATAGCTCCAGGAATAGGGAGAGACGAGCGCTATGCGCATCGCGTCATCCTATCCTCCCGCCCCGCTGCTTCCCTGCGCGCGTGCGTAAGATCAACGCATGAGCATGCCCGTTCGCCACTTCGTGAAATACACGTTCTTGAAGGTCGATCAGGCCTGGCGGCGACTCGACGACGAGCGCCGGGCCGCGGACAAGCGCGAGTTCATCGCCGCCTGCGAGGACTTCGCCGACGGGCACCTGCTGCGGGCGTTCTCCCTCGTCGGCACCCGCGGGGATGCCGACCTGATGCTCCTGAGCCAGGCCCAGAACCTCGACCGGATCCACGAGTTCCACGTCGTGCTCTCCCAGAGCGGGCTCATGAAGTGGTGCACGATCCCCTACTCCTTCCTGGCGATGACCAAGGCCTCGGAGTACTCGGATGAATCGCGGCTGGAGGTTCGCCCGGGTCACGGCAAGTACCTGTTCGTCTACCCGTTCGTCAAGACCCGCCAGTGGTACGCGCTGGAACCCGACGAGCGCTGGCGGATCATGCAGGAGCACATTCGCGTCGGACGCGAGTTCCCCTCGGTCGACTTGAACACGAGCTACTCGTTCGGGCTCGACGACCAGGAGTTCGTCGTCGCCTTCGAGACCGACAACCCGGGGGACTTCCTCGATCTCGTGCAGCGGCTGAGGACGACCGAGTCGAGCGCCTACACGCTGCGAGACACGCCGACGTTCACGTGCATCGCCTGCTCGGTCGAGCGGGCGCTCGGGGCGCTCGATGGCGCCGCGCTCACGCTGACCGAGACGCCCTGACCGGTTTCGATCTCGACGCTGCGGTCGCGCATCTGCGAGGCGCCGATCCCGTGCTGCGGGGCGTGATCGACGATGTGGGCATCGAAGATCTCGGAGATCCCCGCGCGGGCCGGCCGGAGGACCACTACGGCTCGCTCGTTCGCTCGATCATCGGCCAGCAGGTCTCGACCGCGGCCGCTCGGGCCATCTACGGGCGGCTCACCGACCGCTTCGGCGGCCGGCCCCCCACGCCCAGCGAGGTTCTCGCGGACGACCCCGAAGCGCTGCGCACCGCCGCCGGGCTGAGCCGCGCCAAGCTCAGTTACCTGCGCTCGCTGGCCGAGCACGTGCTCGACGGGTCACTCGAGCTCGAGCGACTGGAGGAGCGCAGCGACGAGGAGGTTATGGCGGAGCTCCTGGCGGTACGCGGAATCGGCCCCTGGAGCGCCCAGGTATTCCTGATGTTCCATCTCCAGCGCCCGGACGTGCTCGCGGTCGGCGATCTCGGTCTGCGCCGGGCGGTCATGCTCCGCTACAGGCTCGAAGTCCTGCCCGCTGCGGCGACGTTCACCGCGCTGGCCGAGCCATGGCGCCCGTATCGGACGCTGGCCTGCCGCTTCCTGTGGAGATCGCTGGCTACGACTCCGGCCGTCTAAACGGCCGAGACTTCCTCTTCTTCCGCCACGCGGAAGGAGGAGCCGCAGCCGCAGGCGGCGA
>DATGJM010000058.1:0-8719 GCA_035295205.1 Solirubrobacteraceae bacterium | reverse complement strand
TCGTTCCCGGGTAGCTGACCTCCCACCACCACTGGCGGCCGGTGACCACGACCGTGAGCGCCGTCGTGCGCGGGTCGGGCGCCTCGCTGTTCTTGATCACGTAGAGGTTGGCCACCCCGAACAGGGCCACCAGCGCCACCACGGGGATGCCCATCCCGAACAGGACGACGAGGCCCTCGGTCAGCGTCTCGCGCTCTCCCAGGAACGGCAGGCCGCGTGTGCCACGGCGAAACCAGGCGACCGTCAGCATCACCACCGCGCCGAGGAACACGATCGACGCCGCGGCCAGCATCCACCACCACAGCAGCGTGATCTGGTGCGTCTGCGGGCTCTTGAACGAGAGGATCGACTGCTTGCCGCAGCCGCTCAGCAGCACGGTGGCCATCACCGCGCAGACCACGAGCGTGAGGCGGTGAGCGCGGGAGTGCGATGTCACGTGCGGGGCGTCAGGAACAGGCGGACGCCAGCCGCCTACCCTGGGCTCCGCTCGCTAAACGGTCCTCGGTACGGGGTGATACCTCAGCTTCAGCGCATGATGCCCGTGTGGCCGAGCGAGTAGCGCCCGGGCTGGGGCCACACGGAGAGGCCGTGGGGCCCCTGGCCGACCGGGATCTCGGCCCGGAGCCGGCCGGTGCGGGTATTGATCGCGTAGACCACGGCGTTGTAGCGCCCGCTCAGCCACAGCGTCGAGCCGTCGGCGGAGACGCCGCCCATGTCGGGGCTGGCGGGCGGGGGGAGATACCAGGTCGCGATCACCCGCCGGGTGGCGAAGCTCACGACCGAGATCGTGCCGGCCTTGCGGTTGGAGACGTACATATCCCGGGCGTCGCGGCTCGGATAGAGGCCGTGCGCGCCGGCGCCGGTGCGCAGGAAGCCGATGACCTTGAAGGTCACGGGGTCTATCTCGAACAGGCCGCCCGCGATCTGGTCGGCGGTGTACAGGACCTTGCCGTCGGGCGAGAGCTTGACGTCCTGCGGACTCGTGTAGCCGTTTCCCAGCACCAGCGTGGCGACCAGCCGCTGGGTGCGCAGGTCGACCTTGATCATCCGCCCGGCGAACTCGCAGCTGGCGAACATGTAGCGGCCGTCGCTCGAGAAGTCGGCGTGGTCGAGCCCGGCGCAGGTTGGGAAGTACACCGAGTGCTCCAGGCGCATCGTCTGGGGATCGCGGAAGTCCAGCTTCTGCAGGCGCTCCGCGACCACGATGGCGTAATGGCCGTCGGGGGTGAAGTACAGGTTGTACGGATCCTCGACCGGGATCGGCGTCCCGGGCTGGCCCGTCCGGGGATCGATCGGCGTGAGGCTGTTCCCGACGTCGTTGTCCGCGTAGAGCCGCGACAGATCCCAGGCCGGGGTGACGTGCTGGGGCAGCTCGCCCACCGGGAAGGTCCTGATCACCCGCAGCGTGTGCTGGTCGATGATCGTGACGGTGTTGCTCATGCTGTTCGGCACATACACGTACGCCGGATCGCCCTTGACCGCCGCAGACAGGCAGGTCGCGCAGTCGTGGGCATAGACGTTTCGCGGGTCGATCGGATAGCGGCCCTGGGTGCCGGCGTGAGCGCCGTGGGACGGCGACGGCCCGTCTCCGGCCGAGCTCTGGGTGGTCGCGCTCGGGTGGCTGGAGCCGCCGCATCCGGCGGCGAGCAGGGCAAGGAGCGTCAGGGCGAGGGAGAGGAATCTGCGCATCGAGGCAAGCCTTCGAGGAGAGGATCAGCGGACCATAAAAGCAGGGTGAGAAGCGGATCACTTCCCGGGGTGAGACCGCGCTTCGCCTCGCCGCTTGGCTACGCTCGGCCGCGATGGCCCTCCCCAGGACGACGATCGCCGCTGCGCTGGCCTGCGCGCTCTTGGCCGCGGGCTGTGGCTCGGGCGGAGCCTCGACGGCCGCGGGCACGACCACCTCGAAGAAGAAGACGGTGGGTCACTCCGCGGCGCTTCGCACCCCACGCGCCCTGCGCTACCGCCCGCTCTATTCGCTCGGCGCGGCCCTCCAGGATCCGGGCACAGCCGCCCTGGACACGGCCCACTTCGTGCTGATGGGCGGCCTCGATGCCGGCGACACATCGACCGACAGCGTGATCGTCGGCACCCGCGCCGCGGCCGCGGTGCGCGCCACGCTCCCGAACGCCCAGCACGATGCCGACGCGGCCACGCTCGGCGGACACGTCTATCTGTTCGGCGGGGGCCAGTTCAACCAGTACGACCACATCCTGGCCTTCGACCCCGCGGCCGGCACGGTCGCCCAGGCGGGGACGCTGCCGGCCGCACAGTCCGACGTCGCGGTCACCGGCAACGGCGAGACCGCCTACATCGTCGGTGGCTTCGACGGGACCAACTCGCTGAACACGATCCTCGCGTGGCGGCCCGGCGGCGCGCCGCAGGTCGTGGGCCATCTTCCGGTGGCGCTGCGCTACGCCGCGGTCACGCTGGCGCGAGGCGCGGTGATCATCGTGGGCGGCTCGCTCCCCAGCGGCAACGCCAGCGACGCCATCTACCGCTTCGACCCGTCCAGCGGGCAGGTCTCCACGCTGGGGCGGCTACCGGCGCCGCTGACCCATGCCGGGGCGGCCCAGCTCGACGGGACCGTGTTCGTGGTCGGCGGGCGGGGCTCCGGGCTGGATTCTCAGACCTCCCAGATCCTGGCGGTGAACCCCGTGACCGGAGCGGTCAGGCCGGCGGGGCGGCTGCCGCAGCCGCTCTCCGACGCGGGCGTGGTGGCTCTCGGCCAGGCGATCATCGTCGCCGGGGGTCGTAGCGCCGGCGGGACCCAGGCCGCGGTCGGCGAACTCGTGCCCACGGGCTGAGGGCGCGCGGGAACAACCTCCGCCGCGAACCCCCGGGAGCGCAGGATGGGAAGAAGTTCCCGCTGAGCGGGAACTCGGTCCCAATTGATGGAATCCGCGCGACGAGGCGGAGGTTTCTCCCGCAGTCAGGCGCAGTCAGGGGAACACGCGCCTCTGCTCAGCCAGCACGTAATCGACCACCGCGTTCAGCTCGGCCTTGGACAGCGGCTTGCGGGCGGGCATGACCCGCGTGAAGCTCAGCCACTCGGCGCGCGTGAGGTGGTAGCCGAGCAGGTCGCCTCCCTGCCTGTGCTCTGACTCGTTGCCGATCACTGAGTGGCAGACCTGGCAGTCGCGGGCGAACACGACCGAGCCGCTCGGCGTCACCGCCGACCCACCGCACCCGGAGACGACAAGGCATGCAGCGGCCAGGGCGAGTCGCTTCACGCCCCCAGACTAGTTCTACCCGCGCCCGGCGCGCCGGGCCGCCGCGCCGACCAGCCCGACTGCGGCCGCGCCCACGCCGGCCAGCAGCGCCGCCCGGTGCTTGGCCATCTCGTACTGGGCGCTGAAACCGTGGGCCTGGTCGTCGAACGGGCCGTGGGCGCCACGGTCCTCGTTGACCGGCGTGAACAGGTTGTCGTGGCCCTCGGTGTTCAGCGGCTCGTCGGTCTGCTGAGCCTTGAACCCGGTCCGGGCCAGATAGCGGTCGAGCAGCCACGGCGCCACCCGCTCGCCGATCACGTTCAGGACCGTGGGGGCGCCCACGTAGATCTGGCGCCGCCTGTGGTGGGCGGCGTAGTGGACCGCGTCCGCCGCCAGCTCGGGTTGGTAGATCGGCGGGACGGGCATCGTCTGCTTGGGCAGCTTCGTGCGACCCCACGTGAACTGCGTCGTGTTCAGGCCGGGCAGCTGGACCATCGAGACGTGCACCTTCGAACGGTGGTGCATGAGCTCGGTCAGGACCGACTCGGTGAAGCCCTTGCACGCGTGCTTGGCGCCGCAGTACGGAGCCTGCAGGGGAATCCCGCGATAGGCAAGGGCAGAGCCCACCTGAACGATCGAGCCGCGGTCACGGGGGACCATGCGGCGCAGCGCGGCTCGCGTTCCCCACACCATCCCCAGGTAGGTGACCTCGGTGGCGCGCCTGTACTCGTCGGGCTCGATGTCCAGGAACTCGGCGTAGATCGTGACCATCGCGTCGTTCACCCAGATGTCGATCGGTCCGAGCTCCTCCTCGACCTTGGCGGCCGCCGCTTCGACCTGGTATGGATCGGAGACGTCGCAGGGGATCACGAGCGCCTCGCCGCCCGCCTCCTGCACCTCTCGGGCGGCGCCGTCCAGACCGGCGCGGCCGCGGGCGATCAGACCCACGCGCGCGCCGTCGGCGGCGAAGCGCCGGGCCGCCGCCCGGCCCACGCCTCCGGAAGCTCCGGTTATGACAACGACTTCGGACATTTGAAGAGGAGGAGGTAAGCCCGGCGGCCCCAGGCCAGAGTCCGCCGGGCGCCCGGCATCTCAGCCGGAGTTACGACGTCTTCCGTTCGAGGTTGGCGACCTCTTCGGCCTTGGCGTCCGCGCGCTCCTGCGAGCGCGCCAGCTCGTCCTTGGCCTCGCCCTTGCGCTCCTCGCGAGCACCCTCGCGGCGCAGCGACGGGTCGCCGACGATGTCACCTGCGGCCTTCTTGGTACGGCCGGTGAGCTTGTCGATCAGGCTGGTCATGTCAAACGTCTCCTTGTTCGCTTGCCCATGCATCAGGGGCGCTACCCGCGTGACCGCCAGGGGCAAACGAGGCGCGTGGTCAGCGGTACTGCTGCTCGCGGCGGGCGTCGACCAGCTCATCCGGCGTGGCGGGCGCCGGGGTGTCCTCGGGCTGGGCGTGGCCGGTTGCCAACGGAGACACCGGCTGCTGGCCCGCTTCGGTCCCCGCGCCGGCGTCGCGATGCGCGGCGCGACCCCAGGCGGCATACGCGGCCGCGCTGGCCAGGGCGATCACGCCGAGCGGGATCAGGATGATCGAGAAAATGCCGCCCCCGAACGCGCCGACAACGATGCCGACGAGCACGAGCGCGCCACCGAGCATGTAGAGCCACATTCCACTCCAGGCACTACCCCGTGAAGGTGTGGGCAAACCGAATGGCCAGGAGCGGGTAGGTTGCCCGCCGTGAGCGCGCGCGACGACGATCCGTACCCGTCGATCGGGGACTATGCGCTGATCGGCGACTGCCACAGCGCCGCCCTGGTCTCACACCGCGCCGCGATCGAGTGGTGCTGCCTGCCCAGGTTCGATTCCGGCAGCGCGTTCGCGGCCATCCTCGACCGCGATCGCGGGGGCCGCTGCTCGATCGAGCCCGCGCGGGCGAGGCGCAGGTGGCGCTATCACCGCCGCTATCTCGAGGACACGCTCGCGCTCGAGACCTCGATGGTCGGGCCGGAGGGGGAGGTGACGGTGCTCGACCTGTTCATGATCGGCAGCGAGCGCACGGACGTGGACCGCCGGATCGTGCGGGTGATCGAAGGCCGGCGGGGGGAGGTGGAGCTCGACCTGCGGATCGCACCCGTGTTCGACTACGGCGCGGTCCGGCCCTGGGTGCGCCGCCTCAGCGCCCACACGCACAGCGTCGTCGGTGGTAACGATGCGCTGCTGGTCTGGTGCGAGCAGCGGCTCGAGGAGAAGCCCGCGCACGAGATCAGCGGCCGGATCAAGGTGACCCCCGGCGAACGAGTGCGGCTGCTGCTGACCTACTGGCGGCCCGAGCTGATCGATCAGGACAATCTCGAGGAGCCCGAGCCGGCGGTCCTCGACCACCGGGTCGAGAAGACGATCGCCTGGTGGCGCAACTGGTCGCGCAGCATCAGCGTCCAGGGGCGCGACGCGGATGCGGCCCGCCGCTCGGCGCTGACGCTGAAGGCGCTCACGCATGCTCCCACCGGGGCCGTCGTGGCCGCGCCGACGACGAGTCTGCCGGAGGTCGTCGGCGGTGTGCGGAACTTCGACTACCGCTACGCGTGGATCCGCGATTCGAGCTTCAGCTCCCGGGCATTCGCCGTCGCGGGATGCATCGAAGAGGCGGACGCGTTCCGCGCCTTCGTGATCCGCTCGGCCGCCGGCCACGCCGACGATCTGCAGGTGCTCTACGGTGTCGGCGGGGAGCGGCGCGTCGGAGCCACCGAGCTCGACAGCCTCGACGGCTATCGAGCTTCGACGCCGATGCGAATCGGCAATGACGCCATCGATCAGCTCCAGCTCGACGCCTACGGGGAGCTCGTCAACCTGATCTGGCGCTGGCACCGACGGGGGCACTCGCCCAGCGACGACGACTGGCGCTTCGTCGTCTCGCTGATCGATCACGCAGCCGAGCGCTGGAGCGAGCCGGACAGCGGCATCTGGGAATGGCCCGGCGAGCCCGACCACTTCGTTCACTCGAAGGTGCTGTGCTGGTCGGCGCTCGATCGCGGCATCCGCCTCGCCGCCGAATGCATGCGCAGAGCCCCGACGCGCCGCTGGCGCCAGGCCCGCGACGAGGTGCACGAGGCGATCGAGTCCCGTGGCTTCGACCGCGACCGGGGCATCTACGTGCAGGCGTTCGATCGTCCCGACCTCGACTCCGCCCTGCTGCTCCTGCCCACGATCGAGTATCTGGAGTGGGACGACGAGCGCATGCTCGCCACCGCGCGTGCGATCCGGGAGGAGCTCGATGCCGGCGACGGGTTGCTCTACCGCTACCGCCGCCGCGACGGCCTGCCCGGGCAGGAGGGCGCCTTTTTGTGCTGCTCGTTCTGGCTCGTC
The DNA here is from genome assembly GCA_035295205.1 of Solirubrobacteraceae bacterium. Classification (GTDB taxonomy): domain Bacteria; phylum Actinomycetota; class Thermoleophilia; order Solirubrobacterales; family Solirubrobacteraceae; genus Palsa-465. Next base: position 2,142 of record DATGJM010000058.1, on the reverse strand, counting down.
GAGTGCCTTGCCCGCGGCGGCCTGGCGGAAGACGCGCGCACGGTGTTCGACCTCGTCGCGGCGCGGGCGAACGACCTCGGGCTGTTCTCGGAGGAGATCGACCCGAAGTCGGGCGAGCTGCTCGGAAACTTCCCCCAGGGCCTGAGCCACCTCGCGCACATCGATGCCGCCGTGGCCCTCCAGGAGGCCGAGTCGCTCGGCTCGCCTCCCGCGGCCTCACCCGGTTAGCCACCCATCCGGCTGGGTACCTCTTCGAACGCACCGGCCGGAGGTCAGCAGCGATCTGAAAGGGGTAGGCGCGAGATGAGTGAGACGGTTGGCGATTACCTGCTCGAGCGGCTTGCCACATGGGGCGTACGCCGCATCTACGGCTACCCGGGTGACGGGATAAACGGGATCCTCGGAGCGTTCACGCGCTCGAGTAACGGCCAGCGGCCTGAGTTCATCCAGGTTCGCCACGAGGAGATGGCCGCCTTCATGGCCTGCGCGCACGCCAAGTTCACCGGCGAGCTCGGGGTCTGCATGGCCACCTCGGGTCCGGGCGCGATCCACCTCCTGAACGGTCTCTACGACGCCAAGCTCGACCATCAGCCCGTGGTGGCGATCATGGGCCAGCAGGCCCGTGCCGGCCTGGGCGGCAACTACCAGCAGGAGGTCGACCTCGACAGCCTGTTCAAGGACGTCGCCCACGAGTACGTCCAGGTGGCGATGGAGCCCACCCAGATGCGTCATCTCATCGATCGTGCCTGCCGGATCGCGCTGGCCGAGCGGACGGTGACGGCGATCATCATTCCCAACGACGTTCAGGAGGCCGAGGCGGTCGCGACGCCGCCGCACGTTCACGGAACCGTGCACTCGGGCCCCGGCTACCGTCGTCCGCGCATCCTCCCGGCGGACGAGGACCTCGCCCGCGCGGCCGAGGTCCTGAACGCGGGCTCCAAGGTGGCGATGCTCGTCGGCCAGGGCGCGCTGCATGCCGGCGAGGAGGTCGCCCAGGTGGCGGACCTGCTCGGCGCAGGCGTGGCCAAGGCGCTGCTCGGCAAGGCGGTGCTGCCCGACGATCTGCCGTTCGTGACCGGCTCCATCGGCCTGCTCGGCACCAGGCCGAGCTGGACGCTGATGATGGAGTGCGACACGCTGCTGATGGTCGGCTCGAGCTTCCCGTACTCGGAGTTCCTGCCCGAGGAGGGCAATGCCCGGGGCGTGCAGATCGACATCGACGGCAAGATGCTCGGCATCCGCTACCCGATGGAGGTCAACCTCGTCGGCGACAGCGCCGAGACCCTGCGCGCCCTGATCCCGCACCTGCAGCGCCAGGAGGATCGCTCCTGGCGGGAGCAGATCGAGACCGAGGTCGCGCACTGGTGGCGACTGATGGAGGACCGCGCGCAGATGCCCGGCGATCCGATCAACCCGCAGCTGGTCTTCCACGAGCTCTCAAAGCGCCTGCCCGACGGGGCGATCCTGTCATCGGACTCGGGTTCGTCGGCGAACTGGTTCGCCCGCGACATCAAGCTCCGGGCCGGGATGATGGCCTCGCTCTCCGGCACGCTGGCGACGATGGGCCCGGGAGTGCCGTACGCGATCGGCGCCAAGTTCGCGCACCCGAACCGGCCGGTGTTCGCACTGGTCGGGGACGGGGCGATGCAGATGAACGGCATCAACGAGCTGATCACGATCGCCAAGTACCGCGACCGCTGGCCCGACCAGCGGCTGGTCGTGCTCGTGCTGAACAACCGCGACCTGAACCAGGTGACCTGGGAGCAGCGGGCGATGGCCGGCGATCCGCGGTTCGCCGGTTCGCAGGGCATCCCCGACTTCCCGTACGCGCGGTACGCCGAGGAGCTCGGCCTGCTGGGCATCAGGGTCGACGCCCCGGACCAGATCGGGCCGGCGTGGGATCGCGCGCTGTCGGCCGACCGTCCGGTCGTCTTCGAGGCCATCACCGACCCGAACGTGCCGCCGCTGCCGCCGCACATCAGCCTCGAGCAGGCGAAGCATTTCGCCTCGTCGCTCTGGGCCGGCGACGCCGAGGCGCTGGGGTTCGTCAAGCAGACCTTAAAGGACGCGGCGCAGAGCTACCTGCCGCACAAGAAGTAGACGTCGTGGCCACCGACCCCGTGTACCTGCGACCGGTGGGCG
>DATGJM010000057.1:0-30980 GCA_035295205.1 Solirubrobacteraceae bacterium | reverse complement strand
CCTCCGATTACGTGCCGTGGTTGACCGACCGCAAGTGGGCCCACATCCGGCTCGAGGGCCAGGCCTTCGGGGACGTGCCGCTGAACGTCGAGCTCAAGCTCGAGGTGTGGGACTCGCCGAACTCCGCCGGGATCGTCATCGACGCCGTGCGTTGCTGCAAGCTGGCGCTGAACAACGGGCTGGCCGGGCAGCTGGATGGCCCGAGCTCCTACCTGATGAAGTCGCCGATGCACCAGCGCCCGGACGACGAGGCTCGCGAGCTGACCGAGAAGTTCATCGCCAAGTACAGCCGTAAGGCGCTGCAGGACGCCGCAGCCACGACCACGGCCAAGGCGACCGCCAAGAGCCGGTCGAAGTCTTCGGCCAAGTAGCGCCCGAATAGACTCCCTGCCGTGGCGGACGCGCGGCTCACCATCGCACAGGTGACGCCCTTCGCCTGGGAGTCCGCGCACGACGTCAACGAGTACGTGGCCCGGGCCTCGGAGGAGCTGAGCGCCCGGGGCCACCGGGTGCTGGTGATCGCGCCGTCTGACTCCGACACGCTCGTGCGTGAGAGCCGGCGGGCGCTGCGCGGCGAGGTGGATGAGCTGCTGGCGCGCGCGGAACATGAGCCGCTCGTGCTCGCCGTCGGCGAGGTGCTGCCGTTCGCGCCGGCCCGGCGCCGTGCGGCTTCGCTGCCGGTGGACGTAGCTCGCACGATCGAGGAAGCGCTGACGACGCTCCCGCTCGACATCGTGCACGTCCACGAGCCGTTCGCGCCGAGCGCCTCGAGCGTGGCGCTGCGCCACTCCCGGGCTCTCAACGTCGGCAGCTTCCACGCGCCCACGGAACGCGTTCTGTCCACGCAGCTGGCGCGTCCGCTCTCGAAGCTGCTCTTCGGTCGTCTGGACGCCCGCACGGCCACCTATCTGGCCACGCGGGAGCTGATGCAGCGCTACTTCCCGGGCGAGTACCGCGTGATCCTGCGCGGCGGAGGCCCGGAGCCGCCCGCCGACCGTGCGTCTGGCTCACCGGTGCAGCTGTTCTTCAATGCGGGAGAGGAGCGTGCAGCGCTGCGCCTGTTCCTGCGCGCCCTGCGGGCCCTTCCGCGCGACGCCGACTGGCGGGCCCGGGTGTTCTCCCCCCGGCGCGTCGGCGTGCCGGCCACCGTCGGCGCCCGGCTGCGGGAGCGGATCGAGTTCGTCGACGCCTCGCAGATGCGCGAGTCCGAGGCGCTCGCCGGCTGCGATGTGATCGTGCTTGCCTCCGAGGGCGTGCATGCCCGCCCGGCGACGCTCGTGCGGGCGCTCGCCGCGGGTGTCGTCCCGGTGACCTCGCGCCTCGGGGTCTACGTCGAGCTGCTCGGCGAAGGGCGCTATGGGTTCGCCTTCGAGCCAGGCGAGGTTGAGACCCTCACCGCCCACCTCCAGCGCCTCATCGGTGATCCGGACACCCTCCAGCGCAGCCGTGCCCAGATCGCGGAGCTGCGCGAGACGTTCTCCTGGTCGCGCGTCGCCTCCGAGTTCGAGGAGGTCTACGACGAGCTCGTGGCGCGACGCCACGACACCCGCGCCGACCACCAGCTCCGCCGGCGGCTGTCGGCGCGGGCGCTGATCGACGTCGACCTGCACATGCACACCGATCACTCCTACGACTGCGCGACGCCGGTGGAGGTGCTCCTGGCGGAGGCTCGGGGGCGCGGGCTGGGAGCGATCGCCGTCACCGACCACAACGAGATCTCCGGCGCGCTGGAGGCCCGCGCCAAGGCCCAGGGCATCAAGGTGATCGTCGGCGAGGAGGTCAAGACCGCCGACCAGGGCGAGGTGATCGGCCTGTTCATCGAGGAGAGGATCCCGCGCGGGCTGACCCTGGCCGAGACGATCGCCGAGATCAAGCGACAGGGCGGGATCGTGTATGTGCCGCATCCCTTCGACCGGCTCCATTCGGTGCCCGACTACGAGCATCTGCTCGGGGTGCTCGACGACGTCGACGCGATCGAGGTCTTCAACCCGCGGGTAGCGATCTCGGAGTTCAACGAGGAGGCGCTGCGCTTCGCGGCCAAATACCGCATCCCCGCCGGCGCCGGCTCGGACGCTCACGTGCCCCAGGGGCTCGGCTCGGTCCGGATCCGGATGCACGACTTCGACGGGCCGCGCGAGTTCCTCGAGTCGCTACGCGACGCCGACATCGTCCGCAATCCCGCGAGCCTGCTCTACGTGCAGGCGCTGAAGTTCCTGCAGACCAAGGCCCTGCCTCCGGCCGCGCGCAAGGCCTCCCGCGACCGCCGCCTGCGCCGCGCGACCGGCCAGCGGCGTCACAGCTCCGCCCGCAACTCCTGATGCACTCGCAAGGACATGCTCGCCTGCCGTCCAATCCGGAGGGCATGCCCGCCACAGACGACGAGATCCGCGAGAAGTACCTCGAGCGGGCGATCCGCGAGCTGAACGCGTTCGCGCGCGAGCTCCAGTCCTGCACGCACTGCCCGCGCGGCCAGCTGATGCCGGTCCTCGGCTCGGGCCATCCCCAGGCCGACATCTTCATGATCAAGCACTCGGCCCGCCCCTCCGAGGTCGAGGAGGGCGTCGCTTTCTACGGCCGCGCCGGCAACGCGCTGATGAAGTCGCTCAAACGGCTGTCGATCGACCCGCTGGCCGTCTACGGCACGCTGTGCGTCAAGTGCCCGGTCCCCGATCCGGTGATGGCCGATCCCGCATGTGTGGCCCGGCTCGCCGAGGAGCTGGCGATCGTGTCTCCGCGGCTGGTGGTGCTGATGGGCGAGGACGCTCTCGCCGTGGTCAACGAGCTGGGCCTGCCGCTGGCCCGTGAGCTGCGGCCCGCGATGGGCGAGCTCCAGCGACTCACCCCGTCGATCGAGGCGCTCTACGTGCCGAACATCGATGACTCGCTGGACGAGGAGCGCGCCAAGCGCGAGTTCTGGTCGGCCTTCCGCGTGGTCGGCCAGTGGTGGGCCGTCCTGCCCCCGTACTGATTAGGCGAGGGCCGCGAGCTCGCGGGCGATCCCGACTCGGTCACGGCCGGCCTGCTTGGCCTCGTAGAGGGCCGCGTCGGCGCGCGCGAGCAGCTGCTCGGCCGACTCGTCGAGCCGCAGCCCCGCCACCCCGCCGCTGATCGTGACCACGCCACCGACCGGGTGCTCGATCGCGAGCTTGCGTACGGCATGGCGCAGGCGCTCGGCGGCGATCGCCGCGTGCTCGACGTCCTGTCCCGGGAGCAGGGCGAGGAACTCCTCGCCGCCGTAGCGGTAGATGCTGTCCGAGCCCCGCAGGGAGCGCTTGAGCGTCGCGGACACGCTCTGGAGCACCTGATCCCCGGCCAGGTGGCCGGCGGCGTCGTTGAACGGCTTGAATCGGTCGAGGTCGAACAGCACGACGGCCAGCGAGTGGCCGTAGCGGCGCGTGCGGGCCACCAGGGCCCCCAGCTCCTCGTTCATCGCCCGGCGGTTCAGGATGCCCGTGAGCGCGTCAACGCGAGCGTCTGCGTGCATGCGCTCGTGCAAGGCGATCACGCGCTCGGCGGCCACCAGCTGGCGCTCCAGCGCGGCCGCGTCGAGCGGCTTGACCAAGAGGTCGTCGGCGCCCGCGCGCATGGCCTCGAGCGCGGCCTGCTCGTCGGCCTCGCCGGTGAGCACGATCACGTACGTGTAGCCGCCCGTGACCCGCTCGCGAATGCTCGCGGTGAGGGCAGTCCCGTCGAGGCCGGGCATCGACCAATCGGTGATCACGACCGCCGGTCGCTCCCGCTCGAATGCGGCCAGAGCGGCCTCGCCGTCTCCGGCCAGGAGGCTTTCATGGCCAAGGCGCTGGAGCATCGCGCCCACGGTCGCGCGGACGACGGGATCGTCGTCGACCACGAGAACGGGCAGTCCGGCCGAGGGAGCCATGCGGCTGTATCGGCGGGCCTGCCCGGGTTCGGCGGCTGCGCTGGACGAATGTTCGATGCCGCCCGAGGGAGTTAGACTGGCCGCATGGACCTAGAGGAAAAGACACTCGAGCAGACCGGCGACCGCTGCGAGGAGTGCGGAGCGAAGCTCACGCCCGCTGAGCTCGAGGCCGTGATGGAGTCAGGCGGTCCTGCGCTGTGTTCGATCCACGCCGCCGAGGACGAGCCTGGGCTGGTGGTGGACGAAGCCGGGTTTGTGGAAGGGGAGTAGGGCGCCCTCGCCCTTCACTCCATCGTCAGCACGATCTTCCCGAGCTTGCCACCGGTCGCGAAGCGCTCGTAGGCCTCCTGCGCGGCGTCGAGCGCGTACGTGGCCGCGACCGGCACCTTCAGGGCGCCTGACTCGAACTGCGCCAGCACCGAGCGCTCCATCGCCCTCGCGGTCAGCGCCTTCTCCTCCAGCGGCCGGGCGCGGAGCGTCGAGCCGTGGATGCGCGCCCGCTTGGCCATCAGCAGCCCCAGGTTCAGGTCGGCCTTGGCGCCGGCGCCGATCCCGATCACGGCGATGCGACCGCCCGTTTCGAGCGCGTTCAGGTTGTCTGGCAGGTTGGGCGCGCCGACCAGCTCGAGGATGACGTCGAACGGGCCGTGCTCGGCGAACCCCTCGGGCTCGATCACCTCGGCTCCCAGCTCGGCCACCTGATCGCGCAGATCGGGGTTGCGCACGGTCGCCGTGACGCGCGCGCCGGCTGCGCGGCCGAGCTGGATGGCCGCCGTGCCCACGCCCCCCGCGCCGCCGTGCACCAGCAGCCTCTCGCCGGACCTCAGACCGGCCTGCGTGAAGATCGCGTCGTGGGCGGTGGTGAAGACCTCGGGAAGTCCACCCGCCTCGGGCCACGACAGGCCAGCCGGCACGGGCATGAGGACGCGCTCGTGGACGAGAGCGAGCTCGGCCTGGCCGCCCCCGCCGACGATCGCCATCACGCGATCGCCGGGACCGAACCGGGTCGCCTGCGCTCCGCACGCGAGCACCTCCCCTGCCAGCTCGAGTCCCGGGATCTCCTGAGGAGCGCCTGGAGGCGCTGGGTACACACCCCGGCGCTGGAGCATGTCGGCCCCGTTGAGGCCCGCCGCTCGGACTCTCACGAGCACCTCGCCGTGCCCCGGCTCGGGATCGGGGTGCTCCTGGACACTCAGCTGCTGGTCGCGGATCGTGACAGCGCGCACGGGCCCGGCAGGCTACCGGGCTCGGTTCAGCGCCAGCGTCATGAACACGCTGTTCGCGCTCGGCCGATAGTTCGCGAAGGGCTCGCAGACGATGAATCCCGCGCTCCGATACAGCGCACGGGCCGGCGCGAACACATCGTGCGACCCGGTCTCCAGGCTCACGCGCTCGTAGCCGCGCTCGCTCGCCACTGCGAGCAGGTGAGCGAGCATCATCCGCGCGATGCCCTGGCCGCGGGCCGCCTCGGCGGTGTGCATCGACTTGAGCTCGCCGTGGCGGAAGTCGAGCTCCTTGATCGCTCCCACGGCCGCCAGGCGGCCGCCGCTCGCGCGAGCGCTGAAGAAGCTCATCCCGGGCCCGGACAGGCCATCGACGTCGAGCGCGTGCATGTCCTCCGGCGGCGAGATCGAGGTCGTGAAGCGCAGATGCGCGCCGAGCAGCGCGGCGACATCGGGCCGCGCCGGGGCATCGGCGGCGATGGTCAGCTCCTCAAGCATTTGCAGCCCGCAGCCCGCACAGCTCGTCGCTCAGCTCGCGCAGGCGACCTCGCGCCCGACGATCGTGGGCCTGGGCGTTTGGCGTGGCCGGGCGCCGACCGTTGAAGTAGGCGCCCGTGACCCCGTCGAGCTCGGGATCGGCGATCAGCCGCAGCGTGGCGTCGATCCCGTCGCGCAGCGAGCTCACCGGGCTCGTGCCGCTTTCGAGCACCATCTTCGTCGGCATGTAGGTGGCTGGATGCAGGCACGTTGCGGTCACACCCCGGTCGGCCAGCTCCTCGCCCAGATCGCAGGTGAGCATGACCTGGGCGAGCTTGCTCTGGCAGTAGGCCTGCACGCCGCTGTAGCCCCGCTCGAGCATCACATCGTCGAAGTCGATCGGCGCCTGCCCGGCTGAGCTCACGTTGACGATCCGGGCCGGGGCCGAGCGCTCGAGCAGCGGCAGGAGCAGCCGCGTGAGCAGATAGCCGGCCAGGTAGTTGACCGCGAAGCGCAACTCGTAGCCGTCCCGGCTCAGCTGGCGGCGCTGCTCCCCGTCTGGATTGGTCGTGCCGATTCCGGCGTTGTTGACGAGAGCATGGAGGCAGTCGTGCTCCTCGGCCACCCGGGCGGCCAGCGCTCGTACCTCTTCGATCGAGGCCAGGTCGGCGCACAGCCAGTGCACGTTGGGATTGCTCGTCTGCTCGCGGATGGCGTCCAGCGTCTGCTGTCCCCGCCGCTCGTCGCGGCCGTGGATCAGCACCGTGGCCCCGGCCGCCGCCAGCTCGGTGGCCACGCCGCGGCCGAGCCCATCGGTGGCGCCGGTGATCAGGATGGTCTGCTGTTCGATTGGTCGCATGGTGCGACCGAGGTTAGTCGCGCAGACCCGCGGCGGCTCCCGCGGCTTACGAGCGCTCGAGCACGGCCACGCACTCGATGTGCGGGGTCTGCGGGAACATGTCGACCGGACGCACCCGTGTGAGCCGGTAGCCCCCGTCGGCCACGAGCTGCGCGGCGTTCGGGGCGAGCGTCGTCGGGTTGCACGACACGTACACGATGCGCTTCGGGCCGGCCTCGATGACCCGCCGCACGACCTTCTGCGAGAGGCCCGCGCGCGGCGGATCGACGACCAGCACGTCGGGTCGGCCGGCCGTGGCCACGAGCTCGCCCAGGGCGAGCCGCACGTCACCGGCGAAGAAGCGGACGTTGTCGATCTCGTTACGCCGCGCGGCGCGAATGGCCTCCGCAATCGCCTCCTCGACGATCTCCAGGCCCCACACCTCGGCGGCCCGCGGGGCCATCAGCAGCCCGATCGTCCCGATCCCGCAGTACAGGTCATACACACGCTCGAAGCCACCCAGGGCCGCGTACTCGATGGCCAGGGCATAGAGGCGCTCGGCCATCTCGGTGTTGGTCTGAAAGAACGCCTCCGGCGCGATCCGTACGCGCAAGCCGCTGATCTCCTCATCGAGGCGGTCGGACCCGGCGAGGAGCTCGGTCTCGCCACCCTGGGTGGTCTCGGCCACGCTGTCCAGGCGTGTCCACAGCAGGCCGTCCACAGGACCGGCGGCGGTGATCAGGCCATCCCGATCGAGCGCGCCCTCGCTGGTCACGAGGCGTAGCTGCAGCTGGCCGGTGCGCCGCCCCTCGCGGACGACGAGGTTGCGCAGGAAGCCCTCGCCGGTGCGCCTGTCGTAGGCGGCGAGACCCTGCTCACGGCACCAGCCGACCACGCGCTGCCGAGCCGCATTGGCGTCGTGCGAGGCGAGCAGGCAGTCCTCGATCTCGACGATCTCCTGCCAGCGCCCGGGCGCGTGAAACCCGCACACGAGGCGGTTCGGAGGGGCGGTCCCGAAGGAGTACTCGAGCTTGTTCCGGTAGCGCCACTGCTCAGCCGCCGGGACGATCGGCTCCAGCGCGTAGCCCTCGAGATGCCCGATGCGCCGCAGCGCGTCGTCGACCTGGGCATGCTTGGCCTCGAGCTGGAGCTCGTAGGGCAGGACCTGCCAGGGCGCCCCGGGGTGCTCTGCCTGTGCCGGCACGCGATTCGGGCTGGGATCGAGCACCTCGACCGCGCGCGCCTCGGCATAGGCGCGCTTTGACTTGCCGACCAGCGCGCGGACGCGGTCGCCCGGGACCGCGCCGGCCACGAACACCACGTAGCCGTCCAAGCGGGCGACCCCGGCTCCGCCGAAGGCCAGGGACTCGATGCTCAGCTCGAGCTCGTCGCCGCGCCGCGGCCGGGGTGCTGTCGTAGCCTCCATCGGAACTAGGATGGCAGCCGCATGGACCTGGCCGAATACAGGGGCGACGCCGAGGAGTTCCTGGCCGCGCTCACGCTGGAGTACTACCGCCATTACTCCGGCTTGCAGACCGAGTACGCGATCGAGCCGATCTACGCACGCCACGCGCACCTGTTCACAGCCGACGCGGTGCTCGAGGTGCGCTCAGCGTTCGAGGCCGGGGCTGCGGGATCAGAGAAGCGCCGCCGGCTGGCGCTGCTGCTCGACTTCGCCGTCGAGGGCTACATCGGGGAGGCCACCAAGACGATCGAAGCGGAGCTTGCCCGCCGCGAGGCCGATCTCGTGGCCGAACTCGACGGCGGCACCGTCGCCTTTCGCGAACTGCCGGTGCTCCAAGCCAACGAGCCTCAGGCCGATCGGCGCCGAGCCCTCGAGCTGGCCCGGCTCGAGCTGCTCGAGAGCGAGCTGAACGGCCTCTACCGCGAGCTCGTCGAGACCCAGCACGCCGCCGCAGCCGCGCTCGGCTGGCCGAGCTACGCCGCCATGTGCGCCGACTGCAAGCACCTTGACCTGACCGGCCTGCACGCTCAGACGGAAGCCTTCGCGGCAGGCAGCGAGGAGGCCTACCCGCGGCTGCTCGAACCCCACCTGGAGCGGGCGCTGGGCTACGGCTTCGACCGGCTGGACCGATGCGACCTTCCGCGCTTCTTCCGGGCACCGAGCCAGGACCGCCACTATCCGGCAGGCCGGCTCGTGCCCGCGCTGCGCGCGACGCTGGCCGACCTGGGGATCGAGCTCGACCGGCAGACTGGGCTCACGCTCGACATCGAGACCCGCCGGGGCAAGACCCCGCGCGCGTTCTGCGCCCCGGTCCGCGTGCCCGGGGAGGTCTACCTGGTGCTGGCGCCGCATGGCGGTCGCGAGGACTTCTCGGTGCTGTTCCACGAGGCCGGCCACGCCGAGCACTTCAGCTCGGTCGATCCGGGGTTGGCGTTCGAGTTCCGCTGCCTCGGTGACAACGCGATCACCGAGGGCTTCGCCTTTCTGCTCCAGCACCTCTCGGAGGAGCCGGCCTGGCTGAGCCGCCACCTCGCCGTGCCGGAGTCGGACGAGCTCGTGGCCCATGCCCGGTCCGAGCGGCTCGTGTACCTGCGCCGCTACACGGCCAAGCTCGCCTACGAGCTCGAGCTCCATGGCCTCGGGGGCGAGCCCGGGGCTGCCTCGGCCGCGCGCTATGCCGAGCTCATGAACGCCCGCGTGGGGGCTAGCTGGGCGGCTCAGGGCTACCTGGCTGACGTCGACGCCGGGTTCTACAGCGCGTGTTATCTGAGGGCCTGGGCGCTCGAGGCCCAGCTGCGGGCGCACCTCGTCGGGCGCTTTGGCCCGCGCTGGTTCGCCGTCGCTGAGGCGGGGGCCCTGCTGCGGTCGTTGTGGAGCGAGGGCCAGCGGCGCTCGCCGGAGGAGCTGCTGGGAGAGCTCACGGGTGAGAGGCTCAGCTTCGAGCCGCTGCTGGAGGAACTGACCGCAGGCTGATCAGGCGAGCGCGCGCTCGATCGCGTCCAGGATCGTCTTGCGGTTGGCGTGCCGGTGCTCATAGTCCTCGAGCGCTCGCAGTTCACCGGGCGCGAGCGCGTCGAGGCGGGCGAGCACCTGGCGCACCGTCAAGCCGTCGTAGCCATCGAATGGTGGGCCGGGCGGGACGCTCTCCATGCGCCGGGCGCCGATGAGCTCCTCGGTCTGCCGGCGCCCACGGCGCAGGAGCTCGGCGGCCAGCTCGTTGGCATCGCGCCGCGTGACCCGGCCCCGCTGCACCGCCTCCTCGAGCACCTCCTGGATCCGCTCGCGCGTGAGCATGACGACGCCGAAGGGGTCGAGCAGCTGCTCGACCCTCGATCGCTGTGTCTGCTCGTGCCCACCACCGTTACCTTCAGCTCGATTCGTGAGCATCGCTTGCCGCTACCTCCTCCTCTGGGTCCCTAATACCCCGTAAGCAGGAACTCCAGCAATGCTTTCTGGGCATGCCGTCGGTTCTCTGCCTGGTCCCAGATGCGCTGGCGATCCCCGTAGAGGACCTCGGCGCTGATCTCCTCCCCGGGATGCGCCGGAAGGCAATGAAGCGCGATCGCGCCGGGAGCCGCCTGGTGCAGGAGGGCATCGTCGAGCCTGTAGGGCTCAAGCGCGGCACGCCGGCGTTCGGCGGTCTCGGGGTCGTCGTCCATGCTCACCCACACGTCGGTGTAGACCACGTCCGCCCCGCGCACGGCCTCGGCCGGATCTTCGAACAGCTGGGCGCCGGCGGGGGGCTCGATCGAGAACGCGGGTGGCGAGGCGATGCGCACATGCACGCCGGCCAGGGAGCCGAGGATGGCCAGGGAGCGGGTCATGTTGTTGCCGTCGCCGACATAGGCCAGCGTCCGGCCCTGCAGCTCGCCGAGCGCCTCGCGCATGGTCATCAGGTCGGCGAGCACCTGACATGGGTGGTGATCGGCGGTGAGCATGTTGATCACCGCTACCGAGGAGTGCTTGGCGAGCTCCTCGGCGATCGCGTGAGGCCCCGTGCGGATTCCGATCGCGGCGACATGGCGGGAGAGCACGTAGGCCGTGTCCCGGATCGACTCCCCCCGCGTGAGCTGGAGGTCGTCCTGGCGCAGCACCATCGCGTGTCCCCCGAGCTCGAACACGCCCGCCTCGAAGCTGACTCGGGTGCGGGTCGAGGGTCTGTGGAAGATCAGCGCGACGGTGCGACCGGCGAGCGGACGCGCTCCGAGTGGATCGGCCTTCAACTCGAGCGCCCGGTCGAGCAGCGCGTTCAGCTCGTCGGCGGTCAGTTCGGTGCCGGTCAGGAAGTGGCGCATCATTTCGGGCGCGGGAGTGTACGTTGGCCAGGTTGGCGGTGCGGTTGATGAGCTGGAACCTCAAGCACGGCCGCGCGGACCCATCCGCGGGGCGGTATCTGCTGGACGAGTTCGCACGCGCGCTGGCGGGATGGGAGTGGGACGTGGCCCTGCTGCAGGAGGTGCCGCCATGGTGGCCTGAGCCGCTGGCTCGCGCGGCGCAGGCCGAGGCCCGGTTGGTGCTCACCTCGCGCAACGAGATCCTCCCGGTCCGCCGGGCGCTGGCCACCCGATGGCCGGACCTGATGAAGTCCGCCGGCGGCGGCGCGAACGCGATCCTCGTGCGGGGGCGGGGCGTGCACGAGCACCGCACGCGGCGTCTTCGCCGGCTGCCCGAGCGCCGCTGGATGCACGCGCTCGAGCTGCCGGACGGAGTCTGGGTCGGCAACCTCCACGCCAGCGCCCACGACTGGCGTCTGGCACGGCGCGACTGCGCGCTCGCGGCCGAGACGCTGCGCGGCTGGGCGGGGGACGCCCCCTGCATCCTCGGCGGCGACCTGAACCTTCGCCATCCCGAGCTCGCCGGCTTCACACACGCCGCGGGCCACGACGTCGACCACGTGTTCGTGCGGGGCCTCACAGCCCGGGGCCGCGGTGAGCTCCTCGACCGGGGCGCGCTCTCGGACCACGCGCCCCTCGTCGTTACCGTCAGCTAGACCAGCTCCGCCGCCCGGGCGCGCAAGACCTCGACGATCTCGGCCGGCGCCTTCTCCAGCGAACCGCTGTCGTAGGGCGGCTGCGGGTCGTACTCGATGCCGAGCTGGACAGCCTGGGCGAGCTCGTCGCCGGCGATCCGTCCGTAGAGGGTGAGCGCCATGTCGATGCCCGCGGACACCCCGGCGGCGGTGATCACCTTGCCCTGCTCGACCACCCGGCGGTGGACCGGCGTCGCACCGTACTCGGCGAGCATCTCGAGCATCATCCAGTGCGTGGTGGCCTCGAGCCCGTCGAGGATCCCCGCCCCCGCGAGCACGAGCGCACCGGTGCACACCGAGGTCGTCCACTGACTGGTGGCGTGCGCGGTGCGCAGCCAGTCGAGGACCTGCTCGTCGTGCATGAGCGCCCGTGTTCCGAAGCCTCCGGGGAACACGATCACGTCCGGATCCGGCAGCTCCTCGAGAGCCAGATCGGCGTGCAGCGCCAGCATCCCGGTCTCCGTGCGCTTGGGGCCGGGCTCGGCGGCAACGAAGTGCACCCGCCCTCCGGGCAGGCGCGAGAGCACCTCGTAAGGGCCCACCGCGTCGAGCGCTGTCAGCTGATCGAAGATCGGAATCGCTATCTGAAGGCTCATGCGGCTGTGCTCCTGGTGATCGGGATGACGGGGGCTACCGCGGTCTCGCGGCGATACTCGGCCGGGCTGCGCTGCGTGTGGCGGCCGAACGTCCTGCGCAGCGTCTCGACGGTTCCGAAGCCGCACCGCCGAGCGATCTCGGCCAGCTGCAGATCAGTGGTGGCGAGCAGGGTGCGGGCGCGTTCGACGCGGACCGCTTCGACGTAGCTCCCGGGCGTGGCGCCGACCTCCTGCTTGAACACCCGGGCGAAGTGTCGGGGGCTCATGAACGCCCGCTCCGCCAGCGCGGGGACCGAGAGGTCGGCGTCGAGATGCTCGGCGATCCAGTCCTGGAGCTCGCGCAGCAGCGGAACCGCACACGCCTGCCCGGCCAGCCCTGCGCTCATCTGCGCCTGGGCCCCCGGGCGGCGCATGTACACGACCAGCTGTCGCGCCACCACCTGCGACGCGTGGCCACCGAGGTCCTCCTCGACCAGCGCCAGCGCGAGATCGATTCCCGCGGTCACGCCGGCCGAGGTGTAGACGTGGCCGTCGCGAACGAAGATCGGCTGGGGATCGACCTCGACCTCGGGATAGTCGGCCGCGAGCCGGTCGCACTCCGCCCAGTGCGTGGTTGCTCGCCGGCCGTCGAGCAGGCCGGCGCGCGCGAGCAGGAACGCTCCCGTGCACACCGAGGCCACGCGCCGCGCTCCCGCGGCCGCAGCGCGCACCCAGTCGATCAGATCGTCGTCTGCGGCCGCCGCGTGCACGCCCCGGCCGCCGGCCACGATCAGCGTGTCCAGCGATCCCAGGCGCTCACCGAGCGAGCGGTGAGGCTGCAGGTGCAGTCCGCTGGAGGTGACGATCGGACCGCTTGCCACCAGCTCCAGCGCGTAGCTCCCGCCGGCGAGGCGAGTGGCCAGCGAGAAGACCTCGAGCGGAGCGGTGACGTCCAGGACCTGGACGTCCTCGAAGGCGAGCATCGCGACGCGGCGCATGTCCCGATCATCCCGGGCGCCGGGCGGGCCCGCAATGACGTCCGGCGGACGTTTGCGGCCAACTCTCAGGTGGAGGCGCGGCTGCCGCGGACCCCGAACCCCCGCAGCACCAGCAGCGCCTTCTCGCCCAGCGAGCCGCGCCCGGGCAGGATCCCCAGCTGGGTGGCCGCGTCGTAGAGGTCGTAGAAGGCGCGCACGCGCAGCATCTGCCCGCGCTCGAGCTCGCAGTAGAAGATGCAGTGCAGCACCACGAAGCGGTTCGTGGCCGGGAGCCCCTCGAGCGGCCCGCGGTGCGTCCCGAGCACCTTGGCGGGCGCGGCCAGGAAGCGCCCGCGCGTGAGCCGCTCGCCGGTGCGTTCCATCCGCACGTCCGGGAACGCCGACCACAGCCGCTGGGCGTGCCGGCCGAGCGCCTCAGCGCCCTCGATCGGCTCGACGGTGACCGGGTCTTCGTAATGCATGTCGGCCGCGCACAGCTCCGCGAAGGCGTCCGGGTCCTTTCCGCTCCAGGCCGACTGCCAGCGGTCGACGAGCGTGTCGACGGCCGCCTGGGTCACGCGGTTCCACCGAGCACGGGCAGGCCTTCGTGGGGCGTCGAGGCCTCGGCGTAGCGCCGGCGCGGGATTCGGCCGGCCCCACGGGCCAGGACGCCGGCCTCGACCGCCAGCCGGATCGCGCGCGCCATGGCCACCGGCTCGTGCGCGCGCGAAATCGCGCTTGCGCACAGCACCGCGTCGCACCCCAGCTCCATCGCCAGCGCCGCATCGGAGGCCGTACCGACCCCGGCATCGAGGATCACCGGGACCGTGGCCTGTTCGACGATGATCGAGATGTTGTAGGGGTTGCAGATGCCCATGCCGCTGCCGATCGGCGATCCCAGCGGCATCACCGCCGCGCACCCGACGTCCTGTAGCCGGCGGGCCAGCACCGGGTCGTCGGTGGTGTACGGGAGCACGACGAACCCCTCGTCGACGAGCGCCTCCGCCGCGGCGAGGAGCTCGACCGCGTCGGGTAGGAGCGTGCGCTCGTCGCCGATCACCTCGAGCTTTATCCAGTCGGTGGTGAAGGCCTCGCGGGCCAGCTGCGCGGTCACGATCGCATCGCGGGCGGTGTAGCACCCGGCCGTGTTCGGCAGCACCTGCACGCCCGCGCGGTCGAGCACGTCTAGCACCGACCCGCGGGCCTCGGGGTCCAGCCGCCGGAGCGCGACCGTGCAGATCTCGGCGCCCGCGGCCTCCAGCGCCTGGGCCAGGATCTCGTGGTTGGCGAACCCGCCGCTACCCAGGATCAGCCGCGAGGCAAGCCGGCGGCCGGCGATCTCCAAGGCGCTCATCCGCCCTGCACCGCCGCCACGACCTCGACTTCGGCGCCCTCGCGCAGGCGTGTCCGGGGCCACTCGCCGCGGGGCACCACCTCACCGCCGAGCGCCACCGCGACGCCGCGGCCCTCGCTGCGGCCGGTCAGCTCCTGAACCACGGTGGCGATGGTCGCATCCTCCGGAAGCTCGCGCTGCGCGCCGTTGACCGTGACCGAGGGGCTCACGCGGGGATCGCCTCCCCCCTCGCAAACCTCGCCGGACCGAACGGCAACGCAACCTCGTCAGGCTCCTCGCCGACCAGGATCCGGGACATCGCCTCGGCGGTGGCGGGCGCGAGCAGGATCCCGTGGCGGTAGTGGCCTGTCGCCCAGTGCAGGCCTGCAATCGCGCCCGGGCCGATCACCGGTGCGTTGTCCCGGGCCGCCGGACGCAGGCCCGCGGTCACCTCATCGAGTACCAGCTCCCCCAGTCCGGGCAGGAGCTCGCTGGCATCGCGCAGCAGTCCGTAGATCGCTCCAGCGGTGATGCTGCGGTCGAAGCCGCGTTCCTCCATCGTCGCGCCGAGCACGTATCGACCGTCGCCGCGGGGCACGAGGTAGGCGCCGCGCATCCGCAGCACATGGCTGAGCAGACCGGGCCCGCTCGGGTCGGAGAGACGCATGATCTGGCCCTTGACCGGGCGCAGCGGGATCCGCGCCTCCTCGGGGAGCCCTTCCAGCCCCCAGCACCCAGCCGCGACGACGACCTGCTCGGCGCTGAGCGCTGAGTCGTCGGAGAGCACGACGCCGGCCACCCGCCCACCGGACATCTCCAGCCGGACGACCTCGGCTCCCGTGCGCAGCTCGCCGCCGGTCCGCTCGAGCGCCACCGTGAGCGCGGCCACCAGCCGCCGCGGATCGACGGCGTGGTCGTCCGGGATGTACAGGGCCAGGCGCAGCACGGGCGCCAGCGCGGGCTCGAGGTGGCGGGCCTCGCTGGGCCGCAGGCGCTTCACGCTCAGGCCGAGCCGGATGCGCAGCGCGAGCTCGCGGCCGAGGGCCTCGGCCTCGTCGCCGTCGCGGGCGGCCAGCAGCGTGCCGCAGCGGTGATAGCCGGCGTGGAGCCCGGACGCCTCCTCGACCTCGGCGATGAAGCGCGGATACGCCGCTGCGCTCGACAGCCCCAGCGCCAGCAGCGGCTGCTCGGTGAGGAGCGCCTCGCTGACCGGCGCGAGCATCCCCGCCGCCACGTGCGAGGCTCCCGCGCCGGGCTGGTCTCGCTCGAGCACAACGACGTTCAGACCACGCTGCGCGGCCCGCCAGGCCACCGATAGACCGATGACCCCGGCCCCGACGACGGCGAGATCGAATGCGTTGCTCCGGTTCGACAAGGTTCCTCCCTGCGCCGGCATTACCCGGTTCAGGTTCAGACGGTCGGCGCGCGTGTTACATGCGCCCTCTCAGCCCGCGGGTAGGGCTCCCGTTTCACCCGATGCTAGCGCGGTGCTCCTGCCAGACTGAGGACGTGAGTCACCTCCACGACCGCTTGGCCCGCGCCCGCCTGTACCTGGTCTGCGACGCGAGGGCCGACGATTTCCTGCACGCCGCGCTGCGAGGCGGCGTCGACATCGTGCAGCTGCGGATGAAGGATGCGCCGGAGGAAGCGGTGCTATCGGCGGGGCTGCGCTATCGAGCGCTCTGCACCGAGCACGACGCGCTGTTCGTCCTGAACGACCGGCCCGATCTGGCCGCCCGTGTCGGCGCCGACGGGGTCCACGTCGGCCAGGACGACATGCCCGTGGCCGGCGCCCGCGCGCTGGTCGGCCCGGAACGACTGGTCGGGCTCTCGACCCACACTCCCGCTCAGATCAGGGCCGCGGCCGGGGTGGACTACATCGGGGTGGGCCCGGTCCACGCCACCCCCACCAAGCCGGGCCGGCGGGCGGTCGGGCTCGAGCTCGTGCGTGACGCCGCGGACCACGCGCCCGTGCCGTTCTTCGCGATCGGCGGGATATCGCCGTCCAACGTGGCCACGGTGGTGGCGGCAGGCGCGCGACGGATCGCGGTCGTGCGGGCGCTGACCGAGGCCGACGATCCCGAGCGCGCCGCGCGGATGCTGCGCCAGGCGCTGGAAGTGCAGGCGCAGGCCGGTGCCCGTGCGTAGCCGTAAGCGGGCACGCCGGGGGACCCCCGCCGCAGGCGCGGCCATGACTCCGCCCGCCGCGAGCCGAGTCCCGCCTCCCCCCCACCGGAGCCGCTCCGAGGAGCGCAACGCGGCCGTGCGCGCGACGCTCACGCCCCTCGCCCCCGGGGAGCGCCCCTGGCCGCTGCGGATCGCCGTGGCCATCGCGCTGCTGATCGCGGTCGCCGACATCGTCCAGGTGGCGTTCGGCAGCACGCTGAAATTCGGACAGACGAACACCAGCGTCGGAGGCGTGGCCCTGTTCTCGCTGATCATGCTCGTGTGCGCGGTCGGGATGTGGCGCCTGCGCTACTGGGCCGTGCTGGGCTTCCTGGCGCTGCTGGCGCTGGTCGTGATCGCGTTCGCGTTCGTGCTGGTTTCGGCAACCGACGTGCTTCGGGCCCTGATCGCGCTGGCCGTGATGGCAGGCGGAGGCACTCTGTTCTGGAAGCTGATCCGGGTCCTCAGCCGGATGCAGATGCCGAGACCCTGAGCGTCGCTAGCGGGCGAGCTCGGCCACGAGCCTGGCGGCGTCGATCGTCCCCAGCCCACTGGCCAGGTCGTAGCCGCGGCGCGCCCGGTAGCCGGGCACGGTGATGTGCTGGCCGGCCGAGTTCGTGAACGACGTCGTGTTATCACCGCGGGTCACGTCGACCAGGCCAGGAGCATGCCGCGCGCCGAGCCCGTAGAGCGCCGCGTTCAGCTCCCCCAGACGGCGCCCGGCGGCCTGATCGGCGATCGCCACGACCCCGCCGAACAGCTGCACCGCCTCGCTCGTGCCGCCCGCCGGGTACCAGCCGGGACCGAGCGCCGGCTCCGGGAAGCTCGCGTAGATGAGGACTGTCGCCGTGTCGGCGGCGTTCATGCTCACGTCCGGGGTGCCGCGCCAGGGGCCGACCAGCGGGGCAACGGGGTTCTGATAGGCCGGTCGCGCGAACACGGCCGAGACGCCGCCGCCACTGCCCCCGCTGCCCGAGTTCCAGACCCGGTCGGGGGCGGTCCGCCGCCCGCTGGCGTCGAGAAACAGGCGCGTCCCACCCACGGAGGTGACCAGTGGATCGCTCGAGGGCCAGGAGTTCACCCGGACCGGGTAGAGGTCGAGACCGTTCAGCTCGAAGTTGGTGGCGTCGGCATCTCCCGATCCGGCGAGCACGCTCACGTCGTGGGCTGCGGCGTTGACGAACGCCGATCGCAGTCCGAGGATCGCGCTCATCGGCGTGAACGTCTCCTCCGTCGCGCCGAAGCTCTGGCTGATCACGTCGCCGAGCCCGTGGTCGATCACGTAGTTCTCGGAGGCGACGATCTCCGGGAAGCCCTGCACGCCCTCGGTCTCGTCGACGGGTGTCTCGACGAGCAGCAGATGAGCGCCGGGCGCGATCGTGTGCGCCCACTCGACGTCGAGCGTCGTCTCGACGGCCCAGCCGACCATGTCGGCGTCATGTCCGTCGTAGCGTGGGATCGGTCCGGCGGGCTTGATGATCGACAGATGCACGGCCGGTAGCCCGAAGGCGCGGTCGAAGACGCCGACGTCGTGACGGATCGTCGGCGAGCCGAACGAGTCGACGATCACGATCGTGCGCCCGCGGCCGGTCAGGCCGCGTCTGTACAGCGCGGGCAGGTCGTAGGCCCGCTGGATCTGAGCCGGGCGGTAACACGGGTAGCGGAAGGCCCGTAGGCAGGCCTGTTCGCTCGGCGGCCGCGGGAAGCGATAGGGCAGCTCGAATGCGCCAGGACGCGCGGCTGCGGTTGGCACCGACAGCAGGAGCGCTCCCGCGATCACCGCCCCCATTCGCGCGCAAGCCCGCAGCACACTCCACTCTTATCACGCCCCGACCTGCAGGGTCGTTCAGATAGGCTGCCCGGTCATGCCTGACTCCAGCTACGACTGCATCGTCATCGGCTCGGGACCGGGCGGCTACGTGGCCGCCATCCGCGCGTCGCAGCTCGGGATGAAGACCGCCGTAGTCGAGCGCGACAACGTCGTCGGGGGGCGCTGCCTGAACTACGCGTGCATTCCGGCCAAGGCTGTGCTCCGCGCCGCCGACGTCCTCACCGAGGTTCGTGAGGCGGGCGACTTCGGGGTCAAGGTCGGCGAGCCCGAGGTCGACTACGCCGCCGTGATGGCGCGCCGCGAGAAGGTCATCAAGACGCTCACGGGCGGGGTCGCCGGCCTGTTCAAGAAGAACAACGTCGAGCTGATCCAGGGCGAGGGGCGACTCGCGGGCGCAGGCAAGGTCGCGGTCGCAGACCAGGAGCTTCAGGCCAAGACGATCGTGCTCGCAACGGGCTCGGTCAAGCGGCCGATCCCCGGGACGAGCTTCGGCGGCCGGGTGATCGGCACAGAGGAGGCGTGGGCTCTGCCCGAGCTGCCGAAGTCGCTGGCCGTGGTCGGCGCCGGCGCCTCAGGTGCGGAGATCGCGTCCGCCTTCGCGCGTCTTGGGACCGAGGTGCTCCTGTTCGAGGCGCTCGACCGGGTGCTCCCGACCGAGGACGCAGACATCTCGAAGGTCGTCGACCGCGGGCTGAAGAAGCAGGGCATCGCCGTCAACACCGGGACGCTCGTGAAGGACGTGCAGAGCGCCGAGCAGACCGTGTCGTGCACCTACGGCGATCAGCAGGGTGAGTTCGACTGGCTGGTGATCGCCGCCGGGCGCGGGCCCGACATCGAGGCGCTCGGCCTCGATGCGGCCGGCGTCAAGCTGACCGAGAACGGGCTGATCGAGGTCGACGGTTCGCTGCGCACATCGGTCGAGGGCGTCTACGCGATCGGCGACCTCGTGCCGGGTCCCGCCCTGGCGCACAAGGCCTCCGACGAGGGCATCATCGCCGTCGAGGACGCCGCTGGGCGCCCGACGCACCCGATCGAGTACATCGACGTCCCCCGGGCCACGTTCTGCACGCCTAACGTCGGCAGCTTCGGCCTGACCGAGGCCCAGGCACGCGAGCAGGGCTACGACGTGGTCGTGGGCAAGCTCCAGTACGGCGCGGTGGGCGCCGGCACCGTGTACGGCGATCGCACCGGGATGGTCAAGGTCGTGGGGGAGACGAAGTACGGCGAGCTGCTCGGTGGGCACATCGTGGGTGCCCGGGCCACGGAGCTGATCCAGGAGCTGGTGAACATCCGCGCGCTCGAGGGCGGCTACCCCGAGCTCGGGCGCATCATCCACGGCCATCCGACGCTCTCGGAAGCCGTGATGGAAGCCGGCCGGGCCGCTGACGGCTGGCTGATCCACGGCTGACCCCTCGAGGCGGTGTCGGTCATGCCGGAGCAGCCGGTCTTCTTCTACGACCTCGGCAGCCCCGAGTGCTACCTGGTCGCCGAGCAGGTGATCACCGCCCTGCCCGTGGTGCCGGAGTGGGAGCCAGTGCAGGCCCAGTCCCCAGTCACCACCGACCGGGCGCTGATCGAGCGCCTGGCCGATGAGCTTGGCCTGCAACCGCTGCGCTGGCCGCCGCGGCTGCCGGCCGACACCCGCCAGGCGATGCTCGCCGCGACCTACGCCAAGCGTGTCGGTCGGGCCGTGGCCTTCTCGCTGGCCGCCTTCCGCCAGGCGTTCGCCGCGGGGCGCGACCTCGCCGACGAGGACACCGTCCTGATCGCCGGCGCGGCGTGCGAGATGCACCCGACCGCCCTGCTGAAGGGGATCGGGCTGCGCTCGGTGAGCGACGCTCTGGAGGCGGCCGGGGAGCGGGCGGCGGCGGCCGGGGTCCGCGAGCTTCCGGCGATCTCGGTCGGCGGCCGGGTGTTCTGCGGTCTCGAGGCGCTGGCGGGCGCGGCCTGCGCGATGGGCGCTGCACGATCGTGAAGGCCAACCGCGCCTACGAGCTCATCCACACCCGCGGCAACCTGCGCCCGGCGCGGCTCGCGGGAGACGAGCGGCTCGACACGGTGGAGGTCGTGTCGATCGACGACGGTGAGGTTCAGCTCTTCTGGGAGCTGCCGGCGCGACGCGCCCTCACCGTCCTGCGCCTGCTGCGCACGGACCTGGCGACGCTCGATGCGCAGGAGTTCATCGAGCGCTGGCGGGCCGTCGACGAGGACCTGAGCTAGCTTTCGCCTTCCGTGTCAGCCGTCGAATTCGCCAAGGGTCAGACCGAGGTCCGCGAGCCGAGCGCGGCCGAGCGGGCGGTCGCCCGGCGCACAGCTGAGGCTCGGGCGACGGTCCCTGATCTGGAGCTGTCGGTGGACGTCGAGGTCAGCGGTTCGCTCGAGCGCGCGCTCTCCGAGGGCTGCTCGCTCGATGCGCTGCTCGTGGCCGCCTGTGCAGCTGGGCTGCGGACGGTGCCGCAGGCCAACGGCGCCTACCGCGACGGACAGTTCGAGCGCTACTCACGGGTGAACGTCGGATTCGTGGTGTCGGCTTCCGACGCCTACCTGATCCCGACCGTGTTCGACGCCGACCAGAAGTCACTGCGTGATCTGGCCGACGACCTCGCCCGCCTGAGCGCCGCCGCGGCCGCCGGCGAGCTGACCTCACCGGCGTTCTCCGGAGCGACGTTCACGCTCTGGAACGCGGGCCCGCTCGGCGTCGACCGGGCCGGGATCGTGCTCTCCCCGCCGCAGGCGGCCGCGATAACCGCCGGCGCGGTTCGCGACGCGCCGATCGTGCGCGACGGTCAGGTCGTGCCGGGCAGGCTGCTGACGCTGACCCTGGCGTGCGATCACCGCGTGCTGTACGGGGCGGCGGCGGCGGGGTTCCTGCGGGCGGTCGCGGCGGCGCTCGGCTAACGGGGCATGACCGCCGAGAGCCCGGCTGAGACGCTCGTACGCCAGCTTCGCGCAGCGGTGCGCGACGAGCGCGTCCTGCAGGCGATCGCGGAGCTGCCGCGTGAGTGCTTCGTGCCCGAAGACCAGCGCGCGAGCGCCTGGGACAACGTTGCGCTGCCGATCGGCGCCGGGCAGACGATCTCCCAGCCGCTGGTGGTCGCACGGATGCTCGAGCTGCTGCGGCTGAATCCAGACGATCGCGTGCTCGACGTGGGTACGGGCTCCGGCTACCACGCGGCGCTGCTGGCGCGCCTGGCGGGCCACGTGTGGACGATCGAACGCCACGCCGGGCTGAGCGCGCGGGCGGAGGACGCTGTGCGCGGGCTCGGGATCGAGAACGTCGACTTCGTCGTCGGCGACGGGTGCGAGGGCGTGCCCGATCAGGCCCCGTTCGACGCGGTAAACGTCGCCGCCGGCGCCGGCTGGCCGCCGGCGCAGCTCGAGGCGCAACTGGCTCCCGGCGGGCGGCTCGTGATCCCGGTCGGCGAGGAGAGCCAGCACCTGATGCTGGTCACGAACACGCCGGCCGGACTGGAGCGCACGACCCACGACCCGGTGCGGTTCGTCCCGCTGGTCCGCGGGCGAGCCCGCTGAGGGGGCTGTGTCAGGAAAGCGAACCTGTGGTGCGTTAACTTGACACGACTTCGGGGACCGGGGGCGGAGCGCCGCCGGCCCCGCCCAGCCGCGTCCGCATCACCTCGATCGCAACCGGGCTCGAATCGACCAGCACGAACCGCCGCCCCAGCTCCCGGCAGACCGCACCCAGCGTCCCGGAGCCCGCGAACGGATCCAGACACCAGCCGCCGGGCCGCGACGAGGCGGCAACGATCCGCCGCAGCACGCCCTCGGGCTTCTGGGACGGGTAGCCGGTCTTCTCACGTCCGTTGGTGGGCACGATCGTGTGAAACCAGACATCCGTCGGCCGCTTGCCCCGCGCCGCCTTCTCGGCGCTCACCAGCCCCGGGGCCATGTAGGGCTCGCGCTCGACCGCTTCCGCGTCGAACCAATGGCCCCCGGGCGTCCGCACGTAGACCAGGATCGTGTCGTGCTTGGCCGGCCAGCGCCGCCGCGGCTTGGCACCGTAGTCGTAGGCCCAGATAAGCTCGTTCAGGAAGCAGTCGCGGCCGAAGATCTCGTCCAGCAGCAGCTTGCAGTAGTGGGCCTCGCGGTAGTCGATGTGGAAGTAGAGCGTGCCGTGCGGGGCCAGCAGCTCCCGGGCGCGGACGAGACGCGGCTCGAGGAAACCCAGGTAATCAGCGAAAGCGTCGTCATACGACAGCGTCTGCAGAAGCCGCGAGCTGTAGCGCCGCCCCCCGAAGCCGACCCGGCCCCCGTCCGCCGCAGCCTCGGTCGCCAGTGTGCGCCGGACGACGGCCCCGCCGGTGTTGAACGGCGGGTCCATGTAGACCAAATCGAGGGCGCCTTCAGGCAGTTCCTTTAGGGCGCCGTAATTGTCGCCTATTATGAGTAGGTCCTCATCGAGCTCGATCGGGTCGTCCGCCGCCTGCACGCGCATGGCGAGCACCGTATCGAGCGCCCCGGTTAGCATCCCCCGCCCAGTGATCAAGCTCTACCACCGTCTGCGCCTTCATCCCCTTCGCGGGAGGCTGACGCGCTACACGATCGGCTCCATCATCGCCGCCGCCACCAGCGCGGTCACGTTCGCGATCGTCTACGTGCTCGGCGCGTCCACCACCGCCTGCTCGGTGATCGCCTTCATCGCCGGCGCGATCCCCAATTGGTCGCTCAATCGCCGCTGGGCGTGGAAGGTGAGCGGTCGCATCTCGATCGCCCGCGAGGTCGTGGCCTACATCATCATCTCGGCGCTGTCGCTCGTGGCCACTTCGCTGTCCACGGCCTGGACCCAGCACCAGGTCCAGAGCCTGCCCGCCCATCACGGCTACCGCGTGATCCTCGTGACCGCGTCCTACCTGGCCGTGTTCGCGGTCCTGTTCGTGGCCAAGTTCGCGGTCTACGAGGTGTGGATCTTCTCCGGGCGCAGCCGCGTCCGCGCCGCCCTGCGGTCCCGCCACCAGGTGTGGATGGCCGCGCGGGCGAACCGCATCCCGTAGCCGAAGTTCCCACCCTTCTTGGTGCCGGTGGCGTGCTGGGCGCGATCGCGCATCAGCGTCGGCACCTCGGCGAGCCGGAAGCCGTTCAGGGCCGCGCTGATCATCAGCTCGGAGGCCTGATACTGCGGCTGCTCGAGCGTGACGGCAGCCGTCACCTCGGAGCGCATCGCCCGAAGGCCACAGGCCGGGTCGGTGATGCGCTGGCGGATCAGCAGGCTGATCAGCGTTCCGAACACGAGCACGCCAAGATGCCGAACGCGGTCGGTGGTCAGCTCGGTGCCGAGGCGCCGAGACCCTGACACGAAGTCGGCCTTTCCGGCAACCAGAGGCGCCACGACCCGCTCGAGATCCGTCGCGTCGTACTGCCCGTCGGCGTCGATCGTCACGATGATCTCCGCCCCGCGCGCCCGGGCCAGCCAGTAGCCGAGCCGCAGCGCGGCGCCCTGGCCACGGTTGACGGGCACGTCGCAGACGAGCGCGCCGGCGGAGGCAGCGTGGGCGGCGGTGGCGTCCGCCGCTCCGTCCACGACCACGATCACCTCGACCCCGAGCTCGGCGACCACGGAGGGGATCTCATGCACGACCGCGGCCACCGTCGGCTCCTCGTTGTAGGCCGGAACGACGACCGCCAGCGGCTGGCCGGCGCCCGCGGGATGGGCACGCAGGAAGGCGGCCGCGGCGCCGCGCTCCTCCGGAGCGAGCTCGCTGAGCGGATCGCGCGGCTCTACGCGCGTGATCGTCCCGGTGGCGGTCATGACACTCCCTGAGCCACGGCGCCCACTCCGGCCGCCACGGCGTCGATCGGCAGGCCGGACCATTCCTCCCACACCTGGGAGACGCCCTGCTCGAAGTCGATCTGCGGCGACCAGCCGGCCGCGCGGGCGCGGGCGATGTCGACGATCACCGCGGGCATCTCGCCCGGGCGCGCCGGGCCGTGGGTGACGGCCAGCTGCACGCCGGTGACCGCGCGGACCGTGGCCACGACGTCGAGCACCGACAGCGAGCGGCCCGAGCCGATCACCACCGGACCGCTCCAGGCGGGTTCGACCAGACCCAGCTTCACCGCGGCGACGACATCGGCCACGTGCACATAGTCGCGTACCTGCAGGCCATCACCGTAGACCTCGAACGTTCCCTCGAGCCGGATCGCCCGCATCAGGCGAGCGACGATGCTGTCCTTGGCCTGCATCCCGGGCCCGTAGACGTTGGTCAGGCGCAGGCACACGCAGCGGAGCCCATAGGAGGCCGTGAAGGCCGACATCAGCATCTCGCCCGCCGCCTTGGTCGCGCCATAAGGGGTCAGCGGCCGCAGGACAGCGGCCTCGGAGATCGCCGGCGCGTCCATCGGGCCGGTGACCGCGTTGGTGGAGGCGAAGACCAGCGAGCGAGCGCCGGCATCGGCCGCCGCGCGCAGCACACGGTGCGTCGCGGCGACGTTCGTGTCGAAGGTCAGGTCGGGCTGCTGCACCGAGCGCAGTACCGACGTGACCGCGGCCAGGTGCACGACGGCGTCGAGCCCACCGCTGACCGCGGCCGCAACCACGTCGGGATCGATCAGATCGCCCTGGACGAGGTCGACGGTGGGATCGGGGTGAGCCTTCAGGTCGGCCACGCGCACGTGCGCGCCGGCGCGCCGCAGCGCGGCGACGACATGGCGGCCGATGAAGCCCGACCCGCCGGTGACCAGGACTCGCCGACCCTCGAGGGCCGCGGCCCCGTCCCGAGCGCTCACGTCTGGGCGAGCGCCGCCGAGGTGCGGGGAAGCTCGCTCGTCGTCTCGCGCCACTTGACGGTCGGCATGATCGCGGCCAGATCGACCCGGTCGCGATGGCGCTCCACGACGTCGAAGAGGTGGTCGATCAGCGTCGTGCTCAGGAGCGTGGGCTTCAGGCCCAGCTCCTCGAGCCGCGAGTGCTTGACGTGGTAGTAGTGGTCCTCGAGCTCGACACGGGGATTGTCGACGTGCTCGATCGTGCACTCACCGGGGAACTCGCCCGCGATCGTCTCGGCGATCTGGCGGATCGACAGAGACTCCGTCATCTGGTTGAAGACGCGGAACTCACCGCGGTCGGCCGGGTTCTCCGACGCGATCCGGATGCACTCGACGGTGTCCACGATGTTGATCAACCCTCGCGTCTGCGAGCCGTTGCCGTAGACCGTGAGCGGGTGACCGAGGACGGCCTGGATCGTCATCCGGTTCAGCACCGTGCCGAACACGCCGTCGTAGTCGAAGCGCGTGGCCAGGCGCGGATCGAGCTTGGTCTGCTCGGTGTCGGCGCCATACACGACGCCCTGGTTCAGGTCGGTCGCGCGCATGCCCCAGATGCGACAGCCGAACTCGATGTTATGGCTGTCGTGGACCTTCGAGAGGTGGTAGAAGGAGCCCGGGCGCTTGGGGAAGAGGACGCGGTCGCGACGGCCGTTGTGCTCGACCTCGAGCCAGCCTTCCTCGATGTCGATGTTCGGCGTGCCGTACTCGCCCATGGTTCCGAGCTTGACCAGGTGGATGTCGCGGTCGAGGTCGGCGATCGCGTACATGACGTTCAGGTTGCCGACGACGTTGTTGGTCTGCGTGTAGACGGCGTGAGCCTGGTCGATCATCGAATACGGGGCGGCGCGCTGCTCGCCGAAGTGCACGATCGTCTCCGGCCGGAAGTCGCCGACCATCTGATGGACGAACGCGCCGTCGCAGAGGTCGCCCACGTAGGACGCGATGCGCTTGCCGCTCACCTCGGTCCAGGCAGCGAGGCGCTCCTCGAGGGTCGCGATCGGGATCAGGCTCTCGACGCCCATCTCCTCGTCGTAGCCCCGCCGGGCGAAGTTGTCGTTGACAGCGACCTCGTGGCCGACCGCTGAGAGATGCAGCGCGGTGGGCCATCCAAGGTAACCGTCACCGCCTAGTACCAAGATCCGCATGTGTGGGCTGCTCCGTTGCCTTTGCTGGGGGTTTAGTCGTCGGCGCCGAGAGTATGTCGGGGCTCGCCAAGCGCCAAAGGGGACGGCGCAGGGTGCAATAGCACGCGGGCGAGGATACCCAAAGGGCCCAAGGACCACTGTCAGCCGCGTCTCAGGCGGCCTTCTTGGTACCGTCGGGAGCGTTCCCGGCTTAGAGCAAACATTACAACCCTCTCATGCCGAGAGGCGCGAAGCCGCCCCTAAGCCGTTCGGCGATGCGGCTCGCGCACTGTGGCGCCGCACGGAGATCCAGACCGTGGCGGTGGCCGCTGCGCTGCTGTTCGTCTCGCTCCTGATCGTCCTCTGGGCCCGCACGCGGCCCGGCTACGACCCCTACGGGTGGCTGGTCTGGGGCAAGCTGACGCTGCACTGGAAGCTGGACACCAACGGTGCTCCGTCGTGGAAGCCGATGCCCTATCTGTTCACGCTTCCCTACGCGCTGGCCGGCCACTACGCGCTGTGGTTGTGGATGGTCACCGCGGTCGCGGTCTCGCTGGCCGGGGGCATCTTCGCGGGGCGGATCGCCTATCGGCTGACCGCGCAGAGCGGCGGTCCGCGGTATGCCGCCTGGGGCGCCGCGCTGTTCGCGGCCGGGGCGCTGTTCGGAATCCGCGACTACACGCACTTCATCCTCAGCTCGCAGTCGGACACGATGATCGTCACGACATGCCTGGCTGCGGTCGACTGCCAGCTGTCCGGGCGCCCGCGCTGGGCGCTCTGGATGTGGGTGCTGGGATCACTCGGCCGTCCCGAGGTCTGGCCCTTCCTCGGCCTGTTCTCGATCTGGGCGTGGATCAAGGAGCCGGCGATGCGCCGGCAGATCGTGGCCGGCATCGCGTCGCTGCCGGTGCTGTGGTTCGGGATCCCGGCGCTGACCGCCAAGACCTGGTTCGTCGCCGGCCATAACGCGTTCAACTCCCCACGGGCGATCAAGGGCGGAAAGATCTACGGGACCTTCGACCGCTTCCTGGACCTCCACGTGTGGCCGGTGTGGGCGGCGGCGGTCGCCGCGCTCGTGCTGGCTGCCGTGCGCCGCGAGCGGGTGACGCTGCTGCTCGGGGCCGGCATCGTGCTCTGGGTCGTGGTCGAGATCGCCTTCGCGCTCCACGGGTGGCCGGCCGTTCCGCGCTACCTGTTCCAGGCGGTGGGGGTCGTGGCGGTGCTGTGCGGAGTGTTCGTCGGGCGGGTGCTGACCGACCTGCCGCGTCTGTTCGCAGCCCGGAACATGGCCTGGGCGGGCGGCGCGGCGGCGGCCGTGATCATCGTGGCGCTGCTGGTGGCGGTCGAGCCCGCCGCGCACCAGCGCTACATCATCGAGCGCCACGACCTGACCCACGAGCGCGCCCGAACCGCCGAGTTCAACGGTCTCAGCGGGGTCGTCAACCGCCTCGGCGCCTCGCGCATGCTGGACTGCGCGAAGATCAACATCCCGATCGAGTACCAGAGCGTGCTCGCCTGGTATCTGGACATCAAGATCGGGATCCTCTACGTCAACCCGAGCACGTTGGCGCGCCACGACTCGCCGTTCCTCAACATCTACCCGACCGGCAACGGGTGGAAGGTGTTCACGAGCAACATTCCGCCGGCCGACCAGGCGCGCTGCAGCGGGCTCGATCGCGTGTTCCGCGGTTGAGTGATGCACCTCGGCACGTAGCGGCCGAGGAGGCGGCGCCCGAGCCGCTCCAGACGCCGCACGAGCGCTTCCGGGCCGGGGTGCGAGCCGGGGTGCCGTTCGCGATCGCCGGTGGGCTGCTGTCGCTCTCGTTCGGCGTTCTCGCCCGCCACATCGGGATGCCGGAGCTGGCCATCATCGTGATGTCGCTGATCGTGTTCGCGGGCTCAGCCCAGTTCGCCGCGATCGCGATCATCGGGGCCGGCGGCTCACTCGGCGCCGCGGTGGTGGCGGCAGCGCTGATGAACTCCCGCTTTCTGGCCATGGGCATCGCGCTCGCGCCCTCGCTACCGGGCGGTCCGCTGCGCCGTGCTGCACAGGGTCAGGCGGTGGTGGATTCCTCCTGGGCGATGGCGCTCCGCAAGGACGGGTCGTTCGACCGTCATTTCCTGTTCGGCAGCACGGCCGTCCAATACGTGAGCTGGGCGCTGGGGACGCTGGCCGGCGTGCTCGCCGGCAACCTGCTCGGAGATGTGAACCGGTTCGGCGTCGATGCGATCTACCCGGCCTTCTTCCTGGCGCTCCTGATCGGGGAGGCCCGCAACCGCTGGGCGGTGGGTGTCGCGCTCATCGGAGGTGCGATCGCGCTCGTGCTGACGCCGTTGACGCCGCCAGGGATCCCGATCCTCGCCGCCAGCGTGGCCGCGCTGGCCGGACTGAGAAGAAGAGGGCCGCGGTGAGCTCGGCCTGGGCGCTCGTGGGCGGGTGCGCGGTCGTCACCGCCATGATCAAAGGGGCAGGCCCGCTGGCGCTGGGCGGCCGTCGGCTGCCAGCGTGGTTCATCTCGATCATCGCCTTCCTGGCGCCCGCCCTGCTGGCCGCGCTGGTGGCCACGCACGCCCTGGCCAGCGGCCGTCATCTGGCCATCGGCGCCAACACCGTCGGGGTGCTCGCAGGCGGGGTCGTGATGTGGCGCACGCGGTCGGTCGCCTGGTGCGTGATCGCGGCGGCCGCCCTCACCGCCTTGCTCAGGGCATTAGGCTGAACGCCATGTGCCGAAACATCAGGACTCTCTACAACTTCGAGCCGCCCGCCACGCAGGACGAGATCCAGGCCGCGGCCCTGCAGTACGTGCGCAAGATCAGCGGATTCACCAAGCCCTCGAAAGCCAACCAGGAGGCCTTCGACGCCGCCGTCGAGACCGTCGCATTGGCCTCGGCGGAGCTGCTGAGCCACCTGCACACGGCAGCGCCGCCGAGAGACCGCGAGACCGAGGCGGCGAAGGCGCGGGCACGAGCGGCGCAGCGCTTCGCGGCCTGACCTGTACACGCCGCGCCAGGCGCGGGAAAATCGAGACGTGGCCAGACCCGGATCCTCGCGCCGCCGGCTCGCCCAGACCTTGAGCGCCGCCCACGCAGGCGGGCTGCTCAGCACCGAGACGTTCTCCCACCGGATCGGTCTGCTGCTCGATCAGCCGCTGATCGACACCCGGCGGCTGATCGGCGACCTGCAGCTTCGCCGCCCCCAGTCGCGCCTGGCGACCCGCCTGACGAGCCTGGCCGCCACCGCCGTCGACTGGCTCGCCGGCGAAATCGGCGGGGCAGGCCCGCCGATCCTGCTGGCGCTCGACTGGGACGGCGGCGAGAGCGAGATGCTGATCGGCCGCCACCTCGACTGCGACGTCGTGCTGAACGACCCATCGGTCTCCCGGCGGCACGCGCGCCTCGTGTTCCGCCACGAGCGCTGGGTCCTGCAGGACCTGGCCTCGACCAACGGCACGCTCGTCAATGGCGTGCGCGTGGGGCGTTGCGAGTTGCGCCCCGGCGACCAGGTTGTCGTGGGCACGGCCCGCCTGCGGATCGACTAGCGTCCGCCGGATGAAGGTCCTGGTCGCGGGCGCCGGTGGGGCGATCGGCATACCGCTCATCCAACGGCTCGTGGCCGAGGGGCACGAGGTCGTCGGCATGACGCGCTCGCCCGAGCGCGGGCGAGCGATTCGCGGCTCGGGCGCGCAATCGGTGCTCTGCGACGTGCTCTACGCGCGCCAGCTCACTGACACCGTCGCCCGCATCGCACCGGACGCGATCATCCACGAGCTCACGGCCCTTCCCGATCGCTACGACCCCAAGCGACTGGCCGAGCAGCTCGCCCCCACGAACCGGCTGCGGCGCGAGGGGACCGCCCACCTGATCGCGGCGGCGAGCGAGGCGGGCGTCAGCCGCCTGGTCGCCCAGAGCGTCGCCTTCGCCTACGCGCCGACCGGGGGGTGGATCAAGGACGAGGAGGCTCCACTCCACCTTGACGCCCGTCCGCCGCAGGATGAGGTCGTGGCCGCAGTGGCGGACCTCGAACGGCAGGTTCTCGACGTTTCCGGCGTCGTCCTGCGCTACGGGTACTTCTACGGGCCAGGCACGCAGTTCGGCGGACGCGGCGCATACGCCGAGATGGCCCGCCGGCGGATGCTGCCGATCGTTCCAGACGCCGAGGGTCACTGGTCGTTCATCCATGTGCGCGACGCGGCCGACGCGACTGCGCGGGCGCTGCAGCACGGCGACAGCGGCGTCTACAACGTCGTCGACGACGAGCCGGCGCCGGCACGCGAGTGGATCCCCGGCTATGCCACGGCCGTCGGCGCCGGACGCCCGCTGAAGCTGCCCGAGTTCATCGGGGTGCGCCTGCTGGGTTCGGTGGCCGTCAGCGCGATGAAGGAGCAGAGAGGCGCGAGCAACGCCAAGGCCAGGGCGCATCTGGACTGGTCCCCTGAGCATGGCAGCTGGCGCACGGGGTTCAGGCAGGCGATCGTGGCCGAGAACCGGGAGCGCTACCGGTGGTTCCGCCGCTAGCGCGTCAAGGCCCCGGCACTGGGCCGCAGCGACCTGGCGCGCGGCCGCCGCGGCCGCCCCATGGACCGCAGCCGCCGCTGCGCTCCCTGCGCGGCTGGCGCCTTCCCGCGCTCGTGGCCGCCGTGCTCGCGATCGTGGTCATCGCCCGTGCCGGGCACAACGCGCCACTCCGAGCTCCCCAGGCCCGAGCGATGCCGGTCCCGGCGGCCGGGGATCCCTTCGCCTACCGGCCGTCGCGCGCGTCGGCCTTCGCGGCTCGCGCGATCG
>DATGJM010000056.1:0-6533 GCA_035295205.1 Solirubrobacteraceae bacterium | reverse complement strand
GCAGCCTCGAGCACACGAGCGTGAGCCATCATGTCCTCCCGGCTCAGCCTCAGCTCTCGCGACGGCAGGTCGCTGACCAGCGCCGCCGCGCCGTCGCCGCCGATCACCCGCACCGGCGCGCCACCGACTCCGTTTCCCGGTGGCGCCTGCGCTGTCGGGTCGACGATCCCGTAGATGTATTCGGGCATCGAGCGTTAGCCCTGGCGGCCCCGTGTGCTGCGTGAGCGCGAACGGGACGACGACGAACCGGACGAACCCGAACGGGAGGAGCCGGAGCTGCTCCGCGACCGCGATGACGAGCGGCCGCCGCCGTTCCCGCCGCTCTCGTCCTCGTTGTCGTCCTCGTCATCGTCGTCACCCGAGCCGAACAGGGCTTCCTTGGCGCCTTCGAGGACGCCACGGGTCTTACTCTGGGCGCCGCCTGAGGTCATGTCCTCGACCAGCTGCGGCAGTCCCTCGGACTCCTCTGTCGAGCCGAGATCCAGCCGGTTGACGGCCTCGGCGAAGCGCAGGTAGGTATCGACGCTGGCGATCACGATGCGAGCGTCGACGGTCAAGAGCTCGATCCCGACCAGCGAGACGCGCAGGAACACGTCGATGACGAGGCCCTTGTCGAGCAGGATGTCGAGAACTTCGGCCAGTCCGGTCGAGCTCGACCGCTGCACATAGCCCGAGCCGGGGCCCCTAGTCATTGCCATTGTCGCCACTGCGTCCTCCCTTGCTCTTGTTGTCCTTCTCTGGCTGGTCGTCTTCGCCGGCCCCGTTCTGGCTTGCGTAGACGTCGGGGTTGATGAATTCCAGATGCGCCTTGAATCGCCGGAGCTCGCTCTCGGCTCGCCGATGGGCGAGGTGTGAGGCGAAGGCCAGCGCCTGACCGGGTCCCCTGGGCAGGACGTCCAGATCGATCTCGATTCGCGTCAGGCGCTCGCTCAGCTCGTGGAAGGTGATGAGGCCGGCGCAGTCCGCGCCCTGAACGGAACGCCACGCGAAGCTCTCGCACGGCCGCTCATCCAGGATCTCGGCATCCCAGTCCCGGGCCCGTGGGCCGGCAATCCGCCCGTAGAGCATCTCGCCGTCGCGCTCGACGTCCTGCACCGTGTCGACGCCCTCGCAGATCCACTCGAATGTCATCCACTCCTCCCAGGCGAACGACACCGGGACTGCGACGTCGATCGAAACCTGGATCGGGAGCCGACGGTTCATGGTGCTCTCAAGGGCGCGCTGCGCAGCTCCGCCGGCCCGGTCGGCCGCCCGGTCCGCGGCCTCGCGAACCATCTCGCTACCGGAGTCGAGCGCCCGCCGAGCGAGCGCTCCCACGGCCTTGCGCGCCAGAGTGGTTCCAACAGCCATGGCGCTCAGCCGAGAACCTTGCCGATCTGCTCGGCCTTCTCGCGGACGGTGCGCACCTCGCCTGCGAGCCTGCCGAACTGCCGGCCGGCCTCGGCGATCGTGTGGGTCAGGCCCGAAGTGTCGATGTCGACCTTCGAGGGAACCGGGACCCCGAACACCTTACGGTCGCGCTGGAGCGCCTTGCGGCCCAGCAGCACGCCGCCCGCGACGCCGAGGGCGCCGGTCAGCATCGACACGCCGATGGTCGCCGTCTGATGCTTGCCGTTCGCGCTCTTGCCGTTGCCGCTCGCGCGGCTGGCGGCGGGTCGGGCCTGGCTCTCGCTCGAAGAGCCATTGCCGCTCGATCCTGAGCCTGAGCGCTGCGCGCTCGTGCTCGGCTTGCGTGACGATCCGCTGCGGCTGCTCCGGGACGAACCGGAGGAACGGCTCTCGGCGCTGCGCGAGCTACCCGACGAACCGGAACGTTTGCTCCGGCTGCTGCCGGACGAACCCGACGCGCTGGCGGCACTGCTGCTGGGCGAGGAGCCGGATGAGCTCCGGCCGCCGGACGCGCCACGATTGCTGCGCGATGAGCTCGATCCGCTCGACGACGCCTTTGTGGTGCGGCTCCTGCTCGAGGACCCCTTGGCGCTACTGGACGACGCGCGTCCTCGGCTCGAGCTTCCACGCTCGCTTGCCACGGACATGGTTCACCTCCCTGATGCTGGACGGTAACCCGCGTGCGGCGCGAGTGGCCAATTCAGCGGGTCTGGCCGCTTGGCTACCCAAGCGTGGTTGTTGCTACACGATTCCTCCGCTACTACCCGGGATCAGCACCGGCGTAAAACACGCCGGTGCGGGATCAGCGCACCAGCAAGATTGTGTGCATGCCACGCGCGAGGTGACCCGGCATCGAGCAGAAGAGCTCGTAGCGGCCGGGCTGGAGATGCCATGTCGCCTCGCTGATCGCACCCGACAGCGTCAGGGCGACCGCCTGCGTGCGGCCGGTCATGTGGCCGCGGCGATCGACCGCGCGGATGCGCAGGTCGTGGCCGTCCTGGCCACGGTTCCAGAGCTGCACGATCACCTTGCCGCGGGGGATCGCGTGCCGAGAGGGCCACAGCGACCATTCCTGCGCGTAGACGAGCATCCGCGCAGGGGGCTTCGAGCTTCCAAGCGCCGCGGCCGCGGCGACGGCGCCGGCGCCGGTCGGCGCGCTCGCGATCACGCTCAGCGCCGCCCCGATCATGAGGCGGCGTCTCACTGCACCAGCCGGTAGCGGGTGAAGCCGCCGGACCCGGGGATCACCGCCCCGGCGTCCTGGCCGAACCACTGCTCCAGCAGCGAGCAGTAGACGCCGCGGAAGTCGACGTTCTCGATGAGGTTGCCGTTCGCGTCCAGCTGGGCGAGACCCGGCCACTCGCCGACCATCGTGCCGGTCACGCGGGTGCCGATCAGCAGCGACACACCGGCTGCGCCATGGTCGGTGCCGGCCGAGCCGTTCTCCTGTGCGCGCCGGCCGAACTCCGACCAGACATGCACGAGCACGCGGTCGGCGATGCCGCGGGCCTCGAGATCGGCCTGGAAGGCGGCGATCGAGTCCGCCGCCAGTTGCAGTCCGGAGGTGAAAGCGGTCGCCTGGGCGGAGTGGGTGTCGAACGGGGTGTCGGTCGTCAGCGCGACGCAGCGCAGCGGCAATCCGGCGGCGATCATCGCTGCCAGCCCGGCCAGGCGCTGTGGCAGATCCGAGCTGCCCGCGGTCGGGTACGTGACCGGGCTGGTGTAGGCGGCGTTCCCGTTCTTGTCCCTGAACGGCGCGAGAGCACGGCGGACGTAGCCCACCTCGGAGGCGGCCTGCGCCACCTGGGCTACGGCCGGGTCCCCGGCGCGGCTCTGGGCATCGCCGAGCGCGGCCGCGCTGTCGAGCGTCCACGAGAACACATCCCCCCACACCCCGTCCAGCCACAGCGAGAAGTTCTCGGGACGGTCGATCGCCGCGACCGGGTTGCGCGCCGTGGCCAGGGTGGGGTTCATCTGGCCGTCGAGCGAGAGCCCCTGCAGCGGATTGGACGGATCTCCTGCCACGTCGAGGTAGCGCCCCAGCCAGCCCGTCGTCAGCCGGTTGTCGGTGGCGCCGACCTCCCAGTAGTGCCGGGAGGTGAAATGCGACATGTCGGGGCTCGTATAGCCGATGCCCGGGAAGGTCGTGACCTTGCCGGCGTTGTGCAGGCCCGCGAAGCCCGCCGCCGCCGGGTGCCAGCGCAGGCGCGGATCCTCTCCGAACGGCGTGCCCGCGGTGTCCGGGACGGCCAGCGTCGGGCGCAACCG
Organism: Solirubrobacteraceae bacterium; assembly: GCA_035295205.1. Lineage (GTDB taxonomy): Bacteria > Actinomycetota > Thermoleophilia > Solirubrobacterales > Solirubrobacteraceae > Palsa-465. Next base: position 2,876 of record DATGJM010000056.1, on the reverse strand, counting down.
CCGATACACCGGGTCATCGACGGGCGCCAGCACCGACAGCGCGTCGATCCCGCCCTGTAGGAAGATCGAGACCAGCACCGGGTTCGCAGCCGCAGAGGCCGCGCGCGCGATCCCGTCGCCGAGCATGGCGTTCGTGAGGCCCAGGCGCTCGGCGCCGTACACCGACAGCAGACCGCCTGCGGCGCTGAGCAGGAAGCGCCGTCGATCCATGCCGGCGCCGGCGGGCACGGGCATGCGGGGATCCCATTCCCGAGGCACGGCTCCCGGCGCTGCGCCCAGGGCGCGGCGCATCGCCTCCGAGCGACTGAAGCCGTCACAGCAGTTGTTGCGCTCCGATGCCATCAGCAGGTCTGCCATTCCGGTGTGGTCGGGATCAGCCCGCGCAGGGCGTTCTGGCGGAGAATCCGATACGCCGTCTGCTCCCAGTCGGCGACGATCCCCGACTGGGCGCGCCGGCTGAAGCCCTCGAGGCTGCCGACGGTGGTGGACGAGAGCGGCGGGTTGCCCCAGTACCGAACGGCCGCCTGCACGGCCGCGGTCGCCGATTCGGTGGCCGAGTAGGCGTCCTTGTCGGGATTCAGCACGTGGCCCTGCAAGGCGTACGTCACGGCGGTGAAGCGCCCGGCCCAGCGCGAGGTGTCGAGCCAGTGCGCGTAATCCCAGCCGGCCACGTTCGGGGGCACGAACAGCCGCTGCCCGGCCTGCTCGCCGATCCACGACCAGGCGTCGGTCTCGATCGTGCGCCCGAGCGCGCGCAGGAGCCCTGCGCAGTACACCGCCGGCGGGATCACCATCCGCGGGCCGTCGTGGAACAGCGGATGGCGCAGGATCGCCTCCATCAGCGGCCGGATCTGAAAGCCGCTGTGCACGTAGGTGTGGCTGAGCGCCTTCAGCTCGCGCCGTGGCGGGGGTACCGCCACGAAGTAGTTCCAGAGCTTGGTCACCATGAAGGATGGGTGCAGCGGGTGCCCAACGCACAGCCGGCACGTGTCGCGCCAGTCGAAGTTGCCGCGGTGGCCGAAGATCGTCTTGACACCGTCGTCGTGGAGCTCGGGGTCAAAGCGGAAGTTCGTGGGGCCGGCGCTGTCGGTCCACTCATTTGTCCAGCCGGTCAGCGCGCGGGCCTGCTCGTGCACGTCCTGCTGCGTGTAGGCGCCACGATCGGCCCCCAACGTGAACAGCTCCATGACCTCGCGCGCGTAGTTCTCGTTCGGGCTCCACTTGGTGTTCTCGTTGTTCGAGAGCCACAGCAGCATCGCCGGGTCACGGGTCACCTCCAGCAGCAGATCGTGGAAGTTGCCCAGCGCGCGAGCTCGCATCATCTGGTTCTGGCGCAGCATCAGCGCGGCGGTCGAGGCCTCGAGCGAGGTGGCGAACCAGCTGTGCCAGATCAGTGTCATGCGCTCGATCAGCTGCTGGTCGGAGCGCACCATCCGGTCCAGCCACCAGCAGTGGTCGTGGCCCCACACGTTCAGCGGGTCGAGCGGGGCGCCGTTCTCGTCGTGCGGCGGGGCGCCGTGGAGGTGGGCGGGGCCGCTGGGCCGCGTCAGCGACGCCACGGCGCGTTCGAGGCCCAGCGCCGCCAGCTTGCGAGCCTCCCCGGGCCGGGGGCCGAAGCCGGCGCGCCAGAGCAGGCGTGTGGCGTGGCGCTCGGTGAAGCGCCCGCGGAAGACCGGGATCGGGGAAGCGGGTAGGGCTGCCATGGCGAACCGTGCAGGTACCTGGTGTTTCGGCATCCGGTACCTGGCTCGTGAGTCCTCGCGTCAGACATAGGACCGGGCTACGAGGCTGCCACCGCTCTCGACGGTGGCAGCCCGCAGCAATAGCGTCGTGACCACGGCCGGTTCAGGCCCGCCAGCGCCAGGGAAAGGGAGCGCGACGAGCGTGCCAGCGGTCGGCTTTCGCCGATCGGACACGAAGATCTCCTATCGAGGGGACGCCCGGTTAGATCGGATGAACGCGCCGGTCCTTTAGGGCGGCGCTCAGCTCTGCGCGATCTCTTGCACCAGGTGCTCGAGCGCGGCGAGGCCCTTTTCGAGCGGCGCGAGCTCGATGTACTCGTCCACCCGGTGGGCGTTCCCTCCCACGGTGAGCCCGACCGTGATCGCGGGGATGTCGCGGCCGTAAGCGGCGTTGGCGTCGGTCGACGAAGCGCCTTCGGCGGCGGGCGGGAGGCCGGCCACCTGGCGCGCCCGGCGGGCGGCGCTGAGGAGAGCATGATCGATGTCGATCGCTCCCGACGGGCGTCGCCCAAGCGTCTCGACCTCGGCGATCAAGCCGGCTCCCGGGTGCTCGAAGGCCTCGCGCGCCGACTCCTCACCGCCGGCCAGCGTGGCGGAGTCCTCGGAGCGCAGGTCGACCTCGAGCGTGGCATGCGCGGCGATCGTGTTGATGCTCGTGCCGCCGTCAATGGTGCCGATGTTCCGGGCGAGCCCGGGCGGGGCGGGCGCTGCGAGGAAGCGCGCCGCGGCCTCGAGGAGACCGTGGATCGCGCTCGCCGTGCCGCGGTCGCTCCACGAGTGTCCGCCGGGGCCGCGGTAGGTCACTCTGAAGCGCGTGGAGCCGACGCCGGCGATCTTTATGGAGTCGATCATCGAGCCTTCGACGGCCACGAACGCCCCGCACTCGGTGCTCTCCAGCAATGCCTTGGCGCCCCGAAGGTCGCCGAGTCCTTCCTCGCCGACCGTTGCCGCGAGCACGATCGGGCTGCTCGGGGCGGTGTGTGCGAGCACGCGCGCGAGATGCACGAGGCCCGCGACCCCGAGGGAGTTATCGCCGATCCCGGGCGCCCGGATCAGTCCCCGCGGTTCGTCGTGGACGATCTGAATCGCCTGCTCGGCGGGGAACACCGTGTCGAGGTGCGCGGCGAAGATCGT
>DATGJM010000055.1:0-2681 GCA_035295205.1 Solirubrobacteraceae bacterium | reverse complement strand
CCGCGGCCGGCAGTCCGCAAAGTACAGCTCGCTCGTCTGATCATCCGGCCGACGTGGCTGGCCTGGCGGTGGCTCGGCACCAGGTCGTCCCATGCCGCCAGGAACGAAGCAAGGCTCGCCGCCTTCGGCCCGCTCGCGCTCCTGGAGCTGTTCCTGGTCTGGGCCGCCGCGCTCGTGCTCGGATACGGGCTCATCGCCTTCGGGCTGTCCGACGAGTTCCACCCCGTCCTGACCGATTTCCCCGAAGCCTTTTACGTCTCGGCGACCACGCTGGTTCCTCTCAGCTATGGCGACTTCGTGCCGGAGCAGGGCCCCGCGCGCGCCGCGATCATCGCGGAGAGCGCGACGGGCGTCGCCCTCGCGGCGCTCGCGATCACCCTGCTCTTCTCTCTGTACGAGTCGTTTCGGGCCAGGGAAGAGGCGCTCGTCGCCCTCGACGCGCTGGCCGGTGCGCCGCCGTCAGGGGTCCAGATCCTGGAGCGCGTCGCCGGACCGGGGGGTGGCCTCTCGCTCGACGAGACGTTTGGAGACTGGCGGCGTTGGTCGGCCATGGTGCTGGAGAGCCACCTGGCCTATCCGATACTCGTCTACTTCCGTTCGAGCCACGACAACGAGGCATGGCTCAACTCGTTTGGGGCCGTGATGGATGCGGCCGCGCTTGCGATCAGCACCGTGGACGGAGAGTCCGCGGGGTCGGCAAAGCTCATGTTCACGATGGGCAACCATCTCGTGGAAGACCTGACCTGGGTCTTCCGGCTCAAGAGCGCGAACGATCCGATCCTGGAGCGGGACGAGTTCGAGGCCGCGGTGAAGAGGCTGCGGGATGCGGGCTACAAGCCGAAAGAGGTCGAGGCGGCGTGGGCCCAGTTCAAAGAGCTGCGCGCGACATACGCGTCGGTCCTGAACCAGATCGCCCACCTTCTGGCGCTTCAGCCGGCCCAGTGGATGGGCGACCGCTCCTACCTGCCGCACCGTCACACGAGGACGCTCCGCCGAAAGCGAAAGGCTCCCTCGAAGCTACCGGTCAGTTGATGAGGCCGAGCTCCCGCGCCTTGATGATGGCTTCGAGCTTCGAGTGCACCCCGAGCTTGCTGCCGAGGCTCCGGATGTGGGTGCGGACCGTCGTGTAGCTGATGCCGAGCTCCGCCGCCACCGCGCGGCTGGGCGAGCCCTCGGCCATCAAGCGCAGCACCTCTTTCTCGCGCGGCGTCAGCCTGTCGAGCTGAGCTTCGATCGCCCGCCTCTTGGACAGGAGCGTGGCGATGGTGCGCGGCGTGATCAGCATCTTGCCCCGGGCGACGTCACGGATCGCCGCCACGACCTCGGCGGCTGCGCGTGACTTGTGGATGAAGGCACTCGCACCTGACTGGACGGCCGCGAAGCGTGCGGCGTCTGAGTCCTCTCGCGTCAAGAAGATCATCTTCGCCTCGGGCCGCAGCGAGCGCACCGCCGCTGCGGCATCCGGGGCCGTTCCGTCCGGGAGGCGGAAGTCGAGGAGAACGACATCGGGGTGGAGCTCGCTTGCGAGGGACACGGCATCGGCGACCGTGCCGGCCTGGCCGACCACTCTCATGTCCGTCTGGTTGTTGATGAGCGCCTCCAGGCCTTCTGCCACCACCCGGTGGTCCTCCACGATCATCACGCGGATCGGGTCTTCGTCGGCCCCCGATTCTCGAATCGGATTGGCGGGCTCTCCGCCTGCAGTCACGCTGTTAGAACAGCGTCGTACAGAGCAGTACCTGTGCGCCCTTCGCAGTCCCGGGGCAGCCTGGATTCAGGCCCCCTCGATGGACGAGGCCGCGCTCACGCAATTGGACGACCGGGGCCGGGCGAGCGCCGGCTTACCCTTGGGTCTCTCCCGGCTCGCCGGCGAGGCGGCTCAGAAGCCGCGCCACGTCGGGCGTGCCGAGGCCGCTCGCGGGATCCCAGCCTCGTGCGGCGGCGTAACCCTCGACCCCGCCGAACGAGTTGTTGCCCGTGACGATGTCATGGAAGGCAGGGGTGTCCTGCCTGCTTCCGGCGAGCTCGTACAGCATCGGGTTGAGCAGGCCGAGCCGGTGATGCCGGCCCTGGTCGGCAAGCGCAGTGATGCCGGCCCACTGCGGGGCGCCCGCGCTGGCCCCGCCGAAGATCCAGAAGCCAGGTCTCAAGTCGCTCCACGCGACCAGGAACCCGCTGGTGGGGTCGCCGTCGTAAGCGACGTCGGGTAGCCCGCGCCGGCGGTCCCGCGAGATCGACTCGGCCTGGTAGCCGGGGCGGGCGTACAGGGTGCTGAACCCCCCGCCGCCGGCGCCGGATCCGAACGCGTCCTTCCACACCGACTCGGACTGGTAGGCGCCGGTGACCGCGTCCGCCTGCAGGTTCGTGGCCCCGACGGCGGTGACGTTGGGATCGGAGGCGGGCGTCGACGCGCTGCGGATGAGGTGCGTCCGATCACAGTTGGGCTCGGCCGCGCCCAGGTCGCCGGCCGCTGCGAACAGGGAGATGCGCTTTGCGGTCGCGCGCTTGAACAGCCTGTGCTGGGCGGCCTGCAGCGACGGGTCCATGCACATCTCGGCCTCGCCGAAGCTCTGCGAGATAACGTCGCCGAGATTGTGGTCGACGGCGTAGCGGGTGACGCTGAGCAGGCTGGCGTCGGAGCTGTCCCTGGCGAGCACGAGGTCGATCGTGGCCCCCGGGGC
>DATGJM010000054.1:0-19979 GCA_035295205.1 Solirubrobacteraceae bacterium | reverse complement strand
GACGAGGTCCACAGCGGTGGCGCTCGCGGCCCGGACCGCCTCGCGCACCGCTCCGATCTCGCCCAGCAGATCACCGGGCCCGCAGAGTGCGAGCAGGACATCGGCGCCCTCGGCGGCGAGCTTGTGGATCTTCACGAGGCCGGACAGCACGACGATCGCGCTGTCCGCGCGATCGCCGGCGTGTACGAGGACGTCGCCCCGCTGCCACCGGCGGCGATGCCCGATCTCGAGCAGAGCCCCGCGTTCGGGTTCGGACAGCGACTCGAGAAAGGACTGCTTCGCATAGCCCGCACGCGCCATCGCGAGGCAGTATCGCCGCTGACGCCGGCGCGCTTGCGGTTCCGAGACCCTGCCACCTAACATACGGGGTGGGGTTCAGCCGAGGTGGCTTCCGTACACGACTGCTTGGCGTGTGGGCGTCCTAATCCCGAGGACGCCGCGTTCTGCAGCGGCTGCGGGGCGCGCTTGAGCCAGCAGTGCGCCGCCTGCGGGCGCGAGAACCCGATCCACGCCGTCTTCTGCATGGGCTGCGGCAGCAGGCTCAGCGCCCAGGCGGCTGAAGCCGCACGGTCCCACGAGGAGTCGGGCGAGCGCCGCCATCTGACGGTGATGTTCTGCGATCTGGTCGACTCCACGCGCCTCGCGGGAGAGCTCGATCCCGAGGACATGCGCGACCTGGTGCTCGCCTACCACGCTCAGTGCTCTGATGTGATCGCCTCTCACTCGGGCTACCTGGCGAAATTCCTGGGCGACGGCGTGCTGGCCTATTTCGGCTACCCGGAGGCGCACGAGGACGACGCCCGGCTCGCGGTAGCGGCCGCCGTCGAGATCATCGAGTCGATGGCCCGCCTGCGTTCGCGGTTCAAGCGAACCGACATCGACGCCCGGGTCGGGCTCCATTCAGGCGAGGTCGTGGTCGTGGGGAGCGGTTCCGAGGCCGGCGGCGATCACGACATCGTCGGGGAGACGCCGAACATCGCAGCGCGACTGCAGTCCGTGGCGACCCCCGGGTCGGTGATCATCAGCGACCGGACCGAGGAGCTCGTGGAGGGATTCTTCGCGCTCGAGAGCCTGGGCGCGCTCGAGCTGAAGGGCGTCACACGGCGGGTCCCTGCCTATCGCGTGCTCGCGGCGACCGGAGCCGACTCGCGCTTCGAAGCCGTCGCCGGCCGGGGCCTGACCCCGCTCGTCGGCCGCGACGCCGAGCTCGGCGAGCTCCTCGAGCACTGGGAGGCGGCGGAGGGGGGAGAGGGCCGAGTGGTGCTGCTCAGTGGCGATCCCGGGATCGGAAAGTCGCGGCTGGCCCACGAGCTGCGCGAACGCGCGTCGGCCGCGGGTCACGCAACCGTCAGGCTCAGGTGCTCGCCATATAACACCCGCAGCGCGCTCTTCCCGTTCGTCGAGTGCCTGCTGAAAGTGGTCGGCGGCGCAGATCAGGATCCGCCCTCGCGGCTGGATCGGCTCGAGAACCACCTCGCGGGACTCGGGCTCGATGCCGCGGCCGTGGCGCCTTCGATCGCCGAGCTGCTCGCGATCCCGACAGGCGATCGCTACCCCGTCTCCACTGACTCGCCCGATCGCCGCAAGCGCCGGCGGCTCGCGGTGCTGTTCGCATGGCTGCAGGCGCAGGCGGCGAGCTCCCCGATGCTGCTCGTGGTCGAGGACGTCCAGTGGATCGACCCGACCACGACCGAGCTGATCGGCCGCTACTTCGAGCCCGACCCGGTGCCGGGAGTGCTCGTGCTGCTCACCCACCGAGCCGATTTCGCGCCCCCGTGGGTGCACCGCGCGCACGTCCACCGGCTCACCCTCGAGCGTCTCGGCCGTGAGGCCATCCGCGCGATCGTCGAGGAGCTGACCGGCGGTCTGGCGCTCCCGGACTCGCTGGACGCGGCGATCGGCGCGCGGACCGATGGCATTCCGCTGTTCGTCGAGGAGATCACACACGCCGTGCTCGAGTCCGGCTACGTCGAGGAGCGCTCCGGACGGCTCGTGGCCTCGGCCACGCTGCCCGAACGCCTCGTGCCCTCGACCCTTCGCGAGTCGCTGATGGCGCGGCTGGACCGGCTGGGAGAGGCCCGGGAGGTGGCGCAGATGCTCTCGGTCGTCGGCCGCGAAGCCACGTTCGGACTGCTGCGCGTCGTCTCGGAGCTTGACGACGCAGAGCTGGAGGCCGGGCTCGATCGCCTCGTGGACACCGACCTCGTGCGGCGCCGCCACTCGACGCTGGGGACGAGCTACGTCCTCAAGCACTGGCTGGTGCAGGACGTCGCCTACGAGTCGCTGCTGCGCAGCGCACGGCGGCGATATCACGAGCGGATCGCCGACTCGCTGCCGGCTGTGCTGCCGGAGATCGTGGAGACCCAGCCCGAGTTCATGGCTCATCACCTGATCAGAGCCGGTCAGGACAGTGAGGCGATCAGCTTCCTGCAGCGTGCGGGCGAGCTCGCACATCGCCGATCGTCGATGACCGAGGCGATCGAGCACCTCACCCGCGCGCTCTCGCTCCTGCGCGAGCAGCCCGAGTCGGCGCTGCGCGACGAGCGTGAGCTGACGCTGCTGCTCGCGCTCGGTGCCCCAATGACGGCGGCCAAGGGCTACAGCGCGCGCGAGGTGGAGGAGATCTATACGCGCGCCGGTGATCTCTGCCAGGCGCTCGGCGACGACCAGAAGCCACAGTTCTTCCGCGCCCTCTACGGCACCTGGCGGGTGCATCTTCTGCGGGCTGACTACGTGCGGGCGCTGGAGTTCGCCCACCAGCTGCAGCGGCTGGCCGAGCCCGACGGCACGGGAGTCCAGATCGGCGCCGCACACCGGGCGCTCGGGAGCACGATGCTCTACCTGGGCGAGGACCTGGCCGAGGCTCGCCGTCACCTCGAGATCGTGATCGCCTCGGACGCCTTCGAGCGCTCACGGACCAGCTTCATCGACGAGCTGCACGATGTCGTCGATCCCTGGATCACCTGCCACGCATACCAGGCATGGGCGCTGTGGCTGACCGGCAGCCCGGCGCATGCCCGCCAGATGAGCGAACGAGCGATGGCGCTGTCGGTGGGCTTGCAGCATCCGTTCACCCGAGCGCTCACGCTCAGCTTCGACTCGTGGCTGTGCCAGTGGAACGGCGACGTCGACGGGGTCGCGGAACGGGCGGGCGACGCGCTCGCGATCGCGAAGGAGCAGGGCTTCCAGTTCTGGATCGGGTGGGACGAGATCATGCTCGGCTGGGCGCAGGCGGCTCGCGGCGAGCCGGATGCAGGGCTCGAGCTCATGCACCGGGGCCTGACCAATTGGCGCGCGGTCGGCTCCGAGCTCGGCACGACGTTCTTCCTCACGCTGATGGCCGAGGCTCAGAAGGACGCCGGCCGGATGGAGGAGGCCTGGCGGATGCTCGATGAAGCCGATGAGGTGATCGAGCGCACGCGCGAGGGCTGGTGGTCGCCGGAGGTCCGGCGGCTGCGGGGGGAGCTCCTTTGGCGGCGCGGCACTCCGATCGAGGAGGTCGAGCACCAGCTCCGCAGCGCGCTCGAGCTCGCCAACGTCCGCTGCGAGCGCTCGCTCGCGCTGCGCGTCAACGCGACGCTGGCCGAGGTGCTGCTCGAACAGGGCCGGGTCGACGAGGCCGGGGCGCTCGAGGTGGCGACCTAGACGGCGTCGCGGGACGGGCGCCATTCGAAGGCGGGCCCGGCTGTCTGCCCGTCGCCGACCGGCACCTGCATCAGCGCGATCGCCTGGTAGCGCAGCTCGAGCATCGTCTGGACGCTGGTGACGAGCTGTTCGGGACGGCCGTTGAACGCGGACTGCAGCTGTGTCAGGAGAGTGCTGTAGGTGCGGTCGCACTCCTGGGTCAAGGCCCGAAGCTCGCTGCCCTCCGGATGATCGGCCGCCTTGGGGTTCGGGCGCATCGGCTGGACGCAGGAGTAGTCGACCAGCAGCGGCGGTCCCGTCGGGCCGCTGGCCGGAGTGTCGCCCTCGACGTACTGCCGCCCGCGGTAGAGCTCGTCGAAGCGGAAGTAGTGCGCGAGCTCGCGGCTCTCGCCCAGGAGCTCGTCATCGCCGTCCCAGATCGAGTGGTGAATCCCCTCGCCCTCGTCGACGATGATCTCGAGCGCGAGGTTCGCTGTCGTCACATCGACGACCGGGAACGCTTCGCCGCCACCGCCGTAGTAGTAGGAGGAATCGATCTGGCGGTCGCGCTTGCCGGTGAAGATCTCCGGGCCGAGCTCGTTTATGGCATCACGGAGTGCCGCGTAGAACTGGGCGATCGTGTGCCAGCGGTTCGGTTCGGGCGCAGCGTGCCCCGGCGCCGGGCGCTCGATCGAGCGAAACGTCTCCAGCGCCTGGCGCGAGAACGGCCTCAGGCTCACCTCGAACGCCTTGTCCGAGTGCGGCAGATACGTCGGGTAGCTCGGCAGCCTCGCGTGCGGCGGTGTCAGCGCCGGCTCGCCGTCGATCGCGTTCAGCAGATTGCAGGCCAGCGTCAGATGGAGCATCTCCTCCATCACCACGTCGTCGATGCACTCGGCGGCGAGCTCGTTCCGGCCGTCCTGAATCGACCAGCGCGCGCACAGGTAGGGAGGGATCGTCGACCACTCGATCTCGATCGCGGTCTGCAGATGGGTGCGGAGCTCGTCGGGCGTCACTGGAGGCCGAGGTCCCGCTTCATCTCGCCGGAGGTGCGAAATGCCAGCGCGGCCATGGTCAGCGAGGGATTCGAGGTTGCGATCGTCGGGAAGCTGCCGCACCCGGCCAGATAGAGGTTCTCGTGCTCCCAGCAGCGCTGATAGGAGTCGACGACCGACTTCGCCGCGTCGTTTCCCATCAGATGGGTGCCGACGTTATGCCCGGCCCCGATGTACAGGTAGGGCTCTCCGCGATAGGTGATGTAGCCAGGATCGGCTTCGGAGTAGCTGGTGTTGTCCGAGGCCCCGAGATGGGCGAACAGCTGAGTCCACAGCTGCCGGGCGGAAGCCATGCCGGCCCGGGTGTAGTCATCGATGTCGTACTGGAAGCGGGGCCGCGGGATGCCGAGCGGATCGAGGTAGCTGTCGTCGACGTAGACGCGGTTGGTCGCGCGTGGCAGCTGCTCGAACAGGAAGCCGAAGGCGAACTGCCGGGAGACCCGCTCCGCCAGCCGCTCGCGCAGCTCGCGGCCGAACAACCCGTCGCCGACCAGAGCCTCGACATCTGAGTACGGGGAGTTCGTGGCGAAGTCCCAGCCCCAGCCTCTGACCTCCATCCTGAACGCGGCGCGCTGCGAGCGAAAGCCTCCGTCGCGGAGGATCTCGATCCCGGCGGTCGAGCTCGGCCCGCGGTAGGCGCCGACGCTCTCGGGCATCAGGCCCCACGCGAGCACGTAGGGGTGGTCCATCAGGTTGCGCCCGATCAAGTCGTTGCCGTTCGGCACGTCGGAGGCGAGCATCAGCTTTGCGTTCTCGATCGAGTTGCAGGCGAGCACGTAGATCGATGCGGTGATGCGCTCGGGAGGATCCGGAGTCTGGCCCTCGTCGTAGGCGATGTACTCGAGCGCCTCGATCGGACCCTTCCCGGAGTGGATCACCCGCGAGACGACGCACTGGGTCCTCATCTCGACGTCGCCCTTCAGCTCGCCCGCCGCCTTGAGGGCCTCGATCCGGCCCCAGGACTTCAGCGGGTTGTACTTGGCCTGGACGGGACAGATCGGGATGCAGCTCGAGTTCCCCTCGCAGCGCAGCCCCTCGTGTGGTGCGCCGTACGCCCCGACCGGCTGGTAGCCCTCGCCGCCGTTGTAGCTCGGGTTGGGCATCGAGTTGCGGGCCTGTGGAGTGCTCGTGACCTGCAGCTGGTGGTGGGCGCCGTCGAGCGTCACGGTCCTGCCGTCCACCGCCTTGGCCACGACCTGGTCAAGGTAGCTCAGCGGGATCCGCCGCATCGGGAAGACGTAATCGGCTGGGAACTCGATGCCGAGGTAGGCCTGGTCCTCGACGTTGGCCGAGACTCCAAGCTCCAGCTCGGCCGCGGCGTAGTACGGGATCAGCTCCTCGTAGCCGATCGGCCAGTCGGTCCCCTGGCGGTAGCGCGAGGCGATCTCGAAATCGGCCGGGACCATCCGCAGGCAGGTTCCGAGCCAGTGCATCATCGTGCCGCCGAGGCTGCGCAGGTAGTCGGTGCCGAACGGGAGCGGGCCGTCCTGCACGAAGTAGCCGGTGTCGGCGGGAAGCGTGCCCGGCGTGAGCTTGCGGATGTCGAGGACGTTCGGGGAGGGTGCCTCCTGCGTGGAGTAGTACGGCGTGTTCGGGACCTTGATCCCAGCTGCCTGGTACTGCTCGACGCTGGCCTGGTACTCGGGCCACGTCCGGCCCGCCGCGACACCCGCCTCGAGCACGAGCACGCGCGCGCCGGCCTGGGCGAGCTGCCCGGCGAGGATCGCGCCGACCGGTCCCGCGCCGACGATTGCCACGTCGTAGTCGGGCACGATCCCTCTATACGCGCGGAGCGGTGGCCCAGGAGCCGTAGCCCGGCGGGTTGGCGCCCTTCGGGTGCGTGCCCGCGGCCGTCCAGGCCAGCCCGGCGCGATACGCCTCGGCGGAGATCACCCTGCTGGTGTCGAGCGGGCTGGCTCCGTTCTTGGCACGCCAGGCGCCGGGCAGCGGATCCCACTGCCCGAGGTACCACATCACGATCGTGTTCCTCGCCACCGGGCCGAGGTCGGGGTCGTTCAGGATCAGCGCCTGGATCGCGGCCGCCGGGTCGATCGCGCAGAGCGCTGTGTCCCCCGCGTCGAGCAGTCGGGCGGTGATGGGCTCGCCAACCGTGTTCAGGAGCTCCGTCAGGTAGGACTCGACCTGTCCGGTGCCCCAGAGCTCCGCCCTGCGGAACCCGGTGAGCGCCGCGGAGAGCTCGGCGAACGACTCCGCGGGCGCGGCCTTCGTCTGCGTGACGAACCAGCCGCGGCTCTCAGCGGAGGCCGGCGGCGAGGCGTACACCTGGGCGGCGACCGGCTGGGCGCTGCCGATCAGGAGCTTCAGGTCATCGAGCGTGCCGCTCGGGTCCGGATCGGTGCCCAGCGTGACCTCGGCCGTCCAGGGCGGGCTCGCATCGGCCGGGAAGTAGGTTTCGAACGGGCCGTAGAAGTCCCAGAAGTTGGCGACGAGGCGCTGGCCCCCGGCCGTGTCAGGTAGCGAGCCGTACTCGATCAGCGGCGAGGGGCTGGCGGGAACGGGCAGCGCGCCCCCCAGGTCGCACTCGACCTTGAAGATCAACGGTCCCTGGTTGGCGGTGTGCGGGGCCGTTGGCGGATCGGGCGGCGGGGCCAGGTCCTGGTAGACGCTGTACGTCCAGGAGCGCAGCGGGGGGTAGGGCGGACCGTTCAGCGACGGAACGTTGTAGTCGAAGACGGCCAGGTATTTCGGCTCGCCATAGAGTCCCTTGCCCGCGGCGACCGCGACCGCGTCGTCGCACGGCACGTGCAGGCGCCAGCCGCCGATCGTCTTGGTCTGCTCACCCCCGCGCAGGAAGTCCCGGAAGCTCATCAGCGGCACCTCGCCGGCGCGGGCCTGGGGGTAGACGTAGATGTTGAACTCGACCTCTTCGGTCGTCTCCTGGTAGGTGGGCCCGGCACCGGTGTAGCGCTGCAGATCGAGGGACACCAGCCCCCCGCGCTCGCCGTCGTCGAACTCGAACAGGGCGACCTCGACGCCCTCGCCCTCGGGGAGCGGCGGAAGCTTCTGCTGCAGGAGCTTCGGGTCGACGCGCCAGTACAGCCAGAAGGACTGAAGCGACGCGTACCACCACGGCTCCTGGATGTCCTGCGGGAGCGGTGGGAACAGCCGGTTATAGGGAGTCTGGCCTTGGGGCATCCCTGGGTTGACCCTAACCGGTCAACCCGGCGATGTGCAACTGGTGGCGCGCCGGACTACGCGCCGCGATGTATGCACAAGTACCGCCCAGGATGACGACGAGCCCGGTGGCCGCCACGGCGCTTCAGCTGCCGGCGGACGTCATCGCGCTCGTTCTCGCCGCATGGATCACCCGAGCCGATGCGCCGGGCGCCGGGTCACACGAGAAATGCCTGCAGCGCGGCTCGCCACTCGGACGGACGCTCGAGGTGGACGTCGTGGCCGGCGCCGGCGATTTCGACGAGTCGGGCGTGCGGGAGGCGCTCGAGCATCTCGGTGGCGATCTGCGGGTCGAGCGTGCCGTGCTCGCCCCGGACGATCAGCGTCGGGCAGCGGATCCGCTCCCAGTCCTGCCAGTGCTCGTTCGCCAGTGCCTGCCGGAGCGTTTCGGCGAGGATCTCCACGTCGAAGCGGGGATACAGACCGTCGGCGCGCTGCTCGAGCCCGTGGGCCCACACCGGGGCCGCCGCCGAATCCTCGCCGCCGAAGAACTCGACCGCGGCGGCCCGCGTCGCGAACGGCACCGGCCAGCGGTGAAGCCGGTCCGCGACCTCGGCGACGAACTTCTCGAGCTCCGGATCGCCCCCGGCCGGGCTCGCCTCAATGACCACCAGCGCATGCACGAGCTCCGGGTGCCGGGCGGCAAGCAGCATCGCGGTGATGCCGCCCAGCGACTGCCCGACCACGACCGCAGGTGCGAGCTGCTCGCCTTCGATCACCGCCACCGCGTCGGCGACGTGGGCCTCGCGTGAGACGTCGTCAGGCCGTCCCTCATTGGCCCCATGGCCGAGAGCATCGGGGGCCACGACGCGGTAGTCAGGCGCGAGCCAGGCTGCGGTGCCGGCCCATTCCCCGCCGTACCCGGCCAGTCCGTGGAGCAGCAGGACGCCGCTCAGCTACTCACCCTGCCTGGTTGCTCGGGCGGATCATGACCTCGTTGACGGTCATGCGCCTCGGCCGGGTGACGATGAAGAGGATCGTCTCGGCGATGTCCGGAGCCTGGAGCGTCTCGACGGCGGCGAAGCGCTGGGCGATCGCATCCCGGATCTCGGGGCGGTTGTGCGACTGCAGCTCGGTTTCGACGGCGCCCGGCTCGACCACCGAGATGCGCACGTGGCGCTCGGCCACCTCCTGGCGCAGGGCTTCGCTGAACGCGCCCACGCCGTGCTTGGTCAGGTTGTAGACAGCGCTGCCGCTGCGGGGCACGCGGCCGGCCACAGAGCTCAGGTTGACCATGTCCGCGACCTGGCGGGGCCCGCCGGCCGCGGCCTCGAGGAGATGGGGAAGCGCGGCGTGCGCGCAGTACAGCAGCCCGCGCACGTTGATCTCGAGCATCCGCTCCCATTCGTCGATCGGCGCGCCGACGGCGGGCCCGAGCAGCATCACCCCGGCGTTGTTGACGAGGATGTCCAGCCGGCCGAGCTCGCCGACCGTCCGCTCCACGGCGGCGACCGCGCTTTCCCGCTCCGTGATGTCCACCTCGACCGGCAAGGCATGGCCGCCGGCGGACTCGATTTCGCGGGCGATCGTGCGCAGCCGGTCGCCGCGCCTGGCCACGAGCGCTACCGCCGCTCCGGCGCAGGCCACCGCTCGGGCGGTCGCTTCCCCGATTCCGCTCGAGGCCCCCGTGACCAGCGCCACGGTTCCCGACAGCGCGCCATCGCTCATGCTTCCCACGTGAAGCCAGTCTCGGAGGGCACCGGCGCCAGCGGACTGGCCGGGAGCCCGGGGGCGGGGTCGGTCTGGTTGTACCCCGTCGGCGCCAGGTCGTTCGGCGTGTCGGGGTGGAAGATCGAGGCCAGGTACTGGGCCTGCCCGCGGCCCGAACCGAGCTCGAACTGGCCGCCACCGTAGGCTCCGATCTCGTGCTCGGCGCAGTAGTCGTAGGTCGCGCACAGCTTCGGCAGGCCGCCGATGCGCGAAGGCTTGACGTTCACCATTCGCGGCGGGAAGGGGAGCGCCTCGATGTCGGCGATCGAGTGGATCGGCGCGTCCCAGGTGATCCGGTGGTGGTCGTTCGCGAGCGCGGCCGCGGTCTCGGGCGTGACCACGTCGGGATCCTCGAGCCATGCGTCTGGGAAGGCCTCGGCGACGCGCTGGTAGAGGATCGGATCCGGGGCCTGGTCGACGATCGTGCCCTTGTAGAAGCTCTTGAAGTCGATCGAGTCGACGGCGCCGGTGTCGACGAGCTCTGAGATCAGCTCGGGAGTCCAGGTCGTGGTCGCGTCGAGCTTGAAGCGGAGCGTGGGGTAGCGCTCGAGGCGGTGCTCCAGCGGGGCCATCGAGGGGGGCTCGCCCAGACGCAGCGAGACCACGAACGTGAGCGGGCGGCACGGGCGGCTGAGCACCTCGTGCAGGGGCTTCCCGGCCTGCCGTAACGCCAGGTCGAGTGCGGCGGAGTGAAAGGTCCAGCGGCGGTACAGGCGCGAGACCTGGGTCACGGGGGCGACCGGGAAGAGATCGAGCGAGTCGATCAGCTCGCAGAACTCGCCGAGCGAGTAGGTGCCCGCCAGCTGGTGCACGGGCCCGGCGTCCTGGAAGGCGACGTGATCCTCGGCCTGGTAGACGACGTCTTCGCCCACGCCCTCGAGCCCGCCGCCATTCAGCCAGACCAGCGTCGAGAGGCGCTCGAACCCGCTCGAGACGTTGGCCCGCAGGCCCTCGAGGCGGTAGCCGGCGACCTCGAGCGGGAGGTCGGCGAGGAGGTCGAAGGTGCTCATGAGGTCTGGGCGCCGCGCTCCAGTCGCGCAACCAGCTCCTCGAGGCGCAGCTCCTCGAGTCCCTGGCTGACCGCGTCGAGCTCGGCTGCGCAGTACTCAATCAGTTCCCGTCCCTCCTTGACCAGCTCGAGCGTCTCGCGTAGCCCCGCCTCGCCCGAGTCCAGCCGCCTGACGATCTCCTCGACACGGGCCACAGCGGCCTCGTAGCTGAGCTCGCCCGTCATCCGGAGACCTCCGCGCGAATCGCCTCGTCGTGGAAGCGCACCATCAGCTCCCCGGCCGCCCGAGCGTCGGCGGCGCTGGTGAGTGGCTCACCGGCCCGGTCGCTGACGATCGCGTACCCGCGGGCGAGCGTGCGCTCGGGATCGTGCGCGGCGAGCGCCAGCGCGAGACGCTCGAGCGTCCGGCGCCGCGCGACGGCGTCCGATCCCTGGGCGCGGGTGACGGCACGCGTAAGCGCCAGCCCGTGGCGCTCGGTCTGCCCGCGGCCGCGATCGACGCCTCGCCGGCTCGAAGCGCGCAGCTCGCGCAGCAGCTGATGCAGCTGCGTGCGCCGGCGCTCGACGTGCTGGCGCGGCGCGCGCGAGAGATGGCTGAGCGTGCGTGCCCGGACGAGGATCGCCCGGCGGCCGTGGCCGTGCAGCCGGCGGGCGAGTGCGGTCAGCTGTGCCCGCGCGGCCCTGCAGTCGACCGGGACCGCTGCCTCGGCGGCATGTGTCGGCGTCGAGCAGGCCAGCGCGGCCACGTCATCGATCAGCGTCCGGTCGCTGTGGTGGCCGACCGAGGAGATCACGGGCACTCGCAGCAGCGCCACCGTGCGACACAGCCCCTCGTCGCAGAACGCGAACAGATCGGCCAGCGAGCCGCCGCCGCGGGCCACGATCACGACCTCGACCTCGGAGATGGCAGCCAGGTCGCGGAGCGCGGCGGCGATCTGCGGCGCGGCATGGCGATCCTGGACGGGGGCGAAGGCCCAGATCAGCCGGCCCGCCCACCCTCGGCGACGCAAGCCGGCGAGCACGTCGTCGCGCGCCTTGCCCTGCTCGCCCGTGACCACGCCGATCGTGCGCGGCAGCACCGGCAGGGGCAGGCGCTTCTGGTGCTCGAAGAGGCCGTCGGCGGCCAGCCGCCGGCGCAGGCGCTCGAGCGCGGCCAGCAGGTCCCCCTCGCCCGCGATCCGCAGTTCGGTGACCGCGAAGCTGAACGAGGGGGAGGAGCTGTGGCTGCCGGGGTAGTAGTCGCAGCCGCCGCCGACGACGACGCGCAGGCCGTCGGTGAGGGTCACGCCCAGCGCCTCGAAGTCGCTCCGCCACATCGAGCAGGGGATCGCCCCGGCGGCGTCGCGCAGCTCGAAGTACACGCGCGCGCGGGCGGGGCGCAAGCCCCAGACCTCGCCCACGAGCTGCACCCGGGCGAACTCCCGCAAGCGGGCCCGCAGGCGCTCGGCGTAGCTCCCGACCGGGAACGGGCCGGGGAGCCGACTGGCGCTGTGGGCAAGCGTGGTGGGTGCGGTCAGGGCCACGGGCAGCCGAGGCTACCGCCGGCCCCTGTCGGAACCGCTAGGCGGCTCAGTAGCTCGCGTGACCCGTCGTCTTCAGCTGATGGCGCAGCAGCGCGTAGTCGGCGTCGACCATCATCCGGATCAGCTCCTCGAAGGTCACGTCGGGCTCCCAGCCCAGGATCCGCTTGGCCTTACTGGCGTCCCCGATCAGGTGCTCGACCTCAGCCGGGCGGACGAGCGACGGGTCGAGCTCGAGGTGGCTGTCGATCGAGAGGCCGGCGTGATCGAAGGCCACCTGCAGGCAGTCGCGCACCGAATGAGCCGTGCCCGTGGCGATCACGAAGTCCTCGGCGACGTCCTGCTGCAGCATCAGCCACATGGCCCGTACGTAGTCGAGCGCGAAGCCCCAGTCTCGCTCGGCGTCGAGGTTGCCCAGGGAGAGCTTGTCCGTCAGCCCGAGCTTGATCGCCGCCGCGTGCCAGGTGATCTTGCGGGTGACGAACTCGAGCCCCCGGCGAGGCGATTCGTGGTTGAACAGTATTCCGCTGGTCGCGTGGAGCCCGTAGGACTCCCGGTAGTTGACCGTGATGAAGTGGCCGTAGGCCTTCGCGACCCCGTACGGGGAGCGCGGATAGAACGGGGTGCGCTCCGTCTGGGGGACCTCGAGGACCTTGCCGAACATCTCGCTCGAGGAGGCCTGGTAGAACCGCGCCTCGGGGCAGACCTCGCGCATGGCCTCGAGCAGGCGGGTGACGCCGGTGCCGGTGAACTCGGCCGTCAAGGTGGGTTGCACCCAGGAGGCGGCGACATAGGACATCGCCGCGAGGTTGTAGATCTCGTCCGGTTGGGAGGCCCGGAGCGCGTCGACGAGCGATCGGTGGTCGAGCAGGTCGCCCTGATGGAGCTTCACCCGGTGGCGGATGTGCTCGATGCGGTCGAACTTCTCGGTCGAGGAGCGCCGCACCATGCCGTGCACCTCGTAACCCTGCTCGAGCAGGAAGTCGGCCAGGTATGACCCGTCCTGCCCGGTGATCCCGGTTATCAGCGCGCGACGGGCGCTCACGTGAGCGCCTCCTCGGAGCGGAGCCACTCAACGGTCTCGGCTAGGCCGTCGTCGAGCGAGACGCGCGCCTCCCAGCCCAGGATCCGCTTTGCCTTCTCCACCGACGGCCAGCGGCGCTGCACGTCCACTTCGAAGCTCGGCAGGTGACGGAGCTCGAACTCGGCCGGGTCGCGGCCGCACGCCACCCAGATCCGCCGGGCGATCTCGGAGACCGTCAGCTCCTCGCGAGCGGAGATGTTGAAGTCCTCATTCTCCCCCGCCGGCGAGCCGAGGGCGGTGACGATGCCGTCGGCGATGTCATCGATGTGGGTCAGAGTGCGCGTCTGCTCGCCGGTGCCGAAGATCTCGAGCGGGCGCTGTCCCGCCAGCACCTTGTGGATCAGATCGGGCACGGCGTGGGCGATCCCGGGCTCGTCTGGGTGCGGGTGCTCCCCCGGGCCGTAGGCGTTGAACGGCCGGCAGATCGTGTAGCGCAGGCCGTGCTGCTCGTTCGCGGCGCGGGTGTAGACCTCGCCCGCGAGCTTCGAGAAGCCGTAGGCCGAACGTGGCATCGGGCAGTGGAGCAGGTGCTCCTCCTCGGTGGGGAACTGCGTGGCGCGCTCGAAGACCATCGAGGAGGAAACGTAGAGGAAACGCGTGACGTCCTGCTCGACCGACGCGTGCACGAGCGCGCCCGTCAGCGCGTTGTTCACCTCGGTGAGCGTGAACGGCAGCTTGTGGAAGTTGGCGATGCCGCCGACGATCGCCGCCAGGTGGATCACGTGCGTGCAGCCGGCAAGGGCTGAGCGCGCCGTGTCGAGCTCTCGCAGGTCGCCCTGATGGAACTCCGCCCCCTCGCGCACCCACAGCGGAGCCTCGCGCTGGTCGGAGACTCGAACCTCCCAGCCGGGATCGCGCAGCAGTCGGCGCACGACGGCCGCGCCGATCGTCCCCGCGCCGCCGGTCACCAGCACTCGGTTCATGGCCCGGAGAACCGCGCTCAGCGCGTCCGCTCGGCCGGGCGGTCGAGCTCCCGCACGTCCGACAGCACGGCCGTCTCGCAGGCGTAGGCGAACACCTGGCCGGTCCCGAGCGCGTTCCACGGATCCACGATCAGGCAGTCGTCGGCGGCGCGGGCACAGATTTCGCGCAGGGCCCGTGGGCCTTCGAACTGCGAGTGGTTAGTGGCGACTATGACCACGTCCGCGCCCTGTGCGGCGTCGGCGAGCGGTGAGGTGGGAGTGGGAGCGTGGGGGTCGCAGACGGAGACGTCGGCGAGCTCGCGCTCGAGCAGCCGGATCAGCTTCGGCGAGAGCGAGTCGCGCTCATCGTCGGTGTCGCGCTTGAAGGTCAGGCCCAGGACCGCGACCTTCCGGGAGGACAGAGAGCCGATCCGGCGCTTGATGCCCTCGACCAGGAAGTGGGGTACCGCCTCGTTCACGCGTGAGACCGCGAGAAGCATGCCCGGCGCGTTCGAGCGCTCCTCCGAGAACGCGAAGTCCTTGCGCAGGCATGTGCCGGCGGTCAGCCCCGGCATCGCGATCCCGCCTCGCGGATAGTCCCGGTTTATGAGCTCGATCACCTCGAAGACGTTGGCGCCGTAGGACTCACAGTCCATCATCAGCAGGTTCGGCAGGGCGAAGGTGGCGTAGCGCAGGATGTTCGTCCAGATCTTCGCCAGCTCGGCCTGCACGGGCGTCGTCTTCACGATCGGAGCGCCGAACACCGCGAAGGTCGCCGCCGCTCGCTCGGTCGAGGCCTCGCCCACGCCGGCCACGATGCACGGCAGGCTCGAGATCTCCTCGAGGAAGCGCCCGGCGGCGATGCGCTCCGGCGCGTGGGCCACGAACACGTCCTCGCCGACGCGCAGCGAGCGACGCTTCTCGAGATAGCCGGCGACGAACTCGGTCGTCCCCGGGGCGATCGTCGAGCGCAGAATCAACGCATGGCCGGGACGCAGCAGCGGGAGCAGGTCGTCGACGACCGCTCGCACCTGGCTGAGATCGCTCTCGACATGCGAGAACGAGGGCGTGCCGATCGTGAGCACGATGTCCTCGGCCTGAGCGGCGTCGGCGGCGCGCTCGGCCAGCTCCAGGCGCCCGGACTTCAGCACCCGCTCGAGCAGCTCCTGGGTGCCGGCCTCCTTGAAGGGCATGCTCCCGGCGCGGATCGCGTCGAGCACGGCCGGGTCGTGATCGACGCCGAGCACGCGGTGCCCGCGGTCGGCGAAGCACAGCGCGAGCGGAAGGCCGACACGGCCCAGGCCAATCACGGATACGTAGCGGGAGTCGGTCACGTCAACTGAAACGGTAGCCGCGAGCAGAGGTTGCTCAGTGGTGGTCGGTCAGACTGGGAAGGGGAGAGAGGCCGGGCTCGGCGGCGTGGCCGCGCACCTCGCCCGAGACCGCGAGACGATCCAGGCGCGCGATCTCGCGTTCCCCCTCGACGCGCGCGGGGTGGCCCGACGGAAGGCCGCGGATCAGCCGGCGGATGCGCTCGCGAAGCTGCAGCGCGAAATGCGGCGTCGAGGCGCCCATCAGCTGGCGCACGTCCTCGACCGTGACGTCGCGGCCGGGGCGCAGGCGATCTGGATGCTCGGCTTGACTCATTTCTGGGGTACCGCCTCCAGAAGGCTATCCATCTCAGCCTGAACAGCCCCCGAGATCGCGCTCTGGTCGCCGATCACCCATCCATGGTTGTACACGGCGGCCGTAGGTCCTTCTTGGGAGAACCCGGGCGTGGCGAAGTTCAGGAAGTAGTTGAGGACGGGGGTCGGCAGCTGCGAGGGACTCTCGACGAGCAGCTCGGGCCCGTAGCTGCCGCTGGAGGACAGGGCCGCCGCCGCGGCCGCGTCGAGCGTGCGGTTCGCGTTGACGAGCGTGTAGCCGTGCCCCGGCGAGGTGAGCGCCCACCCGAAGCTCCCCGGCACGTGCACGCAGGGCTGGTTCTTGACGCACGCCGGGTCGCGGTACTCGGCGAAGGCGACCGAGTTCGCGGCGGGGTCGTCGAGCCCGACTCGCTTGACCGGGCCGTATTTGCCGAGCTCTGCGAACACGGAATCGGGGATCACGCTGGCCGGCCCGAGGACGTAGATGTTCGGGTGCTGATGGGCCTGCAGGGCCGCAACCGTGGCGGCGGGGACTCCGTTCGAGCTCACGAACAGCAGCGGGTCGCCGCTCTCGGCCGCCCAGCCCGCGGCCGGCATCGCGTACGCCGGGGCGTCAGCGCTCGCGATCACGACGGCCGTGCTCGGCTTGCCGGCCGCCGCAGTGGCGAAGCGGTCGATGGCGGCCGTGAGCGTGAACGGGTCGGCGCCCGAGATCGTTGTGGCCCTCAGGCCCGGGGGTGCGGGCACGTCGCCGACACGGATGACCTGGACTCCGTTCAAGGTCGGAACGCCGGTCGGGGTGAGCTGTCGAAGGGCGTCGGTCGTCGCGGCGGGCAGCGAGCCGCGACCCGAGAGCAGCAGCGGTGCGCGTACGGGCGCGGCCATGAGGACGGACGCGGCCAGCGACGCCTCCCAGTCGTCGGTCGGCGCCAGCACCACCGCAGGCGGGTGCGTGCCGGCGAACTCCGAGGGATAGACGGCGAGCGCCACGCCGGCGGCGTCGGCGATCGGATCCCCTCCGGCGACGCGGGTCGTGTTCTTCGTGGCCAGCAGCGGGAAGCCCAGCTTCTGGCCGGCCTGGGCCGTGTGGGAGCGCACGCCGCTGGTGACCGGGGTGGACACCGAGATCAGCTGGGTGCGCCCGCCGCAGCCGGCGAGGAGCAGGCAGCCGGCCAGGGCGATCCATGCACGCGTTCGCATCCGGGCGCGGACGTTACCGGCAGCGCTCGGCGGCAGCGCCCGTCGAGTGCAAAACGCGCAAAGCGACCAGCGGCCGCCGGATCGGTGCACGTTTCGTGCTGTCAGAGCACGAAAGGTGCAAATGAACGCCACGATCGGCAACCCTTGCGCGTTTTGCACGGGGTGTGGGGTGGGCGGGACCGCTTTTTTCGGGGTGTGAGGTGGGCGGGACCGCGGCGCCTCGGGGCGCGGGGTGGGCGGGGACTGCGTTGCTCCTCGGGGCGCGGGGCGGGCGGGGCCGGGGACGGCGCCCGAGCACGCGAGGCGGCCCAAGCGCGTTTTTCGGGGCGCGAGGTGGGCGGGACCGCGGCGCCTCGATACGCTAGAAGGGCTCGTCTATTAATCCGCCAAGGAGGATGCGATGCCGGGCCTTTCCGGGCGCATGTCGACAGTCGTAAAAGCCAAGATCTCGAAACTCCTCGATCGCGCCGAGGACCCGGCCGAAACCCTCGAGTACAGCTACCAGAAGCAGATCGAGCTTCTGCAGAACGTCAAGAAGGGCATCGCGGACGTCGTCACGTCCAAGAAGCGGCTGCAGCTGCAGGAGGAGAAGCTCCAGCAGCAGGTGGTGAAGCTCGACACCCAGGCTCGCCAGGCGCTGGCCGCGGGCAACGAGGAGCTGGCCCGGATGGCGCTCGAGCGTAAGAACACCGTCCAGACCGAGCTCCAGGGGCTCGACACGCAGATCGCCCAGCTCGAGGACCAGCAGCAGAAGCTCACCGACAACGAGGCGAAGCTGCGCACGAAGATCGAGCAGTTCCGCTCCAAGAAGGAGGTCATCAAGGCGCAGTACTCGGCCGCCGAGGCGCAGGTGCGGATCTCCGAAGCGGCGACCGGCGTCGGCGAGGAGATGGCCGACATCGGCCTGGCGATGCAGCGGGCGACCGACAAGGTCGAGTCGATGCGGGCTCGCGCTGACGCCGTGCAGGAGCTCGAGGCCGCGGGCACGTTCGAGGACCTGACCACGCTCGGCCCCGGCGAGGACGACATCGACCGCCAGCTCCGGCAGCTCTCGAGCTCCACCGTGGTCGACAGCGAGCTGGCGAAGATGAAGGCCGAGCTCGGAGTCGGCAGCAGCTCGCCGGTGGGCGAGCTGGGCGCGGGCTCGGAGGGCGGGAGCGCTGGTGCAGCTCCGGCTCCGGCTCCGGCTGCGGCCGAGGAGGAAGCTTCCGGCGGCGCGGACGCCTCCGAGCCGGGGGCGCGTCAGTGATCGTCCGGATCTCCACCGAGGGCCAGTACGAGCTCGGCGACGGCGACACCGACCAAATGAACGAGCTCGACAACGACGCCGTGGCTTCCTGCGAGTCCGGCGATGAGGCCCGCTTCCGCGCCTCCTTCGACCGGCTCCTGGCCTACGTGCGCGAGAAGGGCCGCCCGATCCCCGACAGCGAGCTCGCTCCATCCGAGCTGATCCTGCCCCCTCCGGACGTCTCGCTGGAGGAGGCGCGCGAGGAGTTCAGCGGCGAGGGACTGATCCCGGGCTGAGGCCCGCGGCGCCGGCCGTCGCGAGCGCCCTCGATCACCTCCATCGCCGCGGCCCGAATCCGCCTTCGGAACACCGCGCTGTCCCATCCAAGGGCGTGGCGGCGGATGGCCAGCGGGTCATAGCGCTCCGAATCGAAGTCACGGACGGCGTCGACGATCGCCTGCGCTGACTGCTCGCGCAGGAACTCGCCGGTGACCCCGGGCTGGACCGTGTGTCGAGCCCCGCCGGCGCGTACAGCGAGCACCGGCCGGCCGCAGGCGTTGACCTCGAGCGGCACGAGCCCGTAGTCGTCGATCGAGGGGAAGATCGCCGCCGCGCAGCCTTGCATGGCCTCGGCCAGGCCGGCGTCGTCGAGCTGGCCCAGGAACTCGACGTTCGCCCCCGCCCGCACGCGGAGCGCCCCCAGTGCCGGACCGTCGCCCGCCACCAGCAGCTTCCGCTCGGGCATACGCGCGAACGCCTCGAGCACCAGCGAAGGGCGCTTGTAGGCCTCGACCAGGCGCCCGACGAACAGGAAGTACCCGCCCCGACCCCGACCCGCGCCCGGGCGGAAGCGCTCGCAGTCGATCGGCGGGGCCAGGATCTCGGCCTCGCGGCCGTAGCAGCGCCTGATCAGCTCGGCCGTGAACGGCGACTGGGTGAGGAAGCGGTCGACCCTGCCCGCCGCGGCCCGATCGCCGGCCCGCGCCGCGCGAGCATAGGCCCCGAACGCCGCCCGAGCGGCGCCACCGCCCGGTAGGCCCGCGGCATACACCGCCTGCTGTGACCACAGGTGGCGAAACGGCCCGTGGCAGTAGCAGAGCTTCGGCGCCTGGTTACGCGTGGAGAAGGCGTGGGCGTAGGCGTAGCTCGAGCTGATCACGAGATCCGCGCTCGGCAGCCGCGAGCCGAGCACCAGCGGCAGATAGCCGGGCGCGAGCCAGCGGTAGTTCTTCAGCAGCCAGGGCTTGGGCGGTAGCAGCGTCCGGACGCGCCCGCCGATTCCCATCCGCGCGGCCACCGCCTCCCGGCCCAGGATGGCGTGAACCTCCGCATCCGGGAAGGCGGCCGCGATCTCGGATGTGACCCGTTCAGCGCCGCCGAATGTCTCGAAGAAGTCGTGGGTGATCGCGATCCGCATGCGCCGGCTCCCGCCCGGACGCTCGATACCAATCCAGTGTGCGCTCGAGCCCCTGCTCGAGCGTGTGCTCCGGCTCCCAGCCGGTCATCTCCCGAAGCTTCGAGGCGTCGACCCACTGCCGGTCGATCTCGCCCTTCGGCGTTCCTGCGCCGCGCACGTCCGGCTCGACATCCGCGCCCGCCAGCCGGCAGATCAGCTCGACGACGTCGAGCACCCGGTGCGGCTGACCCCCGCCGGCATTGAACGCCTCGCCGCGCCCCTGAGCGCGGCCGAGCGCCTCCCAGATCGCGAGGTACCCCTGAACCGCATCCTCGACATAGAGGAAGTCTCGCTCGGGTGAGCCGTCCGAGCGCACGATTGGCCGGCGGCCGCTCAGCGCGGCATCGATC
>DATGJM010000053.1:0-14479 GCA_035295205.1 Solirubrobacteraceae bacterium | reverse complement strand
GATGTTCGGCTCCTCGAAGGAGAGCTTTCCGACCGGCACATGGATCAGGCCGGATCGATCGACACGGAACTCCACACGGCCGCTGCGCACTTCCTTCACTGTGCGGGCGATGTCGAAGGTGACCGTTCCGGCCTTGGGATTGGGCATCAGGCCACGGCGGCCCAGGATCTTGCCCAGGCGCCCGACGGCCTGCATCATATCGGGGGTGGCGATAGCCACGTCGAAGCCCAGCCAGCCATCGGTGATCTGCTTTACCAGGTCCTGTGCGCCCACGAAGTCGGCGCCGGCCTCCTCGGCCTCGCGCGCCTTGTCGCCCTGGGCGAACACGGCGACCTTGACGTCCTTGCCGAGCCCGTTGGGCAGGGCGACCGTGCCGCGCAGCTGCTCGTCGGCGTGACGCACGTTCAGACCGGTGCGCACATGCACCTCGACGGACTCGTTGAACTTCGCGAACGAGAGCTGCTTGATCAGCGCAACAGCCTCCGTCGGCGAGTACTCGCGCTCGCGGTCGAAACGCTTCTTCGCCTCGTCGTAGGACTTACCGCGCTGCATCACACCACCTCCACGCCCATGGACCGCGCCGTGCCGGCGATGATCTTCGCCGCCGCATCGACATCGTTCGCGTTCAGATCCTTCATCTTCTTCTCGGCGATCTCCCGCAGTTGCGCCTGGGTGATCCTGGCCACCTTGTCCCGATGCGGCTCGGCCGAGCCCTTCTCGAGCGAGAGGGCCTGCTTGATCAGCACTGCAGCTGGCGGGCTCTTGGTCACGAACGTGAACGAGCGGTCCTCGTAGACCGTGATCACGACCGGGATGACGGTCCCCATGTCGCCCTGCGTCTGCGCGTTGAACGCCTTGACGAACTCCATGATGTTCACGCCATGCTGGCCGAGCGCCGGGCCGACCGGGGGCGCGGGGCTCGCCTGGCCGCCGACGGCCTGGAGCTTGATCTGCGTCAAAACCTTTTTAGCCATGCCGTCCTAAACCTTCTTCACCTGATCGAAGCCGACCTCGACCGGCGTCTCACGCCCGAAGATCGAGACCAGCACCTTGAGACGCTGGGCGTCCTCGTTGACCTCGGAGATCTCACCCGAGAAGTCCGACAGCGGACCCGAGACCACCTTGACGGACTCGCCGATCGAGAACTGAGCCTTGGAGGGCAGCCGCGCCGCGGTCTCCTTGTGCAGCAGGCGGTCGACCTCGCTCTGGGTAAGTGGCACCGGCTCGTTCGAGGCGCCGACGAATCCGGTGACGCCGGGGGTGCCCTTGACCAGCGACCAGGAGTCCTCGTTCAGGTCCATGTTCACGAGCACGTAGCCGGGCATCGTGCGCTTCTCGACCGTGATCTTCTGGTTGTCCTTCATCTCCGAGACCGACTCGGTGGGGACGACGATCTGGCGCACGGCTCTCTGCTGGCCCAGCGAGACCACTCGGTGCTCGAGGTTGTGCTTGACCTTGTTCTCGTGGCCGGAATATGTGTTGACTACGTACCAGCGAAACATTGCTTGTCCTTGAGCAGGGCTGGACGCCCTGTCCGTGTTGAAGATATCGCCTGAAAGCGGTTGCCCTACTTCAGGATGAAGGTCATGAGCTTGCCGGCCAGATAGTCGGCAACGCCGAGGTACACGCCGGCCACGATCACGAACCCGATCACCACGCCCGTGGCCTGCATCACCTGGCGGCGGTCAGGCCACTGTACTCGCTGCAGCTCGATCCAGACTCCGCGAAGGAACGTCGCGAACCTCGAGGCGAGAGAGGGCCGGCGGCCGGCGGCCGCCCTGGCGGGGACCGCGACCGCGCCGGCGTCGCTCACCGACGGGCCGCCCGCCGTGGCCAGATCCTCCAGCTCCTCGTCCTCGACAGCGTCGAGCTCGGGGCCCGGCTCGCCCCGTCCCAGCGCCAGCTGCGCCTCGGCGAGCTCGGCGTCGGGCGTCGCGTGCTCGAGCGGGTCGGGAGCGCCGTTCTCGGTCGCAGGTACGGGACCGCCCAGCGCCGGCTCGCCCGGCCGCGCGACGACGGGCTGCACGCGCCGCCGCTCTCTTGCTCGTTTGCGATTGCGAGCCACGGAGAACTCCCGACCGCTAGCGCGTTTCGCGGTGAGCGGTGTGGCGCTTGCACCAGCGGCAGTACTTGCGCAGCTGGAGTCGCTCGGGGTTGTTCCGCTTGCTCTTGTTCGTCTGGTAGTTCCGGCGCTTGCACTCCTCGCAGGCGAGGGTCGCAGCGATCCGAACGTCTCCGCGGGCCATCTAGCGCTTCCCGGATGGGGTTTTGTAAGTGTCGGCGAGCGCCGGTGCATGCTCATGCACGCCCACCAGGCGCCGGAGGCGAGTGTAGCTAGTGCGAGCGCCGTGTGGGGGTCACCCGTGCAGCTCCGCCGGGCGCAGCTCGAGCGTCAGCCAGCGCTCGCCGCGGAGCACGATCGCAGACAGCGTGCGGCCGATCGCCTGCTCGCCGAGCAGCGCCTGGATGTCGTCGACCCGCCGCACGGGCGCGCCATCGAGCTCCACGAGCAAGTCCTCGGCCCGCAGGCCGGCGCGCTGAGCGGGACTGTCGGCCATCACCTCGACGACCTCGACCGCGCTCTCCCGGCCCAGCCTGACACGCGCATGCGGCGGCAGCGGGCGCGGACCGCCGGCGATCCCGATCTGGGCCCGGCGCACACGCCCGTCAGTCATCAGCGAGCCCACGATCTGCCGCGTGGCGGCGTTGATCGGCACCGCGAGCCCGAGGCCGATCCCGGCCACCGCGGTGTTGATGCCGACCACGCGCCCGAAGCTGTCCGCGAGGGCCCCACCGGAGTTGCCGGGATTCAGGGCGGCGTCGGTCTGGATGACGTTGTCGATGTAGCGGAAGGTCCGGCCGGCGCGCGCGGGCAGCGAGCGCCCGAGCGCCGAGACGACGCCGGCCGTGACCGAGCCGGCGAATCCATGGGGGTTGCCGATCGCCAGCACGAGCTGGCCGACCTTGAGCTGCGCCGCCTCGCCGAGCTCGGCCGGACGAAGGCCGCCGTCGTGGGCGCGCAGCACCGCAAGGTCAGACAGGCGGTCGGCACCGACGATCTCGAAGGGCAGCTCGCGCCCGTCGGGAAACGTCGCACGTCCCCGGCTCGAGCGCTCGACTACGTGCGCGCACGTGAGCATGAACCCGTCCGGTGTCAGGACCACGGCGCTGCCCGCCCCGCGCAGCACGGTCTCCCCCGAGCGCCCGCGCCGGCCGACGCGCAGGCTGGCGACGCTCGGCGAGACGCGCTCGGCGACCTCGGTCACCACCACCGAGTAGGCATCGAGCGCGACTGCATCTCGTTCCTCGGTCGTGGCCATCGTCTAAGCCTCGACCGTCAGTGCGAGCTCTTCGCTGCCGCGCACGACACCGAGCTCGATCGGGCCTCCCGGCGAGGAGGCATCGAGCGCCTCGTGCAGGTCGTCGATCCGCGCCGTCTCGCGCTCACCGAGGCGGACGATCAGGTCGCCGCGCCGCAGACCGGCGCCCGCCGCGGGGCTTCCGTCCTGGACCGCCCGCACCAGCAGGCCGGGCCGCTCGGGGAGACCAACGGCACGCCGGAGCTCACGGGCCGCCCGCGGAGGGGCCAGGGCGACGCCGAGCCGAGCGCGGCGCGGCTCGTTGCCCTGAGCCAGACCCTCCACGCGCTCGCGCAGAGCGCCGTCGGCCGGGGTCGCCAGGATCAGGCCGCCGTCGGCCCGCACCGCGTTGACGCCGAGGAGCCGCCCCGAGGTATCGAGCAGCGGTCCGCCCGAGGAGCCGCGAGGCAGCGGCGCCGAGTGCTCGATCGCCCCCGTCACGCGGCGCCCGCGACCACCACGGAAGCTCCGTCCGACCGAGGTGACGAAGCCGAACG
Source organism: Solirubrobacteraceae bacterium (assembly GCA_035295205.1). Lineage (GTDB taxonomy): Bacteria > Actinomycetota > Thermoleophilia > Solirubrobacterales > Solirubrobacteraceae > Palsa-465. Next base: position 10,623 of record DATGJM010000053.1, on the reverse strand, counting down.
TCACACGCAGGCCTCGCCCGCCGGGGTTCGCCAGCGCGAGCACCGCCTGCCCGACCGCCGCGCCTGAGGCGTCGGGGTCCCAGGCCACCGGCTCGATGTCACCGGTGTCGACCTGGACCACCGCCAGGTCGAGATCGGGATCGGCCCCGGCCACCCGGCCCGGCCGCGACTCGCCGTCGCCGAGCACGAGGGTGACCTCGGGCTCGCGTAGCGAATGCGCGCTCACCAGCACCTGGCCGGGGCCGACGATGACACCCGATCCGGTCCCCCACCCCCGGCCGACGCCCACGACCGCAGGCCCGTAGCGGGCCGCCGCTTCCTGGATGAGGGTCTCGATCTCCGCTACAGCGCTCATATCCGGCTCCCGAAAGTTAGGAACTTGCTACTTGCAAGCGACAACTCTACCAAGCGGCATCACGACTTAGGATTCACTCGCCACATGCCCGACGAACGCGAAGCCCTGGCCACCGCCCTCGAGGTCGTCGGCGACCGCTGGACCCTGCTCGTCCTCGCCGCCCTGCTCGAGTCCGGGCCCCGGCGCTTCGGGGAGCTGCAGTCGGACATCAAGGGCATCGCCCCGAACGTCCTCACCCAGCGCCTTCGCAGTCTCGAGCGCCACGGACTGGTCGTGGCCACTCCCTACTCCGAGCGCCCGCCGCGCTTCGTCTACGAGCCCACCGCCTCCGGGCGGGAGCTGACAGCCGCGCTTCGCCTGCTGGCCGGCTGGGGCGCTCGCCAGGATCCGGCCGCCGCGCCCCGGCACGCCGTCTGCGGCACCCCGCTCGAAGCACGCTGGTGGTGCCCGACCTGCGAGCAGGCGATCGACGAGGGGGCCGCGCCCGAAGAGGAGCTCCATTTCGCCTGAGCCGAGTCCGGAGCGCGCTATCCGGCAACAATCCCAGCCGTGCTCCGGTTACTCGGCATCGTGATCTCGATCGGCCTGGCGGATTCGCTGAACCCGACGACGATCGCGCCGGCGCTCTACCTGGCCTCCGGCGAGCACGCCCGGACCCGCGTGCTCGAGTTCACCCTGGCGGTGTTCCTGGTCTACCTGGCCGGCGGGCTGGCGATCGCGCTCGGGCCGGGCCAGCTCCTGCTCTCGCTGATCCCCCACCCCCACCATCGCGCGGCGTACGTCATCGAGCTCGGCGCCGGAGTGGCGATGCTGGCCGCGGCCCTGCTCCTGTGGCGTCACCGGGCGCGGCTCACTGCTCGCGAGCAGCCTCAGTTCGATGCCCGTGGGCGCTCGAGCTGGGTGCTGGGGGCGACGATCACGGCGATCGAGCTGCCGACCGCCTTTCCGTACTTCGCGGCGATCGCGACGGTGGTCGGCGACGGCGGCAGCATCACGCGTCAGGTCTTCCTGCTCGTGATCTTCAACGTCTGCTTCGTGCTGCCGCTGATCGGGATCCTGCTCACGCTGGCCCTCGCCGGCGACCGGGCCGCGCGCCTGCTGGGCGCGGGGCGTGACTTCCTCCAGGCTCACTGGCCGAGGCTGCTGGCCGGAGCCGGAATCCTGGTCGGGGTGTTCGTGATCCTGCTCGGAGCCAGCGGTCTGGCCTCCACGCACAACGACTTCGGCCAGTTCCTGCACCGCATCCGGCGCCACCTGGTCCATCCATTGAAATAGTTCTGTGGGATGGCGGTCACGCTTCCGCAGACCGAGCAGTTCGATTCCGCCGCGCTGACGGCTCTGCTCGACGGCCGCTACGCCGAGGTCCGCAGGCGTGTCAAGGACCTCCTGTGCCGGCCCGAGTTCGCGCCCGTGACGGCGCTGCCCACCCCCGAGTATCGCGAGCGGGTCTACGAGTGGGCGAGGACGATGGCCCGCACGGAGCAGACCGCCCCTGGTTTTCCGCCGGAGTACGGAGGCCTGGGCGATCCCGGCGCCAACGTGGCCGCGTTCGAGACGCTCGGCTTCGGCGACCTCTCGCTGTTGGTCAAGTTCGGCGTCCAGTTCGGCCTGTGGGGAGGCGCTGTCCAGCAGCTCGGCACGAAACCGCACCATGAGCGCTACCTGAAGGCCACCGCCTCGCTGGAGCTGCCCGGCTGCTTCGCCATGACCGAGGCCGGCCACGGCTCCGACGTCCAGCACCTGCGCACCACCGCGACCTACGACCCGGTCGCGCAGGAGTTCGTGATCCACACCCCCGACGACGACGCCCGCAAGGAGTACATCGGCAACGCCGCCTGCCACGGGCGCGTCGCCGCCGTCTTCGCCCAGCTGATCGTCGCCGGCACGAACCACGGCGTCCACGCCTTCGTGGTCGAGTTGCGCGACGAGCGCGGACGCGTCAAGCCCGGCATCACGATCGAGGACTGCGGCGAGAAGATGGGCCTGAACGGGGTCGACAACGGCCGCATCTGGTTTCACAACGTCCGCGTGCCCCGCGAGGCGCTGCTCGACCGCTACGGCACCGTGAACGCCGAGGGCGTCTACGAGAGCCCGATCGAGAAGGCGAGCAAGCGCTTCTTCACGATGCTCAGCGCCCTCGTCCAGGGCCGCGTCTGCATCAGCGGCGCGTCTGTGAGCGCCGCGAAATCAGCGCTCACGATCGCGGTGCGCCACGGCCTGCGCCGCCACCAGTTCGGGCCCGCCGAGGACACCGAGGTGCTGATCCTCGACTACCGCAGCCACCAGCGCCGCCTGATGCCGCTGCTGGCGAAGACCTATGCGCTGCACTTCGCTCAGGCCGAGCTGCTCGAGCGCTTTCACCACAGCTTCACCCAGGCCGACCCGGACGAGCGCGAGCGCCGTCAGCTGGAGACGATGGCGGCGGGCATGAAGGCCACCGCCTCCTGGCATGCCACGACCACGATCCAGACCGCGCGCGAGTGCTGCGGGGGGGCCGGCTACATGGCCGTGAATCGCTTCGCGGCCCTGAAGGCTGACACCGACGTGTTCACGACCTTCGAAGGCGACAACACGGTGCTGATGATGCTCGTGGCCAAGGGGATCCTCACCGACTACCGGGACAACTTCGAGGACCTCAATCCGCGCGAGACCGTCCTCTTCGTGGCCGAGCAGGCGGTGGAGACAGTTGTCGAGCGGCTGTTCGCGCGCAAGATCCTCCAGGTCATCGGCGATGCCGTCTCAGGCGCCGACGAGGACCGGATGCTGAGCGACCGCGAGTACCACCTCGACCTGTTCCGCTGGCGCGAGGGTCACATCACCGCCGGCGTGGCCCAGCGCTTCCGGCGCGGGCTGGCCGACGGCCACGACCCGTTCGAGGTCTTCCGCGCCGTGCAGAACCACGCGATCAACGCCGCACGAGCCCATATGGACACGATCCTGCTCGAGGCCTTCAACCAGGCCATCGAGGCCTGCGAGGACGAGGCGCTGCACAACACGCTGGGCCGCCTCTGCGACTTGTTCGCGCTCGAGAACATCGAAGCCGACCGTGGCTTCTTCCAGGAGCACGGCCGCCTCACCGGCCCGCGCTGTAAGGCGATCACGCGCGAGGTCAACCGGCTCTGCAACGAGGTCCGGGCTCAGGCCGCGGCGCTCGTCGGCGCATTCGGGATCCCGGACGAGGTCCTCGCCGCGCCGATCGGGCTCGCCGCGCCCGAGAACTCCACCCCTTCATCCTCGAGCTGACCGCGGCGCAGCATGCGCACGTCGAGCAGGTAGTTCTGGTGCAGCCGCCAGGGCAGGCGCGACCCCTGCGTCGGCATCAGCTCGAGCGCGCGCTTGATGTAGCCCGAGTTGAGGTTCAGCAACGGCTCCCGGGCGACTGACGGCGGCGGCTCCAGCGGCATGACCCGGCTGTAGCCACGGGCGTCCATGTGGTTCAGAAGCCGGCAGACGTAGTCGGTCACGAGGTCGCACTTGAGCGTCCACGACGCGTTCGTGTACCCGAGGGCGAGCGTGAGGTTGGGCACGCCGCTGAACATCATGCCCTTGTAGGCCACGGTCTTGGCGAAGTCGATGGGGCGGTCGTCGACGCTCACCTGCATCCCGCCGAGCAGCTTGATCCGCAGCCCGGTCGCGGTGACGATCACGTCGGCCTCGAGCTCGCGTCCCGAAGTCAGCCGCACGCCGCGCTCGGTGAACGTATCGATGCCATCGGTGACGATGGAGGCTCGGCCGGAGCTGAGTGCGTCGAACAGATCACCGTCCGGAACGAAGCACACACGCTGGTCCCAGGGGTTGTAGCGCGGGCTGAAGTGCTCGGAGACGTCGAATCCCGGCGGCAGCGCCCGCTGCGCCCCACCGTGGATCAACCGCCGCATCACGGCCGGCCACCGACGGCTCGCCTGGAAGAAGGCGGTCGCCATCAACACGTTCTTCCAACGCACGATCGAGTAGGCGCGCTTGGCCGGCAGGCGCCGGCGCAGGGCGTCGGCGAGCGGGTCGCGCGCTGGAAGCGAGACGACATAGCTCGGGGAGCGTTGAAGCAGGGTCACGTGCGCCGCGTTCCAGGACATCGCCGGCACGAGCGTCACAGCCGTCGCGCCGCTGCCGATCACGAGCACGCGCTGCCCGGAGTAGTCGAAGTCCTCCGGCCAGTGCTGCGGATGGATCACGGGGCCCACGAAGCGCTCGACCCCGGGAAAAGACGGCGTGTAGCCGGCCGAATAGTCGTAGTAGCCGCTGCACATGTGCAGGAAGTTGCAGGTCATGGTCAGCCGCTCGCCGCTGTCGGCCCGCTCCACCTCCACCTCCCATCGAGCGCAAGCGCTGGACCACGAGGCCCGCACGACCCGGTGACGGAAACGGATCGCTGACTGCACCCCGTGCTCGCGCGCGGTCTCGCGGATGTACTCGCGGATCGCCGGGCCGTCGGCGATCGCCTTGGCGTCCTCCCAGGGCTTGAAGACATAGCCGAGGGTGTACATGTCGGAGTCCGAGCGGATCCCGGGATAGCGGAACAGATCCCACGTGCCGCCGATCGCGTCGCGGGCTTCGAGGATCGCGAACGACTTGCCGGGACACTTGGCCCGGAGCTGGCACGCCGCACCGATGCCGGAGAGCCCGGCCCCGACGATCAGCACGTCATGATGCTCGGGATCCATGCGAGTATGGTACCCGCGAGTACCGCCATCCTTTCTGTGAGGTTCAGCACATGACAGCACAGCGCCCAGCACCTCTGGCCGGGAGCACGGTCGTGATCACCGGCGCGGGCTCCGGGATCGGGCGGGCGCTCGCACAGCGGCTGTCCGGGTTCGGCTGCCCAACGGTGCTCGTCGACGCCAATCGGGAAAGCCTGGCCGAGACCGAGGCCACGCTCGGCGGCCCGGTGCTCGCCCGCCACCTCGACGTGCGCGACCGTCAGGGGCAGTTGGCGCTGGCCGCCGAGGTGGCGGAGTGGGCCCCGGCGCCGATCGGCGCGGTGTTCAACAACGCCGGGGTCGCGGTCGCAGGCACCGTCGCGGCCACCCCGCCCGAGGACCACGACTGGCTGATGGCGATCAACCTCGACGGCGTCGTCCACGGCACCCGAGCATTCCTGCCGCTGCTCGTGCGCCAGAACTCCGGGGCGATCGTCAACACCTCGAGCGTGTTCGGCCTGGCCGGCATTCCCGGCCAGAGCGCCTACTGCGCGTCGAAGTTCGCCGTGCGCGGGTTCACGGACTCGCTTCGCCAGGAGCTCCGCGGCACCGGGGTGCGCGCGATCAACGTCCACCCCGGCGGCATCCAGACGAACATCGCGCGCTCGGCCAGGTTCCACGATGATCCGCTGGGGCTGGGCCGCGGGCGCGAGGAGATGGTGCGGGAGTTCGACGTGGCGGTTCGGACCTCGCCTGAGCGTGCCGCCGAGGTCATCCACCGCGGCGTGGACGCCGGCAAGGCGCGGATCCTGATCGGCGCCGACGCCTACATATTCGACATCGTCACACGGCTGGCCCCCACCCACTACTTCAAGGTCCTCGGTGGGCTCGAAAGACTGGCAGTGAGGCGGGCGGCCAGATAGGGTCGCCCCATGATCTGCCCACTCACGGTCCGCACCCTCAAGCCCGGAACGTTCGAGCAGTTCCGCGAGGCCTTCGTGCTCACGCCGGCCTGAGGACCGCCTTGATCACGTCCTTGGCCACGGCGGCGACCGTGTCGAGGGACTCGCCATGCTCGACGGCATGGATCACGAGCTCGTTGATGCCGCCGACCAGCATCACCGCGGCCTGGAGCGGGAGCTTGCGAACTCCGGCCTGCACCATCCGGCCGCTGGCAGCCAGGCGGACCACGAGCGCGGCGTAGCGCTCGATGCCCTCACGCTGCACTGCGGCTCCCCGCAGACCGAGCGCGGGGAGCTCGCGGGAGATCGTGGCGATCATCGCCGGGTCCTCGGCCAGCGCCTGCACGTACGTGTCGACGGCACGGTCGACCTGCGCCTCCCAGGGCGCCGCCGGATCGATCGAGGCCTCAATCGTTGCCAGCAGCCGAGTGGTGGCCTCGCGGACCAGCTCCACGAAGCAGGTCTCCTTGTCGGCGAAGCACTCGTAGAAGGTCCGGCGCGACGTGTGGGCGAGCCGGACGATGTCGGCGATCTGAGTGGCTCGCAGCCCGCGCTCGCGCAGCGAGCACGCCAGCGCCTCGAGCAGTCGCGCCCGATGCTCGAGCTCGCGCTTCTTCTCGGTCGTGCTCATCGCGTTAAGACGGTACCGGCGAGCCCGTTGCCTGCGCCCTGGGGGGCGGTTATGCTCAGTTCTGAGGGGTTATGGACAACCTCGAGAATCTGGCGCGCCCGGTCAACACGCAGCTGGCCGTTCGGGATGCCCATGAGGCGTTCGCTCGGCTGACTCGCCTCGCCCGGCGCGCACTGAACGCCCCTGAGGCGCTGATCTCGCTGCTCGAGGCCGATACCGAGCCCGCCGCCGGCGACGGGAGCGTCCGCAATGCACCGCTGGCCTACGGTCTCTGCCACTGCGTGGTCGAGTCGGGGGAGCCGCTCGTGATCGTGGAAACGAGGGCGCGCGGTGAGCCGGACGACGTGGTGGCCTTCGCGGGGATGCCATTGCGCGAGCCGTCGGGGCGCACCGTGGGGACGCTTGCGGTGCTGGATCACCGCCCGCGGCGCTGGACGGACGCCGAGCTTCGCTTCCTCGGTGAGCTCGGTCGCGCCGCCGAGACGGAGATCGCGCTTCGGGGCGCACCGAGCCAGCTCAGCAGCCCGCCCTCCGGGCGCAGTCAGCCGGATGCCCTGCGGACGGCCGAGGAGCGCTTCCGCATGGCGTTCGAGCACGCGCCGATCGGAATGGCGCTGCTGCACCCCGCCGGGCATTACCTGAAGGTCAACCGGGCGTTCTGCACGCTGGTCGGCTACCGCGAGGAAGAGCTGCTGCGCCTGACCTTCCAGGACGTCACCCACCCCGATGACCTGGCTCCCGATCTCGAGCTTCATGAACGCCTGCTGACCGGCGAGATCGACAACTACCGCGTCGAGAAGCGCTATGTGCGCCAGGACGGGCAGGCGGTCTGGGCCAAGCTCTCGGTGAGCGCGGTGCGCGACGCCGACGGCCGTCCCCTGCACCTGATCAGCCACGCCGAGGACATCCATGCCGAGCACCAGGCGCGCGAGGCCCTGCGGGCCAGCGAGCCCCGCTATGCGAGCATCGCGGCCAACCTGCCCGGGATGGTGTATCGGTTCACCCGCAGCCCGACCGGCGAGATCGGAATGCCGTTCGCCAGCGAGGGCGCGCGGGAGATCTTCGGCCGCGAGGCCGCCGAGCTGATGGCCGACCCGCAGCTGGCGCTCGACGCCGTCCACCCCGACGACCGGGAGGCATACCAGCGCTCGGTCGAGAACTCGGCGCGCGCCCGCGGCCGCTGGGAGTGGCACGGGCGCATGGTCCAGCCGGACGGGACGGTCAAGTACGTCCACGGCACCTCGATGCCCACGCTGGACGCAGACGGGAACTGCGTCTGGGACGGCGTGCTGGTAGACGAGACCCACGTGCACGAGGCGCAGGTGCGCGAGGCACGGGCTCGCGAGCGCTTCGAGGTTGCGTTGATCCGAGCGCCGATCGGGATGGCGATCACCGACCTGGAGGGGCGCTTCCTGCGGATCAACGACGCGTTGTGCGAGATGGCGGGCCGCACGGCCTCGGAGCTCGAGGGCACGGACGCCCGCTCGCTGATCCATCCCGACGACCGGCATCGGGCGGACGAGATCCTCGCCCTCCTCGGCCAGGACACCGACGCCGTCGCCTACGAGACCCGGATCATGCACGCGGCCGGCAAGCCGGTGTGGGCGCACGCCCGAGCGACCCTGATCCGGGACGAGAGCGGCGAGCCCCTGCACGTGCTCGCCCAGGTCCAGGACATCTCCGAGCGCCGCCGCTACGAGGAGCGGCTGCGTCACATGGTCGATCACGACCCGCTCACCGGCCTGCTGAACCGCCGCGGCTTCGAGGTGGCGCTGAACGCGCACCTGGCCCATGTGCGCCGCTACGGCGCCGCCGGCGCCTTGCTCGTGCTCGACCTCGACGGCTTCAAGTTCATCAACGACAGCCTCGGACACGCAGTCGGCGACCAGCTCGTCATCACCTGTGCCCGCGCGCTCAGCTCTCGGCTGCGGGAGAGCGACGTCGTCGCCCGGCTGGGCGGCGACGAGTTCGCGATCCTCCTGCCGAGCGGCACCGAGGACGAGGCCAAGACCGTCGCCCAAGCCGCGATCGAGACGATCCGCCAGCGCAGTGGAGGCCTGTCGGGCGCCGATGTCGGTCGTGTCACCGCATCGGTGGGCATCGCGCCGTTCCGCGCCGGGGCCCTGACCGCGGACGAGATGCTGGTCAATGCCGACCTGGCCATGTACGACGCCAAAGAGGCCGGGAAGAACCGCTTCAGCGTGTTCGGCGCCGGTGGTCATCCGATTCCGAGGATCAAGGCCCACATGAGCTGGCTCGAGCGCATCCGCCGCGCGCTCTCCGAGGACCGCTATTGCCTGTATGCCCAGCCCGTGGTCGAGCTGGCCAGCGGCCAGACGATTGGACACGAGGTGCTCGTGCGGATGGTCGGCGAGGACGGCGAGCTCGTCACCCCTGGAAGGTTCCTGTACATAGCCGAGCGCTTCGGCGTGATCGGCGAAGTCGACCGGTGGATCGTCAGCCATGCGATCCGCGCCATGGGCGAGGCCAGGACCCATGGCCGGCGCCTCGCCCTGGCGGTGAACATCTGCGGCGCCTCAGCCGGCGAGGAGGCGATGCTGGCCACGATCACCGACGAGCTCGGAGCCGCCGAGGTCGACCCGTCCGACCTGACCCTCGAGATCACCGAGACCGCCGCCGTCGCGGACATCCCGCGCGCTCGGCGGTTCGCCGAGGCACTGGCGAGCATCGGCTGCCGGGTCGCCCTCGACGACTTCGGGGCCGGCTTCGGCTCGTTCTACTACCTGAAGTACCTGCCCTTCGACGCGCTCAAGATCGACGGCGAGTTCGTCCGCCACGCCTGCGAGAACCCGACCGACCGGCTGGTGATCAAGGCGGTCAGCGACATCGCCCGCGGCCTCGGCAAGCAGACGATCGCGGAGTTCGTGCCCGACGAGCAGACCCTGCAGCTGCTCGGCGAGCTGGGCGTCGACTGCGCCCAGGGCTTCTTCCTCGGGCGACCGCGCCCGCTCGACGAGCTTCTGGCGCAGCCCGCGTTCAGCCGCTGAGAGCCGCGCCGAAGACGTCGAGCAGCGTGGCGGTGATCGCCTCGCGGTCATAGCTGCGCTCACCCGAGAGCCAGTCGATCACCAGCCCGTCCGTGGCCCCGGCCAGAGCCACCGCGATCAGGCGCGCCTCCTCACCGGCGAGCGGGGATTCGCCGGCGAGGTCGCGGAGCTGACCGGCGATCAGCTCGGCGTACTCGCCGAGGATCCGGCGGCGCAGACCTTCCAGTGCTGGGCTCACGCCGACGACCTCGAAGTAGTTCACACGCGCCGCGCGCTCGTCAGCGAGCGACCCGTCGAGAAAGGCGCGCAGCCCGGTCTCCAGGCGCGCGCGCGGATCGCGCGGGGCGGCCTCGATCGCCGATCGCACGCGCTCGGCCACCGCGCGAACATGGCGCTCGTACACCGCGCCGAGCAGGGCCTCGCGAGTTTCGAACTCCTCGTAGAAATAGCGCGGGTTCAGCCGGGCGGCGGCGCAGATCTGCTCGATCGTGCTCTGCGCGTAGCCCTGGGTGCCGAACAGCTCCAGACCGGCGTCGAGGAGCCGCTCGCGGCGCTCCGCACGGCGCTCCTGCAGCGTCTTTCCACCGTAGGTCCGCATCGATCAGAGTTCATTCTGGCAAAGCGCCTTGACAGTTCCACGCCAATTCTGGTAAGACGTCGTGCCAGATATGTTCGATCTGATCCTGTACGCGATCCCGGTGTTCGTGGCGCTGCTGGCCGCGGAATGGATCTCGTTCCGTCACGGCGGCGACGACCGCCTGCGCGGCTACGAGGTCCGCGACACGTTCACGAGCCTCGCGATGGGCTCGGGCAACGTGCTCATCAACTTCGGCTGGAAGCTCGTGGTGCTGACGGTCTACGCCGGCGTCTACGAGCTCACTCCCCTGCGCATCTCACCAACAGCGTGGTGGGCCTGGCCGCTGCTGTTCTTCGCCGACGACCTGGCCTACTACTGGTTTCACCGGGTCAGCCACGAGGTGCGCGTGTTCTGGGCCAGCCATGTTGTGCATCACTCGAGCCAGCACTACAA